>JAUNLB010000123.1 GCA_030532485.1 Pseudoclavibacter sp.
CGCTCAGGCCCGCACAGGCCACTCCGGCCGGGTACGGCGCCAGTGCCCGTCGGGGGGGGCGCCCGGCGCCCCCGCCCCGATCCCTCGGGAGTCGTCGATCATGAGCTCCGCGCCCGTGCGGCTGCTGCGCCGCCTGCTGCTGGATTCGCCCCTGTCCCGGATGGGCGCCGAGATCGCGACGCTGCTCGCGCTGCTGATCGGCGCCCCCCTGTCCACGGGGCGCATCGAGTTCGCGGACGGGCTGATCGTGTGCCGGGGCCTGCCCCGCTGGGCCTTCCGTCGGGGCGGCACCTGTGTGGGCCGGGTCTTCCTGACCCGGGACGCCACCGGTCCTCGCGTACTGCGCCACGAGCGGGTCCACCTCCGGCAGTGGCAGCGCTACGGGCTGCTGTTCCCCTTCCTGTACTGGGCTGCGGGGGCCGATCCGCTGCGCAACCGCTTCGAGATCGAGGCCGGGCTCGCCGACGGCGGCTACTTGACCGCACGCCCCTCCGCCTCCGGCGGGACGCGCAGGTCCCAGCGCAGCTCGCGCTCCAGCTGAGCGGCCAGGCGCAGCAGAAGCCCCTCCGAGCCGAGCCGACCGACCGCCTGCACGCCGATCGGCAGTCCCGAGCCGTCCGTCCGCTCGCCGATCGGCATCGAGACCGCCGGAAGCCCCGCCACATTCGCCCAGGCCGTGAAGGGCGTGAGACGGCACTGCCGTTCGAATCCCTCCTGCGCCAGCAGTTCCCCGTGCGCGCCCGCCGGCCAGGGCGGGCCCGCCAGCACCGGGGTCAGCACGGCGTCGTAGTCCCGGAAGCGCTCGACCAGTTCGCGGCGGCAGCGTTCGAGCGTCGCGAACGCGGCGACCCGCGCCTCCGGCGCGTGCCGCGAGCCCGCCTCCGCCAGCCGACGGGTGAAGGGCTCCAACAGTTCCGGCCGGGGCGCCGTCGCCGCCGCGAGGGCCGCGCCCGTCTCCCAGACGGTCCGGAAGGCCGCGGCGAATCCGGGCACGGCGGGGTCCGGAGCGGGTTCCATCCGGTGGCCGAGCCGCTCCAGCAGTCCCACCGCCTCCGCCAGCACCCGCAACTCCTCCTCGCCGGTCCGCAGCTCGGGCACCGTCTGCCGCCAGGGGCTCCAGCAGCTCCAGGCCAAGCGCAGTCGGCCGGGCGGCGCGAGCGGCCCCGGCGCCGGGCGCCCGCTCATGCCCGCGAGCAGCAGAGCCGAGTCGGCAGCCGTGCGGGCGAGGGCGCCGGGGACCGAGAGGCCTCCGGCGCCGTCCGTCTGGCCGACGCCGCAGGGGTGGCCGCGGGAGGGCTTGATGCCCAGCACCCCGCAGGCCGCGGCCGGGATCCGGACGGAGCCGCCGCCGTCCGATCCCGGGGCGCAGGGCAGCAGGCGGGCGGCCACGGCGACCGCGGCCCCGGAGGAGGAGCCGCCCGGATCGCGGTCCCGGCGCCAGGGGTTGCGCACCACGCCGAAGGGGCCGCCCGCGCAGGCGACGAGTCCGAACTCCGGAGTGCTCGTCTTGCCCAGGCTGACGCCGCCGGCGGCGTCCATGCGCCTGGCCAGCGGCGAACTCTCGTCGGGGACTCGGCCGGCCAGGGCGAGGGAGCCGCGGGCCGCCGGCGCCCCGGCCCGGTCCACGAGGTCCTTGTCCGCGAAGGGTACGCCCCACAGGGGGGCGCGCCGCGGATCGCGGGCCGCCGCAGCCGCAGGACCGGCCGCCCGGGCCGCGTCCAGGGCGGCCGCACGCTGCCGGGCCGCCTCGGCCGTGACGGCCGCGAAGGCCCCCAGGCCCCGGGCGCCCGCATCCAGGGCCGCGATCCGCTCCAGGAAGCCCTCGGCCGCATCCAGGGCCGTGCACTCCCCCGCCGCGAGCGCGCGGCGCAGGGCGAGGGCGCCGAGCTCGTGCAGCCCGGCCCCGCTCACCCCTCGACGCGCCAGTCCACGGGCTCGGCGCCCTGCTCGCGCAGGGCCTCGTTGGCGCGGGAGAAGGGCCGGGAGCCGAAGAAGCCGCGGGAGGCGGACAGCGGACTGGGGTGGGGCGAGGCGATGCGGGGCACCCGGCCGAGCAGGGGGCCGAGGTTCTGGGCGTCCCGGCCCCAGAGGATCGCCACCAGCGGCCCGCCGCGGTCCACGAGCGCCCGGATGGCGCACTCGGTGACCTCCTCCCAGCCCTTGCCGCGGTGGGAGGCGGGGGCGCCGCGGCGGACCGTGAGCACGCGGTTGAGCAGCAGCACGCCCTGCTCGCTCCAGCGGCCGAGGTCGCCGTGCTCGGCCGGCGGCAGGCCGAGGTCGTCGTGCAGCTCCCGGTAGATGTTCACGAGGCTCTTCGGCAGGGGGCGGACGTGCCGCTCGACCGCGAAGCTGAGGCCGATGGGGTGTCCGGGGGTCGGGTAGGGATCCTGGCCGACGATGAGCACGCGCACCTCGGACAGGGGCTGCCGGAAGGCGCGCAGGATGTGCTCGCCGGCGGGCAGGAAGCCGCGCCCCTGCGCGCTCTCCTCCCGCAGGAACTCGCCCAGCCGGGCGATGCGTTCCTGGACCGGCTCCAGCGCCCGGGCCCAGCCGGGGTCGATGCGGCCCGCGGCGGCCAGCTGCTCCAGGGTCATCGCGCTCACGCGTCCTCCTCGCTCTCGGCGTCCTCCCCGTCCGCTCCGGACGCGGGCCACAGGGTCGACACGAGCGTCCCGCCCGGCTCGGGGCCGCCGCGCACGTGCCACGCACGGCCGGAGCCCAGCACCTCCAGCGCGCCGTCGCCGACCACCAGGATCGTCTGCTCGTCGATCGCCAGCACGGGGGCCTCGCCGTTCTCGCCGGAGTCGACGAGCGCGACGGCCAGGGCGAGCAGGCCGCGCTGGGCGGCTCGGGCCAGGATCGTGATGTCGACCAGTCCCAGGCCCGGGGCGAGGGTGCTCCGCTCGGGCGCGTCGGGCCAGGCGGGGGCGAGTTCGGCGCCGTGCAGGGTGCGACCGCAGTCCACGGCCGTCTCGCCGGCGATCTGCGCCCCGCCGTCCTCGCCGTAGTAGGGAACGCCCTCGGCCACGAGGCGGCGCAGGTCCACCGCGACGGCGTCCAGCGCGGACAGGCAGGCGGCGCCGCGCGCGCCCGTCACGAGGATCGCGTCGACCCTCATGAGCGCGGCGGGGTCGAGCGGGGCCCCGCCTTCGTCGACCGGCAGCGGAACGGGGTCGATCGGGGCCTCGGCGGCGGCGCGCAGCACGAGCTCCCAGTCCCGGGCCCGCCGCGCCCCGTCCGGGCCGGGGGCCAGGATCGCGACGCGGGCGGGGCGTCCGGCCGCGCGGTCGGCTGCCTCCGTCAGCAGGCGGCGCAGGGCGCTCGTCCGGCCCGGCGGGGCCGCGCCGTCGGCGCGGTTCCCCCCTCCCCCGTCCAGGTAGATCGTCATGGGCGCGGTTCCTCCGGTTCGCCCGGGGCCTGGACGGTCCGGGGCCGCAGCGGGCCGCGCACGAGCTTGTGCTGGGCGGCCTGGGCGACGGGGCGCAGCACGAGCTGATCGACGTTGACGTGCCCCGGCAGCTCCAGGGCACCGGCGATCACGAGCGCGACGTCCTCAGCCGTCAGGGGGTGCTCGACGCCCTCGTACAGGGCCGCGGCGGCGGCCTCGTCGCCGCGCAGCCGCGTGCGCGTGAACTCCTCGGTCCGGACCATGCCGGGGGCGATCTCCATGATCCGGAGCGGCTCCCCGGCCAGTTCCAGCCGCAGCACCTCCAGCAGGGCCGCCTCGCCCGCCTTGGCGGCCGAGTAGCCCGCCCCGCCCTCGTAGCGCACGCGCGCTGCGGTCGAGGTGACGGCGACGATGTCCGCGTGGCGGGCGCCGCCGTCGGCGGCCGGCTCCAGGGCCGCTTCGCGCAGCAGCGGCAGGCTCAGGGCGAGCAGACGCCGGGTGGCGGCCACGTTCACCTCGAACATGCGCAGCCACTCCTCGTCCCGGCCGTCCTCCACGCTGTCCGCGCCGAGCGCCGTGCCGGCGATGTGGACGAGCGCGTGCAGGGGGCCGCCGGCCCGCAGTCGCTCCACGAGCCGACGGGTCTCGGCCGCCTCGCTCAGATCGGCCGGCAGGACCTCGACCACGCGACCGGCCTCGCGCTGCTGCGCGGCCAGTTCGTGCAGCCGCCGCTCCCGTCTGGCCGTGGCGACCACGCGCCAGCCGCGGCCGGCGAGCAGCCGCGCCGTCGCCCGTCCGATCCCGCTGGACGCGCCCGTCACCAGGACGCGCCGCGGGGTGCCTCCGCCGTCGTGCTCCTGCGCCATGTCCCCCATCGTGGCACGCGGCCGGCCGGCTGCGCATCATGACGCCGCATTGCGCCGCGCCTTGCCTGCGCCCGGACGGCTCATGAGAATGATCGCGGCCCGGCAGGCGGGCCGGGGCGCCCGCCCCTCACGCCGCGCACGCACGACGCACACGACGCAGGAGAGCCAGCACATGAGCCAGCGATTCGAGACCCGGCAGATCCACGCCGGAGCCGCCCCGGACCCGGTCACCAGGGCCGTGGTGACCCCGATCTACCAGAGCACCTCGTTCGTCTTCGACAGCTCCCAGCACGCGGCCGATCTGTTCTCGCTGAGCGTCCCGGGCAACATCTACACGCGCATCACCAATCCGACCACGGCCGTGCTGGAGGCCCGCATCGCATCCCTGGAGGGCGGCACGGGGGCCATCGCGCTGGCCTCCGGCCAGTCGGCCGAGACCCTCGCGATCCTGAACCTGGCCGGCGCGGGGGACCATATCGTCTCCTCCACCTCGATCTACGGCGGCACCTACAACCTCTTCGCGTACACGCTCGCCCGGCTGGGCATCGAGACCACCTTCATCGAGGAGCAGAACGATCCGGAGGCGTGGCGGCGGGCCGTGCGGCCGAACACGAAGCTGTTCTTCGCCGAGACGATCGGGAACCCGGCCGTGAACATCCTCGACATCACGACCGTCGCGGAGGTCGCGCACGAGGCGGGCCTGCCGTTCCTGGTCGACAACACGATCGCCACCCCCTATCTGGTCCGGCCGCTGGAGCACGGCGCGGACATCGTGCTGCACTCGGCGACCAAGTACCTCGGCGGGCACGGCGCGGTGGTCGCGGGGGTCATCGTCGACGGCGGACGCTTCCCGTGGAGCGAGCACGCCGAGCGCTTCCCGGGCCTGACGAGCCCCGATCCCTCCTACGACGGCCTGGTGTACACCGAGGCGCTCGGCGACGAGCACGCCTTCCACGCGAAGGCGCGCGTGCAGCTGCTGCGCGACATGGGCCCGGCGCTCGCGCCCGCCTCGGCCTGGCAGGTCCTGCAGGGCGTGGAGACGCTGAGCCTGCGCGTCGAGCGGCACGTGCGCAACGCGCAGCGCATCGCCGAGTGGCTCTCCGCCCACGATCGGGTCGCGAGCGTCAACTACGCGGGTCTGCCCGACAGCCCGTGGTACGAGCTGGGCCGCCGCTACGCGCCCGAGGGCACCGGGGCGATCCTGTCCTTCGAGCTCAAGGGCGGGCTGGAGGCCGGCCGGCGCTTCACCGAGTCGCTGGAGCTGTTCAGCCACCTGGTGAACATCGGCGACGTCCGCTCCTTGGTCTCCCACCCCGCCTCCACCACGCACTCGCAGCTCACCCCCGAGCAGCTGCTGGCCAGCGGCATCACCCCGGGCCTGGTGCGACTGTCGATCGGGCTGGAGCACGTGGACGACCTGATCGCCGATCTGGAGCAGGGCATCCGCAAGGCCGTCGAGGGCTGAAGGCGGGCGCGGCCCGGTCGGGCTCGCGTATCCTCGTCGGGTGCGCTGGCCAGCTGACGACGACCCGACCGGGCTCGCGCCGATCCGTTCGGAGGATCTGCGCGCCGCTTCGCTGCTGCCGCCCGCGAGCGGCGCCTGGCGGGACGGCGACCGGCCCGGCCGCAGGCGCTTCGCCGCCCTGGACGGCTTCGCCTTCGAGAGCGGCGAGCGCCTGGAAGCGGTCCGCCTGGCCTACGAGTGCTGGGGGCAGCTCGCTCCCGACGGCGGTAACGCGGTGCTCGTGCTGCACGCGCTCACCGGCGACTCGCACGTGGAGGGGCCGGCGGGCGACGGGCATCCGAGTCCCGGCTGGTGGCCGGGGCTGATCGGGCCGGGCAAGCCGATCGACACGGAACGGTGGTTCGTGGTGGCCCCGAACATGCTGGGGGGCTGCCAGGGTTCCACCGGCCCGTCCTCGCTGGCGCCGGACGGACGCGAGTACGGGGCCCGTTTCCCGCACACGACCGTGCGCGACCAGGTACGGGCACAGCTGCGCCTGGCGGATCTGCTCGGAGTGCAGCGCTTCCACGCGGTCGTGGGCGGTTCGATGGGGGGCATGCACGCGCTGGAGTGGGCCTGCGCCGCGCCGGAGCGCACCGGGCGGCTCGTGGTGCTCTCGGCCCCGGCCAGCGTGGACGCCCGCACGATCGCCCAGAACACGCTGCAGGCCGAGGTGATCCGTCTGGACCCCGGCTGGCGGGACGGCGACTACTATGACGAGCCGGCCGGATCGGGCCCGCATCGCGGGCTCGCGCTCGCCCGCCGGATGGCCATGCTCGGCTACCGCGCCCAGCACGAGCTGGACGAACGCTTCAGCCGCAGCTGGCAGTCACGCACCCGCTCCCCCGGGGACGGCGGCGGACGTTACGCCGTCGAGTCCTATCTGGACTTCCACGGCAACCGCTTCACCCGCCGCTTCGACGCGAACAGCTACATCACCCTCACTCGCGCCATGAGCTCCCACGACGTCGGCCGTGACCGGGGCGGGGCGGAGGCGGCGCTGGCCGCGGCCCGGATGCCCTCGCTCGTGATCGGCATCGACAGCGACGCCCTGTTCCCCGTCGAGACCCAGCACCGCATCGCTGCGGGGCTGCCGGGAAGCCGCACGGGCGATGCGGCCCTCGTGATCGAGTCGGACTTCGGCCACGACGGCTTCCTGCTGGAGCTGCCCCGCGTCGGAGCGGCGATCCGGGCGGTTCTGGAGGACGCTCCGCTGACCGGCTGGAACGAGTGATCCCAGGCCGGCCGCGCGAGAGCGGTGCGGTGCACCGCGAATCTCTTCTGCGCCCGGGGCCTGCCCAGATCTCCCCCCCGCTTTGGATGCCCGCTGTTGCGAATACGCTCCCGATGAACGCAAGTACCTGATTTACGAACACTAGGACTCGGCTTCCGTCTCGAATGTCGGAGGTGGCCGGTAGGATTCACCCGAATCCTTTCTGCGTCTTTTTCCTTTCCCGACTCGGGGCCTGTCCCGACGGTTCTCACGGGGTGCGTCTCGTCCGTCGTTTCGGGCGAGTCTGCGCGTCGGGCGCTCAGGAAACACCCAGCGGAAAACACCCTCCCGGGCTTGTGGTGTCGTACCGTTCGGGATATGCTGGTGGTGTCCTTTCGGGAGGATCGGGGAAGCATAGGCTCCCGGAGGGGTGGGAAGACGAGAAGTCGACTGGACGATGCGTGTCCGGTGCTTCTCGAAGCGAAGCATTTCACGTGTGTTGGGGATCGGGGTGATCGGTCATGGCG
>JAUNLB010000124.1:0-1499 GCA_030532485.1 Pseudoclavibacter sp.
ACCCGGGCCCGCGAGCGAGACACCCGAGTCCGCGAGCGAGACCACAGCCGAGACCGGATCGGCAGCCGCAGTCGAGACCGGATCGGCAGCCGGAGCAGGCCCCGCGAGCCGCGACGCCGCCGGGCGGCGGCTCGACCGGCCCTCGGTCGAGGAGGCCCGCCGGGACCGGATGCCGTGGCTGCACCGCCGGCATCCGCTGGCCAAGATGGCGGTGCCGTTCGCGACGATCCTCGCGCTCTTCTTCGTCCGCGACCCGCTCGCCCCCGCGCTGTGCATCCTGCTCGCCCAGCTCGCGCTGCTGACGGGACTGCGCTTGCGGGCCGGGCAGCGGCTCGTGCTCCTGCTCGTGCCGTGGCTCGCCGCCGGCGTGCTGTCGTTCACGCTGGGCGCCTGGGTGGACGCGCCGCAGCTCGCGGACACCGAGGTGCTGTTCCGCATCGGCCAGTGGCCCTTCCACCTGGGGGCCTGGCGGCTGGGGCTGGCCACCGGTCTGCGGCTGGTGGCGATCGTGCTGCTCGCCTTCCTGGCCGGTGCCGGTACGGCCGGCGGGGATCTGGTGCGCGCCCTCGTCGGGCAGCTGCGGGTCCCCTACCGCTTCGGCTACGCGGCGCTGGCCGCCTTCCGCTTCGTGCCCAGCTTCCGTCTCGAGTTCGAGACGATCGAGCGGGCCCACCGCGCCCGCGGCGTGTTCTTCGGTCGCGGTCCGGTCGGCGCGGTCCGCCGCCGACTCGCGGCCCTCGTGCCGCTCATGGCCGGGGCCATGCTGCACGCCGAACGGCTCGCGCTCAGCATGGACGCCCGCGGCTTCGGCCACGCGCCCACCCGCACCGAGCGGCGGCCGCTGCGCTGGACCGGCTGGGACACGCTGCTGGCGGTCCTCTCGGCCGCGACGGCCGCCGCCGTGCTCCTGCTCGCGCCCCGCTGAGCGGCACCGCGCCCGCTCGACCGATCTCATCCTCCAGTCGGCTTCCCGCGCCCGCGGCCCGTGGCAGGATAAACCGCACGTCGAACATGATGGGGGTTCTCGCATGCGCATCCGCCGCCGCTTCGCCGTCGCCGCGCTCGCGCTCGGTCTCTTCTCGGGCGGCTTCGCGATCGCGCAGGCGAGCTGGGCCGTTCCCGGAACCGTGCCCGCCCAGCAGCAGGAGAGCGCCGCGCGGGTCGCCCCGGCCTCCGGGCGGCCGACCGGCCGCCCGACCTCGACGGTCCAGGCCCGGGACGACCACGATCCCGGCCCGGTGGTCCCGGGCCGGCGCCGCCGCCGCGGGCTGGGCTACTTCATCGTCGCCCTCGTCGTCGCCGGCGGCGCCGCGCTGTTCTCCCTCCTGCGCCGCCGAGGTCGGAGCCGGCGGCTGCCGCGCGCCGCCGGGCAACACTACGGGCAGGCCCAGCACCCCCAGGCGGTGTACGGGCAGCCGCCGCAGCCGGGCGCCTCCCCGCCGCCCGGCTCCCCGCAGGCACCGCCGCCTGTCCCCTATCCGCAGGCTCCGTATCCGCAG
>JAUNLB010000124.1:1513-7448 GCA_030532485.1 Pseudoclavibacter sp.
ACCCGCCCCAGGGGCAGCCCCCGTATCCGCCGGCCGCACCCTACCCGCCGGCACCACACGGACAGCCGCCGTACCCGCCACAGCAGCCCCCGCAGGACCGTCCGCCGCAGGGCGGGCCGCCACCGCCACCGCAGATCTTCTGAGCCGGATTCGCGAGGAGCTGTTCCGGAGTCGGGTCTCGAGCGGAGTGCCGGGGTGCGCCCGTCACCGCGGTCGGCATGCTCGATGCCGGCCGGCTCCTGTCCATTTCCCACGGCCCGAATCGAAACGTGCATGCTCGGGCGAACCGTGCGGTAGCGCCGCACGGTTCGGCCGAGCATGCACGTACAGAGCGCCTGTCGTGCCGAGGCTCCTTCGCGGCGGGGCCGGTGACGCGCCTTCGGCCGCGCGGGTGCCCGGCTAGGCGCTCGCCGCGATGCCGTCGGGGGCGGTACCGCCGCCGCTGCCGGCGCCGACGCGGTTGTTGGCGCTCCAGTCGATGGCCTCCAGGTCGGGGAAGCGGCGCCGCGCCTCGATGTGGAAGTCGAGCCGCTGGCGCAGCTGCACGCCCACGGCCGCGTACTTGGACTGGATGCGGGCCCGGTAGCTCTTGACCGTGTTCAACGAGACGCCCATGCGGTAGGCGATCTGCTTGAGCAGGGCGCCGGAGGCGTAGAGGCGCAGCACCTCCTCCTCGCGCGTGCTCAGTTCCGGCGCGGAGTCCGAGAAAGTCTCGGCACCGAGCCCGGCGCGGGCCGGCAGATACCCCTGAGGGTTGTCCAGGAAGACGGCGCGGAACATCTCGCGCATCTCGTCGGGGGTCGAGTTGGAGGCCAGGACCGGCAGACCGGCGCGGCGGGCCAGCCCCATGAGCGAGGCGTTGTCGGCCAGGTCCAGGGCCAGCACCGGCACGCCCAGGCGCAGCAGGGCGTGCAGCCGGGACTCGGCATGGCCGAGGTCCGGGCGGGTGGGACACCAGACGATGCCCTGCGACTCGCCGAGCAGGGGCAGGCCGCCCGGAGTGGCCTCGACGATCTCCAGCTGGGGGCCCAATCCGAGCCCCTGCACCGTCGTCACGACCAGACGGGACAGCAGGGTCGGTGCGTCCACCACGTGAATCCGAGTCTGCGAGGACATGGGTACTCCTCGGCTGGCTCACGGCACGCTCCCCCGCCGTGCCGTGCGATGCGCCGCCGTGCCAGGACCGACGCCCGAGGGACCCTCCGGCGCCGGGCGCCGAGGGGCTTCGAGGACATCGATATGAGGTTGAAGGAGTGGAGTGGGGGAATCTCCGAGGCCCATGCTAGGAGCCCCTGACACCGGGGGGCAACTGGGGATTCCAACAAACTCCACAAGACTCACTCAACTTTGCAGCCCGCCCGAGTCGAGCTCTCCCGGGCGCCGCTCCCACGAGTCGCATAAATTCACGAAAGATCTTCACCTGAAGGCGCAAGCGCGTGCCGCCCTCATTCCCGCCGCCCGCGGCGGCGTGCAGCGACGCGCTGCAGCACCCGACGGCGTGTCGCGACGCCGCCCGGACGCAGCGCTCAGGTGCAGATCGGATCGCCCAGGTCGATCTCGCGCCCGTCGAGGGTCACGCTCCCCGAGACGCAGATCCGGTCGTCGAGGTACTCGGGCACCACGACGGTCGTGTACGCGATCTGCACATCCCGCTCGATCGCCGTCTGACGCTCGGGCCCGTTCGGATTGGCCATGCGGTAGGCGTGCACGGTCATGCTGTTCCCGTAGGTGCGGTCGTCGAAGCGCATCATCCGCCCCCAGTAGGCGTTGCAGCGGGCCGAGAATCGGATCTCGATCAGATAGTGCTCCATGCGCGTGGTCCCGGAGACCACCTTGGCGTCGTCGGCGCACCCTGCGAGCATCGGGTGGTCCCCCGTCACGGAGCGCAGGGAGGGCTCGGGGGCGGGAGGCGCGGCGGCCGCCTGGCGCATCGCCGCCGACCATGCCACCGGCCCCGCCGTCGCCGCCCCGATCAGCAGGCCCACGACCCCGACCAGCACGAGCGCCCGCAGGCGGTAGCGCCGCCCCGGCCCCCCGTTCCGCGCTTTCGCGTCCGCCCCGAGCCGTTCGGCCGCCGCGGGGCGCTCGCCCGCCGTCGCGGCTCCCGGCTGCTCGGGTGCGGGCGGTTCGGCCCTCCCCGGCTCCGCCCGCTCGCCGCCCCGGCCGCGGCCCGGCAGCAGCGCCTGGGCCGCGCGCCTGCGCTCCAGGAGCGCCGCCGGGGCGAAGCCCAGTTCCTCGCCCAGGATCTCGATCGTCCGCACGCTCGGCAGCCGCCGGCCGCTGAAGGCGTCCGAGAGCGCCGACTTGGAGATGTGCGTGCTGCGCGACAGCGTCCCGAGGGTCGGATCCCCCGCGCGGCGACGCTCGACGCGCAGCTCCGCGGCGATCGTCTGCAGCTCCTCCTCGAAGCTCCTGCTCGCCTCGCCGTCCTCGCCGTGCGGCGCCGTTTCCTCCACGCCATCCCCCTCACCGTGTTTCCTCGCTGGGACGTCATGCCCTTCGAGCCTAAGTGTTCGGAGTCTCCCTAAGCCCCGTGCTGTTCGTTTTCTCCGCACTTTCCCATCTGGGCGGGATCGAACACCTCGATGAGTCCGGATCGCCTTGACTCGTTGCGGGCGCACCGGGCCGCACCGTTCGCGCCCGGGACGAGGACGACGGAAGGACGGCGATGAGGACGCTCCACCTGGCGGTCTGCGGTGCTCCCCCGCTGCTGAGCCGGGCCGTCTCGGCGCTGCTCGCCGATCTGCCCCTGCACGCGCGCATCTCGATCGTGGCGCCCAGCCCCGAGGACGCTCACGACGGCGAAGAGGGCCAGGGCGGCGAAGAGGGCCAAGGCGACGAAAAGGGTCAGGCCGGCGAGGAGGACCGGGCCGGCGAGGGGCAGCCGCCCACCCGCCTCGACGGGATCGTCTGGTGCGCGGGCCTCGACGGGTCGCCGCCGGGCGCACACGACTGTCCGGTGCTGGTCCTGGATCTGCTGGGGCGCGCCTCCGGTGAGGCGCCGCCGCAGGCCCCCGTGCTCGGCCCCGAGGCCTGCCCCCGCCGGCTCGCCGAGGCGATCCAGCGAACGTTCCTGTGCCCCGAGGGGGAGCCCGCCGCCCCATACCCGCCCCCGCTGAGCCCGCGGGAGGAGCAGTTCATGCGCCTGTACGCGAAGGGTCGGCTGCTCAAGCAGATCGCCTTCACCCTGGGGGTGTCGCCGAACACCCTGAAGACCTACCGCCGCCGCATCCAGGACAAGTACGAGCGCTGCGGCGTGCAGCTGCCGGACCGGCTCAGCTTCCACAAGGAGGCCCGCCGCCGCTTCCCCGACTTCGACGACGACCCCGAGCCGAGCTGAGTTCCTCTTGCGAACGTCGTTTCCGTCAGCGCGGGCGAGCGGCACGAACGACGCGCCTGGCCCGACGCCAATCCGCCCGTTCTTCGCGTTTCCGCCCGATGCAGCGGGCGGAAACAGGAACAACGGGCGGACCGGCCGGCGTGGGCCGAGAACCCGGGGCACGATCCCGACTACCGCCCACCATGCCCTGCTGTAGTGCGAGATCCGGCAAGCGGGCGGCTCCGCCGCCCTCGCCGCGATCTGCACCGCCGTCTGGACGACGTGCAAGTAAACAGCCGCCGCACCGCCCACCCGAACACTTACGGGACACGCGCTAAGCGTGGCCGCACTTCTCCGCGAGCCAGCACCTGCTCGACCTCAAGCGAGACCTCGTCACCCGTTCGCCGCGAACTGCTCCAGCTCCGGGCCGCCCGGGGCGGCGGGGATCATGGGGGCCCGGACCTCGGCGCGCTCCAGCAGGGCCTGCATGCGGCGGCGACGGTTCGGGGGCACCAGGGTGACCACCGTGCCCGCCTTGCCCGCCCGGCCGGTGCGGCCCGCACGGTGCAGATAGGTCTTGTACTCGTCCGGGGCGTCGGCCTGCAGCACGAGCCGGATGTCGTCCACGTGGATGCCGCGGGCCGCCACGTCCGTCGCGACCAGCACGTCCACCCGGCCCCGGCTCAGCTGCTGGAGGTTGCGGGTGCGGCGGGCCTGGCTCAGATCGCCGTGCAGCGCCACCGCGGGCACGCCGCAGGCGTCCAGCTCCTCGGCGATGCGCTCGGCGCCGAGCCGCGTGCGAGCGAAGATCAGCACCCGGCCGCCGGAGCCCGCCAGCTGCTGCAGCACCGCGTCCCGGTCCCGCCGCTCCACCACGAGCACCCGGTGATCGATGTCGGCGTGGTCCTGCGACTCGCCCGCCACCTCGTGCACGGCCGGGTCGTGCAGGAACTCGTCCACCAGGGCCATCACCGCCGCGTCCAGCGTCGCCGAGAACAGCAGTCGCTGCCCGCCCGGCTTCACGAGCCGCAGGATGCGCTGCATGGGCTCCAGGAAACCCAGATCGCACATCTGATCGGCCTCGTCCAGCACCGTGACGACCACCTCGGACAGGTCCAGGTGCCCCTGCGCGTGCAGGTCCTCGATCCGGCCGGGCGTGCCGATCACGACGTCCACGCCGCGTCGCAGCGACTGCACCTGCCTGGCCTGCGGCACCCCGCCGAACAGGCGGGTCGTGAACAGCCCCGCGCTGCGGGCGATCGGCTGCACGGTGCGGTCGATCTGCATGGCCAGCTCGCGGGTGGGGGCGATCACCAGGGCCCGCGGCGCCCGGCCCATGCGGCGCGGACCGGATCCCTTCGGCCGGATCATGAGCAGGCGCTCCACCAGGGCGGCGCCGAAGGCGATCGTCTTGCCCGAGCCGGTGCGCCCGCGGCCGAGGACGTCGCGGCCGGCGATCGCGTCCGGGACGGTGGCCGCCTGGATCGGGAAGGGGGCCTTCGCGCCCAGCCCGTCCAGCGCCCCCACGACCCGCTCGCTCAGCCCCAGATCGGCGAAGGAGAGCCCCTCGGTCTCCTCGCGGGTGATCGTGCGGGCGGCCAGGCGCTCCAGGACGACGTCCTCGCCGGGCCCGGGGCGGCCGCGGCCCTCCCGCTCCCCGGCCCGTTCCCGCTCCCGACGGCGACGTTCCGGCCGTTCGCCGGTACGCCCGGCCCGGCCGTGCTCGCTGCGGCGCAGGGCGGTGCGCTCGGCCAGCGCCCGCTCCCGGCGCTCCAGCTACCGCTCCCGGCGCTCCACTTCACGCAGCCGCGCCTCGACCGCCTCGTGCTCGCGGGCCGGGCCGGCCTGCTCGACGGCGGGCGGCGCCGAGCGGTCCCGCCCGCGCGCCGCAGCACGCCCGGAGGCCGAGCGGCGCCGGCCTGCGGCGCGCGAAGGCGCCTCGCGCTCCTCGAAGCGGCCGCGTGCAGCGGGTCGTCCCTTGCCTCGGGGCAGATAGTTCTTGGCGGCCCGGTAGCCTCCGGGGCCCTTGCGCTTGGGCATGCTCGTCTCCTGTCCGGCACCGACCGCCACGCGCTCATGCCAAAAGCCCGAGTCTAGGCCCTGTCGCGAGCCTCGCTCCACCCGGTCGGGCGAGTTCACTCGGGGCGCTGCGTCCTGCGCAGCTCCCGTCGGGACAGGCTGCCGGCCTCCACCGCGGCCACCGGGTCCAGCACGATCGGCAACTGCGCATCGGCCGGGCCGGCGACCGGGAGCATGCCGGTCGCCGCGGCCTCGATCTCGGCCTGCTCGGCCGCCTCGGCCGCGGCGAGCACCTCCTCGGCCGTGCTGTCGGCCGGCAGCCCCAGCGCCGCCGCCGCGGTCTCCAGGTCGATCTCGCCGGGCCGGGCCGGGCCCTGCCCGTCCTCGGGCACCGGGGTCTCGGGCACCGGGGTCTCGGTCCCGGCCTCGGGCGCGAGCTGCCCCTCCGGCTCCTCCGGAGCGGCGTCCTCCCGCAGGCCCAGGGGCGCGAAGGTGGCCCGGTCCCCCCGGCGCCGGTCCTCCTCGGCCCGCGCCGCGGCCGGGGCGGGCCCGGCCGACGGCGTCTGCGGCCGCTTGATCGTGGCGATGCTGGCGGTG
>JAUNLB010000125.1 GCA_030532485.1 Pseudoclavibacter sp.
GTCGGGTCCGGTCGGGGTCGGTTCGGGTCGAACGGCGTCATCGGGAGACGGGCAGCCCCAGCAGGGGCCACACGAAGTAGCTGAACAGCAGGACCAGGGCGATCATGACCGGCCCGAGCACGAGGGAGAGTCGCCGCAGATGGGCGGCCGAGTAGGTCTCCACGCCGTCCAGCGAGCTGAACATGGCGACCGGTTTCGCCGAGGAGGTGAGAGTGTGGCAGAATCCGGCGGCCGCGGTCGAGGCGAAGGCCGCCGCTGCGGCGTCGACGCCGACGCCGGGAGCCAGCGCGACGACGACCGGCACCAGCACGGCCGAGCGGGCGGAGCGGGACTGGATCACCAGGTGGGCCAGCGTGGAGGCGGCCACCACGACGACCATGAAGACGAGGCCGCTGGTGGTGCCGATCCGGCCGAACAGGGCCTGGGCGATCCAGTCGGCGGCGCCGGACTCGACGAGCGCGTCGGCCAGCGCGAGGGTGGCCGCCATGAACAGCAGCAGGGACCACGGCACCTTGGCGAGGGTCTTCTTCAGGCCGATCGGGCCGAAACGGGGCAGGGTCGTCACCAGGGCGCCGCCGAGCGCCACCACGGCCGGGTGCACGTCGTGGACGGGGGTGGTGCACCACAGCACGACGACGATCCCGAGGATCATGGCGGCCCGTGACTCCTGGACAGTGAGCGCTCCGCTGAGCGGGGTGCGGGTGCTCTGCTCGAAGTCCTCCACCCGCATCTGCACGGGCATGCGGCGGGTCTCCCGGTCCCCGAACAGGCGCATGACGATCTCGGCGGCCAGGTGGGAGCTGAGCAGGGCCAGGGGCAGGCCGAGGATCATCCACTCCACGAAGTCGAACCCCTCGCCGGTCACGGTGGCGACCACCCGGGAGGTGATGAGGTGGGCCCCGGCGCCCAGCAGGGAGGCGACCGCCGAGAGCAGGATGACGGTGGGGAACAGGAGCGCCAGGATCAGCACGACCCGCCGGTAGCGGCCGGCGTGGGAGGGGTGGCCGAGGGTCGTGGCGAGCGCCACGAACACCGGCAGCACGAGGGCCGCGCGGCCCGAGGTGGAGGGGATGGCGAAGGCGGTCACGACGATGGCGGCGGTGAGGATGTGCACGAGCCCGCGGACCGTGGCCGCCGAGGCGACCAGCCAGGCGGTCGCCCGGGTGGCCAGTCCCGAGGAGGCGACGCCGGCCGCGATGACGAAGGCCGCCACCAGCAGCCACACCGTGTCGTCGCCCAGGGTGGAGAAGAAGGTGTCGGTCGTGGCGACGCCGAGCAGCACGAGCGCGACGCCCGCCGCGAGCGCCACGTAGGTGTCGTCGATGCCGGTGAACACCCAGGCCCACACGGCCAGCAGGAAGACGGAGAGGGTCGTCCGTCCGGCCGCGGGCGGTCCCTCCGGCGCGAGGTGGAGCAGCACGATCAGCGCGATCGACAGCAGCAGGGCGAGTGCGGCGAACACGTGACGCGCGCTCGGCCGACCTCGGCGCGGGGCGCTCGGGGCGGGCTCGGCCGCCCCGACGCGGTTGCTGCGGTAGCTGGTCCGACGGCTCTCGGCGGGCTGCGCCTCGAGCGGCTTCGGCGCGGGGCCGTCGCCCCTGGTCTCCAGGCTCATCGGGCGACCGCCCCCTCGGCACGGCGCCGTCCCTGGGCGGGCAGCCGGATGGGGCTGGTGGCCGGGTCCAGCGGCACCGGTTCGGCGCGCAGCGGCACGGTGATCGCGAAGACGGACCCGGTGCCCGGCAGGGAGTCGACCGAGACCCAGCCGGCGTGCCCGTCGGCGATGGCGCGAACGATCGCGAGCCCCAGGCCCGCCCCGTCGCCGCCGGTGTCCTCCGAACTGCGGCCGAAGCGCTCGAAGATGCGCTCCGCGTCCTGTGCGAGCACGCCGGGTCCGTCGTCGGCGACCGAGAAGCGGACCGAGGGGATCCCGTCCTCCTCGACGAGCCGGGAGCAGATGCGGATCTCGTCGCCGACGGCGGTGTGGTGCACCGCGTTCTCGGCCAGCTCCAGCACCGCCTGGCCGATCCGTTCGGAGTCCAGCTGGGCGCGGCCTTCGGCCGCCTCGCCGAGCACCCAGCGTCGCGGCGCCAGCTGTTCGGCCTCCGTCACGATGGCTCGGGTGAGCTCGGCGATGTGCACGCGCGGTTCGATGCGGATGAAGTCGGGGCGCTCGGCCCGGGCCAGGGAGATGAGATCGGCGACGATCGCGTCCATCCGGTCCAGCTCCGTGCGGGCCTGGTCGACGGCGGGGTTCGCGCCGTGCGGCCCGTCCGCGGCGGCGTCCAGCTGCGCCCGGGCGCGGGCGACCGGTGCGCGGAGCTTCCGGGCGGCCTCGTCGACGAAGCGCTGTTCGTGGGCGAAGGCGGATTCGATGCGGTCCAGCATCTGGTTGAAGGTGGCCGCCAGCTGGGCGAGCTCGTCCTCCCCGTGCACGGGGATGCGGCGGGAGAGGTCGGCCTGCGAGATGCGGGCCGCGGCCCTGCGCATCCGGCGGATGGGGCGCAGGATGCGGCCGGCGACGAGCCAGCCGATGACGCCGGTGAGCAGCAGCACGCCCAGCGAGACCCAGGAGACCACCCAGGTGACGCGGGTGGCCTCGTCGTAGCGCAGCTGGGTGTAGTCGCCCACGACCAGGGAGCCGGAGGCGCCGGCCTCGGTGCGGACCTGCACGGCGGCCCAGCGCAGCTCGCCGGCGCTCGTCTCGGCGATGCCGGAGAGCTGCTCGGGCGCGCTGGCGAGCAGTTCGCTCTCCCGCCGCAGGTCGTGCATCTCCGGCGGGGGCACCCCGATGCCCACCAGGCGTTGGGTCGCCCGGCCCTCCGCGTCCACGCCGAGGATGACCTCGCTGTGCCCCGCCTCCTGCCGGGAGAGGAAGACCTCCACGAGGCGGTGGAACGACTCGAAGGGCCGGCCGGTCTCCGGGTCGACGCCCATCTCCGCGAACTGGCGGAACTCCTCCAGCTCCTGGGCGACGTCCCGGTTCGCCTCGCGGGCGGCGCCGGCCTGCAGGGTGCTGTTGACCGTCACCACGAGGGTGACCAGGCCGATCGCGGTGGTCAGCAGCAGCCAGCCGAAGACGAAGAGGCGGGCCGAGAAGCGGATCTCGCCGCCCGAGCGCGATGCGGGTCGTTTCGGAGTCTTCACCTGTCGTCGTCTCCGTCCTCGCCGGGGCGCGGCGTCCCGTCCTCCTGCGGGGCGGCCGACTCCTCGCCTTCGGGCGTGGCGTAGTCGAGGACGATCGGGCTGCGCACCGGCGGCTCGGGCGGACCGGGGCGGGCCGCCAGGGCCTGGGAGCCGACCGCCAGCAGGACGGGGGCGGCGAGCAGGCCCAGGAGAACCAGGATGCGGAGGCCGGGTTGTTTCATAGACGCATTTTGAGTCTTCGTTCTGACACGCTCATGAGTTCTGCATGAGAGAACTGTCATGAGCGTCCTGGCCGCCGCGTCGACGACCGGCGCTCGAGGCGCCTGCGGGCCGCGGAGTCCCGGGCGCGGAGAGTCATCGGCGCAGGAAGTCCTCCGGCGGCGTGTCGTCGCCCAGATCGTCGTCCTCCGCGTGGTCCAGATCGTGCTCGCTCAGATCGTCCGGGTGCTCCTGGCCCTCGTCGCCGTGCACGAGCCCGTCCTGAACGGCGGGGCCCGGGGCTCCGGCCTCCTCGGCCTCCCGCAGCAGCAGCCGGACCTCCGTCAGATCGAGCACCGGCAGGGTCTCGTGCACGACCGGACCGGTCTCGTCGTGACGCACCCGGTCCGCGAGCGCGAGGAGCATGTCCTCGGCGTCGGCGACGATGCCCTCCTGGCCGCTGCGGGCGCCGTGGGCGAGCCAGCGGGCCACCTCCAGCTCGGCGTAGAGCCCCGCCCGGCGGCGCAGCTGCCGGTCCACGCTCGCGCCCCGGGAGGCGGTGTAGGCGGCGAGGACGGCGTCGGCCGCGGCGGGCTCCTGCCGGTGCAGCCAGTGCATGTCCCGGGCGGGGTCGCCCACGCGCACATCGCTCCACCCGAGCACCCCGGTCACCCCTCGCCCGTCGCTGACGATGCGGGCGGGGGACATGGAGCCGTGGATCACGCAGGGCGCGAACTGCCACAGCGAGGGGTCGCGCACTGCGTCGCGCCAGCGCCGTTCGATGGAGGCCGGCAGCCGGCCGGTGGCCCGGGCGCTCTCGACGTCCCGCAGGGCCCCCTCCCTGGCCTCCTCCGCGCTCAGCGCGGGCAGCCGCGCCTCGTCGACGAAGACGCGCGGCAGGGCGTGGATCGCGGCCAGCGCCCGACCCGCCTCGGCCAGCAGCGGATCGTCCGCCCCGGGCGCCAGCCGGTCCAGCTTCTCGCCGGGCAGGAAGGCGGTGACCATGACGCGGGCCTCCTCGTCGTCGCGGGAGCCGAGCATCCTGGGCACCCCGAAGGGCAGCAGGCTCCGCACGCCCGCGGTGAGCGCGGCGTCCGCGCGGATCTCGGCGCGCTGCTCCCGGGCGGCGGCGGCCGAGCGGGGGCTGCGGGCGATCGCGAGCCCGCCGTCGCCGAGCCGCAGCAGCGCCGCGTCGAAGTCGCCGCGCGTGCCGTAGCTGTACTCGGCCGTCCCGGTCACGGCCAGCCCGGTGCACGCCGAGACGGCGAGTGCCGCGAGCTCCAGGTAGCGCTCCGCCATGCGCACCAGGGTACGTTCCGGCCGGGCCGGGCCCGGGACGCCACGCGCGGGCGCCGGCGCGCGCCGGCCGAGGCGTGTGCGCGGCCCGCGGCTTCCTGCGATGATCGGGGCATGCACGATCCGCTGCCGAGCCTGCCGTTCGCCAGAGAGGCGACGGATCGCGACGACGCCGCGCGCGGCCGACCGGATCTGCTGGCCCGGCTGTGGGCGGACCCCGACGCTCGGGTGCTGTGCCTTCGGGGGGACCGGGCGCTGCGCGACGCCCACGGACTGGACCTCCGCCCCCCGCTCGAGCTCGGCCCGGCCGCCCCGGCCGCGGCCACGCCCGGCGGTCTGGGGCGCCCGCGGCGCGCCGGTCGGCATCCCGCCGGCACCGCCCTGCTCTCGATCGACCGCGACGAGGCGCCGGCCCGGCGGCTGGGGCCGGACGCAGGCGCCTGGGCGGATCTGCGCGCCTGCGCCTGCGAGCTGGACGAGCTGGAGCAGGGCCTGTTCGCCACGGCGCTGGCGATGCGCAACTGGCACGAGGCCCACGGCTTCTCGCCCCGCACGGGCGCGGCCACCGTGCCGGAGTCGGCCGGCTGGGTGCGGCGGGCGCCGGGGGAGGAGCACGCGGTGTTCCCTCGCACGGACGCCGCGGTCATCGCCGCGGTCGTGGACGGCGCCGGGCGCATCCTGCTCGGTGCGAACGTCCGCTGGCGCCCGCGCCGCTTCTCGCTGCTCGCGGGCTTCGTGGAACCGGGCGAGTCCTTCGAGGCGGCCGTCGCGCGGGAGGTGATGGAGGAGGCGGGCGTGCGCGTCGTGCGCCCCCGCTACCTCGGCTCCCAGCCGTGGCCGTTCCCCGCCTCCGTCATGGTGGGCTTCGGCTGCGAGCTGGCCCCGGACCAGGACCCGGAGGAGCTCCGCCCGGATCCCGCCGAGATCGCCGAGCTGCGCTGGTGGACCAGGGAGCAGATCGCGGCGGAGCCGCATCTGCTGCCGCCCCGCCCCTCCATCGCCCGGGTCATCATCGAGGAGTGGTATGGCGGCCCCCTCGGCGGCTGAGGGGGCGGGCGAGCCGGAGGCCGCGCCCCTGCTCGCGCAGCTGAACGAGCAGCAGCGGGCGGCGGCCGGTCGGCTGGTCGGGCCGCTGCGGATCCTGGCGGGTGCCGGCACCGGCAAGACCCGCACGATCACCCACCGCATCGCCTACGGGATCCGGCAGGGCGTGTACGACCCGAAGCGGGTGCTCGCGCTCACCTTCACGAGCCGCGCCGCCGGGGAGATGCGCTCCCGGCTCGCCGCGCTGGGGGTGCCGGCGGTGCCGGCCCGCACCTTCCACGCCGCCGCCCTCAGCCAGCTCGGCCACTTCTGGCCGCACACGGTCGGCGGCACCGCTCCGGCCGTGCTGCCGGGCAAGGCGAGGCTTCTGGCCGAGGCGGCGGAGTCGCTGGGCCTGGCGCTGTCCCCGGCGGCGCTGCGGGAGACGGCGGGGGAGATCGAGTGGCGCAAGACCGGCGGGCTGGGGATCGAGCGCTACGCCGAGGCGCTCGCGGCCGGCCGCCCCCTGTCCGCGGAGCTGTCGGCCGAGCGGGCCGTGGCCCTGCACGAGCGCTACGAGACGCTGAAGGACGAGCGGCGGGCGATGGACTTCGAGGACGTGCTGCTGGCGACCTCCGGCATGCTCCAGCGGGAGCCGTGGGTGGCGCAGCGGGTGCGCGAGCAGTACCGCTTCTTCGTGGTGGACGAGTACCAGGACGTCTCCCCGCTCCAGCACGAGCTGCTGCGGCTGTGGCTGGGGGAGCGGCGGGATCTGTGCGTGGTGGGCGATCCGGCGCAGACGATCTACTCCTTCACGGGCGCCTCCGGCCGCTTCCTGCTGGACTTCGAGCGGGAGTTCCCGGGGGCCCGAACGGTGCGCCTGGAGCGCAACTACCGCTCCCGCCGGCCCGTCATCGAGCTGGCGAACCGGGTGGCCGAGGGGATCGCGGGCTCGCTGCGGCTGGAGGCGGCCGCCGAGGCGGGCCGGCCGCCGAGGCCGGAGCTGGTGGAGCACCCCGACGACGAGGCCGAGGCGAGGGCGGTGGCCGCGGCGATCGCCGCGGATCTGCGGACGGGGGCGGACCCCGGGGGGCAGGCCGTGCTGTTCCGCACGAACGCGCAGGCGGCCCGGCTGGAGCGGGCGCTGCAGGAGGCGGGCGTGCCCTACCGTTCCCTGGGCGCCGGCCGCTTCTTCGAGCAGCCGGACGTGCGCCTGGCCGTCTCGGCGCTGCGGGGCGAGGCGCTGGGCGGCGGGGACGGCGCCCCGCTGTTCCAGTCGGTGGGCCGCGTGCTGCGGGGCCTCGGCTGGACGCAGCGGCAGCCGGAGCGGCCCGGGGCCGAGCTGGAGCGCTGGCGGGCGCTGGAGGCGATCGCGCGCCTGGCCGACGAGCAGCCGCGGGGCACGACGCTCGCGGCCTTCGCGGCGGAGCTGCAGCGGCGCGCCCGGTACCAGATCGAACCGGAGCTGCGGCTGGTCGCCCTCGCGAGCCTCCACTCGGCGAAGGGGCTGGAGTGGGAGAGCGTGTCGCTCGTGGGCTGCTCGGACGATCTCGTCCCGTTCGCGCTGGCCCGCGGCCCGGAGGAGATCGAGGAGGAGCGACGGCTGCTGTACGTGGGGGTGACCCGGGCGCGCTCGCGGCTGCGGCTCAGCTGGGCGGGCCTGGACGGCCGGGGCGGCCGACGCGCGCCGAGCCGCTTCCTGACGGGGCTCGGGCCGCGGGTGCTGCGCACGCTCCGCGCCGGGCAGGCGGGACAGGCCGGGCA
>JAUNLB010000126.1 GCA_030532485.1 Pseudoclavibacter sp.
GGGAGGCCGGCGCGGCGGGGGAGCGCCGCGGGGGCGTGCGGATCACGGCCGGGCACGTGACCGCCGCGAGCGACCAGGCGCTCCTGCGCTACGACCGCGACGGGGACGAGCACTACGACGTGATCAGCGCCTTCATCAAGTCGGTGCGCGGCAGCGACCCGGACGCGGCCCTGCACTACCTGGCCCGCATGATCGTCGCCGGAGAGGATGCGCGGTTCATCGCCCGCCGGCTCGTGATCCTGGCGGCCGAGGACGTGGGGCTGGCCGATCCGGACGGGCTGGGGGTCGCGGTCGCCGCCGCCCAGGCGGTGCAGCTCGTCGGCATGCCGGAGGGGCGCATCCCCCTCGCGGAGGCGACCGTCTACCTGGCCACGGCGGCCAAGTCGAACGCCGCCTACCTCGGCGTCGACGCGGCGATCGCGGACGTGAAGGCCGGGCGCTCCGGCCGGGTGCCGGTCCATCTGCGCGACGGGCACTCCGCGGGGGCGAAGCGGCTCGGGCACGGCCGCGGCTACGTCTACCCCCACGACGAGCCCCTCGGGGTGGCCCGCCAGCAGTACCTGCCCGACGAGCTGCTGGGGACCTCCTACTACCGGCCGAGCGGTCACGGCAACGAACGGGACGTGGCGGCGCGGCTGGAGCGCATCCGGCGCATCGCCAGGGGTTCCTGAGCCCGGCGCTGCGGCCGTCGGCGTGCGCGGCGTCCGCCGGGGGCGCATTCCGTGGATCGGCTTCGGCGCTGCGGCTGCGGGCGTGCTAGGATTCCACGGTCTGCGCCCCGTTCGGCTCTGCGGCTGGAGCCCCGGTGGACGCGCGGGGCCTGTAGCCGGCCCGCCCCGAGACGATTCGAGTTTGACGCCCCGGCCATCCCCGGGGCGGAGAGCGATCCAGATCTGCGCGCTCACGCGCGTCGAAACTCCATCGAAAGGCATCCGTGTCCAAGACTTCGCGTACCCGTTCCAAGGTCCGTCTGTCCCGCGCCCTCGGCGTGGCGCTCACCCCGAAGGCGGCCCGCGCCCTCGAGAAGCGCCCCTACGCGCCGGGCGAACACGGCCGGACCCGGCGCAAGACCGACTCCGACTTCGCGGTCCGTCTGCGCGAGAAGCAGCGCCTGCGCGAGCAGTACAACATCCGCGAGAAGCAGCTGCGCATCACCTTCGAGGAGGCCCGCCGCCAGTCCGGCCTGACCGGTGAGAACCTCGTCGAGCTGCTGGAGATGCGCCTGGACGCGCTCGTGCTGCGCGCCGGCTTCGCCCGCACCATGTCGCAGGCCCGCCAGTTCGTCGTGCACCGTCACATCCTGGTGGACGGCAAGATCGTCGACCGCCCCAGCTTCCGCGTGAAGCCGGGCCAGACGATCGGCGTCAAGCAGCGCTCCGAGGGCCTGGAGCCCTTCCAGGTCGCCGCCGCCGGCGGGCACGTGGACGTGCTGCCCAAGACCCCCGGCTACCTCGCGGTCGACCTGCCGACCCTGACGGCGCGCCTGGAGCGCCGCCCGAAGCGCGCCGAGGTCCCCGTGACCGCCGACGTGCAGCTGGTCGTCGAGTACTACGCCGCCCGCTAGTCGGCGGCCGGCGCGGACCGGACGGTCCGTCGCAGCCGTCGCGGCTACGATGGGGCGGGTCATCCCCCGGATGGCCCGCCCCGATCCGTCCCCGGGCGCGGCGGGCGCCGGAAACACCACGAGAGAGAAGAAGAGAGGTCGCACATGTCGGGAGGCGACATCGCGGGGCTCATCGCCGCGGGCGTGTTCCTCGTGCTGACGGCGCTGCTGGCCGTGCCGCTGCTCAAACTGGGCGGCGTGCTCGACGAGCTGCGGCTGGCCATCCGCGAATCGGTCGACACCCTGACGCCGACCCTGGCGGAGACCCAGGTGACGGTCAAGGAGGCCAATCGTCAGCTGGAGAAGGTCGACGCCATCACCACGCACGTGAGCGAGACCACGGGCAACGTCTCCAGCCTCGTCGCCCTCACGGCCGCCACCGTCGGCGGTCCGCTCGTCAAGCTCGCCGGCTTCTCGGCCGCGGCGCGCAGCGGCATCCGCAGCCTGCGGGGCGGCTCCGCGCCGGCCCGCCGACCGAGGCGAGGGGGCGGTCGCGCATGATCCGCTCCGCCTTCTGCGTCCTGGGCGGCGTCGTCCTCGGCTTCGCCGCCGCCCATCTCCTGAACGCGACGCCGCGCGGCCGGGCCCTGCTCGGCAGCGTCAACGAGCGGCTCACGTCCTTCGGCGAGGCCGTCGCCGAGGGCTACGAGGCCCGCACCGAAGAACTCCTGCACGCGATCGACGAGACCCGCCCCCAGCCCTAGCGGGTCCGGACCCGAGCGGGTCCAGGCCCGGGCTCCGGGCCTCGGATCCCCGGAGCCGCCCTCCCCGCCGGTCCTCCCCGCCGGCCCACCACGTACAAGACGAAGGCAGCATCCAGATGCGCACCGCCGAGATCCACAAGCGGTTCCTCGACCACTTCGAGCGTCGCGGACACACGATCGCGCCCTCCGCCTCGCTCATCAGCGACGACCCCACGGTCATGTTCACGATCGCCGGCATGGTGCCGTTCATCCCCTACATGACCGGGGTGGTGCCCGCGCCCCACCCCCGGATGGCGAGCGTGCAGAAGTGCATCCGCACCCTCGACATCGAGGAGGTGGGCAAGACCACCCGGCACGGCACCTTCTTCCAGATGGGCGGCAACTTCTCCTTCGGCGACTACTTCAAGCGCGAGGCGATCGAGTTCGCCTGGGAGCTGCTGACGACCCCCGAGTCCGAGGGCGGCCTGGGCTTCGACCCCGCCGATCTGTGGGTGACCGTCTACCGCGAGGACGACGAGGCCTTCGAGGCCTGGCGGGAGATCTCCGGGCTGCCGGAGGAGCGGATCCAGCGCTTGGGCGCCGATACGAACTTCTGGTCGACGGGGGAGCCGGGGGGGCCTGCCGGCCCCGACTCGGAGATCTTCTTCGACCGCGGCCCCGACTACGGCCCCGACGGGGGGCCGGCCACGGACCACGAGCGGTACCTGGAGATCTGGAACCTCGTGTTCATGCAGTACGAGCGGGGCCGGGATCTGGGCGACGGCACCTTCGAGCTGCTGGGAGATCTGCCGAAGAAGAACATCGACACCGGCATGGGGCTGGAGCGCATCGCCTTCCTCAAGCAGGGCGTCGACAACATGTACGAGACCGATCAGGTGCGGCCCGTGCTGGACGCGGCCAGCGAGCTGTCCGGCCGGCGCTACGGCGCGGACGAGGACGACGACGTGCGCATGCGGATCGTCGCCGACCACGTCCGCAGCGCCCTCATGCTCATGACCGACGGGGTGCAGCCGGGCAACGAGGGGCGCGGCTACGTCCTGCGTCGGCTGCTGCGCCGCATCGTCCGCTCCATGCGCCTGCTGGGGGTGGAGGAGCCCGTCTTCCCGGTCCTGTTCGAGGCCTCCCGGGCCGCCATGTCGAGCGCCTACCCCGAGATCGACCGCGAGTTCCCCCGCGTGCTTCGTACGGCCGCCAAGGAGGAGGAGGTCTTCCTGCGCACCCTCGCCCAGGGCACCCGGATCCTCGACGAGGCGGTCGCCCGGACCCGGGCGGCCGGTACGAGCTCCCTGTCCGGGCAGACGGCCTTCCTGCTGCACGACACCTTCGGCTTCCCCGTCGACCTGACGATCGAGATGGCCCAGGAGGCGGGCGTCCAGGTCAACCGCGAGGCCTTCGACGAGCTCATGAGCGAGCAGCGGGCCCGCGCGAAGGCGGACGCCAAGTCCAAGCGGCGGGCCCTCGCCGAGGTGCAGGTGTACCGTGAGTTCCGGGCGCGGGGTCAGACCGAGTTCGTCGGCTACACGGAACTGCGGCACGAATCCGAGGTGCTCGGCGTCATCAAGGACGGCGCGCCGGTCCGCGAGGCCGGGGCGGGCGAGACGGTCGAGCTCGTGCTCGCCGGCACCTCCCTGTACGCCGAGGCGGGCGGCCAGGAGGCCGACTCCGGCGTCGTCGTCGGGCAGGCCGGCGGCTTCTCGGCGGACGTGGTGGACGTGCAGAAGCCCGTCCCCGGCCTGGTGAGCCACACCGTGACCATCACCCAGGGGCAGGTCGCCCCCGGCGATCGGGTGGAGACGATCGTGGACGCCGCCTACCGGCGCGGCGCGAACCAGGCCCACTCGGCGACGCATCTGATCCACGCGGCCCTGCGCGACGTGCTCGGCCCGGACGCCCACCAGTCCGGCTCCTACAACCGGGCCGGCTACATGCGCCTGGACTTCAGCTGGTCGCAGCCGCTGTCCGCCGAGACCCGCAGCGAGCTGGAGGAGATCGCGAACAACGCGATCCGGCAGGACTACGAGGTCCTCACCCGCGAGATGCCGCTCAGCGAGGCGAAGGAGCTGGGCGCGCGCGCCCTGTTCGGCGAGAAGTACGGCGAGATCGTTCGGGTGGTCGACATCGGCGGCCCCTGGTCGCGGGAGCTGTGCGGCGGCACGCACGTCGCCCACTCCTCGGAGATCGGCCTGATCAACCTGATCGGCGAGTCCAGCGTGGGCAGCTCGAACCGCCGGGTGGAGTCCCTCGTCGGCCGGGAGGCGTTCCGCGACTTCGCGGCCGAGCGGGCGATCGTGCAGTCCCTCAGCGCCGGCCTGAAGGTGCCCCGGTCCGAGCTGGAGCAGCGCGTGCAAGGCCTGCTCGCGAGCCTCAAGCAGGCCGAGAAGCGGATCGCCGAGTTGGAGGCCGCGCAGCTCGCGCAGCGGGCCCCGCAGCTGGCCGAGGCCGCGACGAGAACGGGCCGCGTCCGGCTGGCCGCCGCCCAGCTCGGCGAGGTGCGCTCGGGCGACGATGTGCGGCAGCTGGCGACGGCGGTGCGCGAGCGGCTCGGCTCGGAGCCGGCGGTGGTCGCGCTCGGCGGGCTCGCCGGCGGCCGGCCCCTGGTGCTCGTCGCCGCGAACCCCGCGGCCCGCGAGCTCGGCGTTCGGGCGGGCGCGCTCGTGAAGCTCGCCTCGGGCCTGCTCGGCGGCGGCGGCGGCGGCCGGGACGATCTGGCCCAGGGCGGCGGGCAGGACGCCTCGCGCCTGGGCGAGGCGCTCGACGCGATCGCGCGCGAGCTCGAGCGGACCGGCGCGGACGGCTGAGCGGATGCGACGGGGCGTGCGCCTCGGCGTGGACGCGGGCACGGCCCGCATCGGCGTGGCCCGCAGCGACCCGGAGGGGCTGCTCGCGGTGCCGCTGGAGACCGTGCACCGGCGCCGCGGCGACCGCTGGGGGCACCTCGACCGGCTGCTGGAGCTGATCGCCGAGTACGAGGCGGTCGAGGTGCTCGTGGGCGACCCCGTCGCGCTGTCCGGCGCGCACACCGCCTCGACCGAGCAGGCCCGGCGCCTGGCGCGACTGCTGGCGGAGCGCACGCGGGCCGCGGTGCGGCTCGTCGACGAGCGGCTCACGACGGTCACGGCGGGCCGGCAGCTGCGGGAGCTGGGGCGCAGCGCCAGCCGCTCCCGGGACCGGATCGACCGCATGGCCGCCGTAGTACTCTTGCAGAACGCCCTCGACGCGGAACGAAGCACCGGTCAGCCGCCGGGCACGGCGGTCGCACGAAGGAGAGAAGACCCTGGCTACGCGCAACACGCCGAGTGACCCCCTCGCGGGCATCTTGGACGCCCCGGAGGAGAACGAGTCGCTGCTGGGATCCCGCGCCGAGCGGGACCGGGCCCGGACGGGAGGCGGCGCAGGCGGCAGAGGGCGCGGCGCGCTGTGGGCGGTGCTGGCCCTGTTCGCGCTCGGGGCCCTGGTGGTCGGCGGCCTCTTCTTCTTCGGCGACCGGCTCCCCTCGCCCTTCGGCGGCGGGGCCGGCGACTACGCGGGCGAGGGCAACGGCACCGAGGTCGAGTTCACCGTGCAGTCGGGCGACACCGGCACGGCCATCGGCGAGCGGCTGCACGAGGCCGGGGTCGTGAAGACCTCCAGGGCGTTCGTCGACGCGGTGCTGGCCGAGGATCCGGAACCGGTCTTCGTGCCGGGCACCTACCGCCTGCAGGAGGAGATGAGCGCGGACGCGGCCCTCGCGGCCCTGCTGGACGAGTCGAACCGCCTGGCCTCCACCTTCGTCGTCCGGGAGGGCGAGGCGATGCAGGACGTGCTCCCCGCGATCGAGGCGGGCATCGGCACGCCGATCGCGGAGCTGGAGGCCGCCGCCGCGGACCCCGCCTCCTACGGCCTGCCCGCGGAGGCGACGACCCTGGAGGGCTTCCTCTACCCGGCGACCTACGAGTTCGACCCGGGCACCGACGCCCGTACGATCCTGCAGGCCATGGTCGACCGCACCTTCCAGGAGCTGGACGCCTACGGGGTGCCCGCGGAGCGGCGCTGGGAGGTGATCCGGCTGGCCTCCCTCGTCCAGCGGGAGGCAGGTCTGCGGGAGGACTACTACAAGGTCTCGCGCGTCTTCCTGAACCGGCTCGAGATCGGCATGAACCTGGAGTCCGACGCCACCGTCGCCTACGGCACGGGCAACACCCACCGGGTGGAGACCACCGACGCGGAACGGGCGGACGCCGGCAACCCCTACAACACCTACGTGCACGGCGGCCTCGTCGCCGGCCCCATCTCCAATCCCGGCTCGATCGCGATCGACGCGGCGATGAACCCCGCCGAGGGGCAGTGGCTCTTCTTCGTCACCTGGAACCTGGACACCGGCGAGACGATCTTCTCGAACACCTTCGAGGAGCACCAGGCCGCGGTCGCCAAGTGGCAGGCGTGGATGGAGGAGCACCCCGAGTACCAGTAGGCGGGCACCAGCGAGCGAGCACCAGGAGGAGCGCGCGTGACCGACTCCCGCAGCTTCGGCGTCTGGGGCGAGGGCACCCGCCTGGCGGTGCTCGGCGACCCCGTCGGGCACTCCCGCTCGCCCGCCCTGCACGCCGCCGCCTACGCGGCGCTCGGTCTGCCCTGGCGCTACGGACGCCACCGGGTCGAACGCTCCGGCCTGTCCGGCTTCCTGGCCGGACGCGGTCCCGGCTGGCGGGGTCTGTCGGTCACCATGCCGCTCAAGGCCGAGGCGCTGCGGGCGGCCGATCGGACGGACGGGCTCGCCCGCCTCACCGGCGCGGTCAACACGCTCGTCTTCGACGGCCCGGAGCCGGACGCGAGGATCTCCGGCTGGAACACGGACGTCGAGGGGGTGCGCCGGGCGTTGGCCGGGGCGGACGCGAGTTCGACAGATCTGCTGGGCGCCGGCAGCACGGCGGCCTCGATCGTGGCGGCCCTGGCCGAGGAGGGCTGCCGCCGCCTGCGGGTCGTGGTCCGCGAGCCCGCGCGCGCCGCGGCCGTGCTGGAACTCGCCGAGCGGACCGGGATGCGGGCCCGGGCGCTGCGACTGGACGCCTGGACGGCGCAGGAGGACACGAGCCTGGTGGTCA
>JAUNLB010000127.1 GCA_030532485.1 Pseudoclavibacter sp.
CCTGCGACCCCTTGACCCCCAGTCAAGTGCGCTACCAAGCTGCGCCACAGCCCGTCGTCGCCGAAGCAACCGGGCCAGCATAGCGCATCGCCGGGGCCGCGTGGGCGCGGGCGCGTCGCTCGAGCGCGCTGCGGTCGGCGGGGCGGTAGGGGCGGCGGCTTCAGGCGGCCGCCGCACCGCCCGTCATGAGCTGGGCGACCACGAGATAGACCGTGTAGACGCTCACGATCGTCGCGAGCGCCCACTCGCGGGGGCTGCCCGTCTTGCCCAGCAGCGGCAGGGCGAAGTAGCCGTTGCGGCGCCACAGCCTGCTCGCCAGCCGCGAGCGGCGCAGGAGCCTGGGCGGCTTCGGGTTGAACGGCCACAGCAGCGGCAGCCCGCCCACGGTCAGGAAGTCGCCGGCCAGGTGCACGACGAAGCCGAGCGTGATCGACAGCGGCACCCAGCCCGGCCAGGCGGGCGCGAGGAAGGCGACGAGCCCGCCGCACACGGCCCCGAGCGTCCAGGCGTTCGGCCAGGAGCGCAGCATCCTCATCGACTTGCTCGCGAAGGCGACGAGCGCCGCGGTCGCCAGCCCCGGCCCCCACCACACGGTCTGGTGCCACCACGGCACCTCCGCGGCGGCGTGCTGCAGCAGCGAGGCGAGCAGGAACACGATCGGCACCGAGACCAGCGAGTGGGTGCCGTGCCGGTGCCCGCCGCTGAGCCCGTTCACGGCGTTCGCGCCGGCCCGGCCGAAGAGGGGCACCGAGCGGGCGATCGTCGCGTGCGGATGGTCCGCGTCCGGCAGGAGGGCGGCGCCCGCGCAGGTGATCGCGCCGATCAGCACCCCGTCCGGCCCCGTCGGCGTGAGCCCGAGGGCGCCGGGCACCGTGCAGCTCACGGCGCACCAGGCGGCCGCGCCGGTCACGGCGTGGTGGGCGCCCATCATCCGGCATCGCCTCCGGTGCGGGCCGGGCGCGGTCGGGGGAGAGGGCGCCCGCAGGCGGTTCCGGGGGATGGCGGCATGGGGGCTCCGCGGCTCGGGGGCGGGCCGTCGCGAGGACGGCGCATCGAACTCCTGTTCGATGCGTGCTTACGGTCCCAGATTCCGGGCTGGGAACACGCGGGGTGTGTCGCGGCGGGACCCTCGGAAGGTGCGCGGGGGACGGTCTGCGTCCCTGCTCGGCGAGGCGGCGCGCCTAGGCTGTGTTGCGAAAGCGGGTCCGCGGGGCATCGCCCGCGCTCCCGGCACACGACCCCGAGCTCGCCGAAATCCGCCCGTTGTTCGCGTTTCCGCCCGCTGCAACGCACGGAAACGCGAACAACGGACGGAAAAGCGCCGACCGCTCGCGCCGGCCACCGACACCGAGCGAAACGAGTTTCGTAACACGCCCTAGCCTCGGAAGGTGCGCGGGGAGACGGGCGGGAGCGCGCGGCTCGGAGGCGCGGCGGGCACCGGCTGCGCGGGCCGGAGGGCGCGGGGCAGCGGATGCGAAACGATCTCACTAGGATCGGGCGGGTGAGCGATGGAGCGATGAAGACTGACGGAGCGGCGGAGGCCGACGGGAACGCGACGCCCGGAGCGGGCGCCGGGGAACGGGGCGAGGAGCGGCGGGGGCGGTCCGCAGCGGGGGACGAGGTGCAGGCCGCGGCCGCCGCGCCGGAACCCCGGGACGAGTTCGTCACCACCCGGCACACCCTCGTGCACCCCGGCGGCGAGTTCGCCTACACGGCCCGCGCCGGCCGCGTCGTGCTGCGCCAGGACCACGTCGAGGACGGCGTGTGGAAGGGGCGCGTCGCCAAGGCGCAGCTCACGATCACCGCCTACACGGCCGACGGCGCCGATCCGCGCACCCGGCCGGTCGCCTTCGCCTTCAACGGCGGCCCCGGCTCCTCCTCCGTGTGGCTGCACATGGGCGTGCTGGGCCCGCGCCGGGTCGTCATGGGCGATGCGGGCGCGCTGCTGCCGCCCCCGTACGGCCTGGCCGACAACCCGGATTCCCTGCTGGCGGAGAGCGACCTGGTGTTCATCGACCCGGTCTCCACCGGCGGCTCGCGAGTCGTGACCGACGGCAAGCCGTCCGAGTTCCACGGCTTCACCGCCGACATCGAATCGGTCGGCGAGATCATCCGGCAGTGGGTCACGGCCGAGGGCCGCTGGCTGTCGCCCAAGTTCCTCATCGGCGAGTCCTACGGCACCACCCGCGCCGCCGGGCTCGTCCACCACCTGCAGGGCGAGCACGGCATGTACTTCAACGGCCTCATGCTCGTCTCGGCGATCCTCGACTTCGGCACCGAGAACTTCGAGCACGGCGGGGACCGCGCCCACGCGCTCTACCTGCCCTTCTACGCCGCCACCGCCCACTACCACGGCCTGCACGAGGGCCGCACGCTGCAGGAGGTGGTCGACGAGGCCGCCGCCTACGCGGCCCGCGACTACCCCTACGTGCTCGCCCGGGGGTCCCGGTTGAGCCAGGCGGAGCGCCGCGAGGCGGTCGCCACCGTCGCCCGGCTGGCGGGTCTGAGCGAGGACTACGTGGACCGCGCCGATCTGCGCATCGAGCACTGGCGCTACTTCGGCGAGCTGCTGCGCGGCCGGGGCCTGAGCGCCGGCCGGCTCGACTCGCGCTTCACGGGGCCGGCGGCCAGCGGCATCGCCGAGCACATGGACGCCGACCCCTCCATGGACGCCATCCTCGGCCCCTACGCGGCGGCCTTCCAGCACTATCTGCACCACGAGCTGGGGGTGCGCGACGCGAGCCCCTACCGGGTGTTCGGCAAGGGCGTCATCGAGGAGTGGAGCTACAAGGAGTTCGAGAACTCGCCCGTCTACGTCGTCGACCGGCTCTCCCGCGCCATGCGGCAGAACCCGCACCTGGGCGTGCACTTCGCCTACGGCTACTACGACGGGGCGACGCCCTTCTCCTGCGCCGAGGACTCGGTCGCCCGGCTGCGGATCCCCGCCTCGATGCGGGAGAAGCTGGAGCACCGCTACTACGAGGCCGGCCACATGATGTACGTGCACGAGCCGAGCCGACTGGCCCAGTGCGCCGATCTGGCGGACTTCGTGCGGCGGCGCTCGGCTCGAGCGGAGGGGTAGCGTGCCGGTCCCCGGCGGGCTCATCCGGGTCAGCGCCGTCGTGCTGCGCGACCGCGAGGGGCGGATCCTCACGGTCCGCAAGCGCGGCACACGACGCTTCATGTTCCCCGGCGGCAAGCCCGAGCCCGGTGAGAGCCCGGCCGCCGCGGCCGTGCGGGAGCTGCGGGAGGAGGTCGGCGCGCGGCTGCAGGAGCGGCAGCTGCGCCCGCTCGGCACCTTCCGCACCCTGGCCGCCAACGAAGCCGGGACGGAACTGGAGGCGGCGGTTTTCGCCCACCCTCCCGTGCCGGTCGGACGGCCCGCGGCCGAGATCGCCGAGCTGCGCTGGCTGACCGCCGAGGAGCTGACGGGCAGCGAGCTCGCCCCGCTGTGCCGGGAACTCGCGGCACGGCTCGCGGCCTGCGGGCCGTGAGCGGCCGATCCGGGATCCCGCGGGCGCGCTGCCGGCCCCACCGCGGGGGACAGGGCTGTCGGGGTCCCGCGGGCGCGCCGCGGGCCCCTGCTGACGCGCCGGCTGCACGCCCTGGCGAACGATCCGCCGCCGCCCGCGCACGCCGAGGGCGGGACCACGGCGAGCCGGATCCTGGACGCCGCGGCCCCCTCGATCCGCGCCCTGGCCGCCTGCATCGCCGCCGAGGCCGGGGCCGGGCGGCCGTCGGCTGCGGGCACGTCCGCGGGGGCCTTCCTGCGCCGCGCCCACGCCGAGGTGCGGCTGCGCGTCCGGGCCGCCTACGGGCTGGAGGAGCGGCGTCCGGCCTCGCGGACCCTGCGGCTGGGCCGCGGCTCCTGCTCGCAGCGGCTCGCGGTGCTGGAGGCGCTCGCCCGCGCCGCCGGGATCGCGAGCCGCAGCCGCGGGCTGCTGGTGGACGGCTCCTTCTGGGCGGCGCGCTTCCCGGCGCTGCGCCCGGTGCTGCCGGAACTCGTGCTGCTCGCCTGGCCGGAGTTCCGGGCGGGCCCGGCGGCGGACCCCTGGCAGGATGCGGCCGATCTGTTCCCCGCGGACGGGGACGCCGAGCCCTTCGGCAACGACGGGCCCGAGACGCTCTTCGAGGCGATCGGCCGCGGTGCCGCCGAGTGGCGGGCGCGGCCGGGATGCGCCCGGACGGGCCTGGCCGGGGCCGTGCGGCGGGACCTCGGCCTCTTCGGCAGCCGGGACGAGCTGTTCGACCGCTTCGGCGGGAATCTGCCGGGGCCCGTGCGCGGGCTCGCCGGCCCCGTGCTGACGGCCTTCGCTCGGGGTTCTTCGAGCGGCTCGGCGCCGTCGTCCGGGCCGGCCCGGCATGCTCAGGGCGGCGAGATCGGATAGGGGCTCGGCGGCTTGGTGGTGCCGTAGGCGAAGGTCGTGTCGATCGAGGCGATGTGGGGGATCGTGCGGATGTGCTCGCGCGCCAGCGCCTCGTAGCCGGCCAGGTCGCTCGCCAGCACGCGCAGCAGGAAGTCCGCGTCGCCGGCCAGCATATGCGCCTCCACGACGTTGTCGATGCGTCGGATGGCCCGCTCCACCGCCTCGATGGCCTCGGGCGTGTGCCGGTCCAGGCGCAGCCGCACGAAGGCCGTGACCGGCAGGCCGATGCGGCGCTGGTCGATCACCGCCCGATAGGAGGAGACGACCCCTTCCTGCTCGAGCCGGCGCACGCGGCGCAGGCAGGCCGAGGGGGACAGGCCGACCCGATCGGCGAGCTCCTGGTTCGGCAGCCGGCCGTCCCGCTGGAGCTCCTGCAGGATGCGCACGTCGATGTCGTCCATACTGCATTTTCTCGTATTTCCTGTCGTCCGGAACCGGTGCGGGCGAGCTCCCTGTCGGTTCGGCGGGTGATTCCAGCCCTCCGGCGGGGTGTTAGAGTAGCCGCCGGAATCACGTGAACCGGCGGCCGTCGACCTGGTCCGGCCGCCCGAGCGCGAGGATCGCGCCGTTCACCCGTCTGCGCGCGCGGCGCCCGCCGCGCCGCGCCGCCCATCGCAGCCAAGGAGGAACGACGCCATGATCACGGCGGACCAGGCCCTTTCCCTCGACCCGATCTGGGTCGTCACCGAGATGTTCGAGCGCGACCAGCGGCCGGAGGCGCTCAACCTCATCATCGGCGTGTACCGCGACGAGACGGGCGCCACGCCCATCATGCGCGTCGTGCACGAGGGGGAGCGGCGGCTGCTGGAGCGCGACACCACCAAGGCCTACCTGGGGCCCTCCGGCCACGACGGCTTCAACGGGCTCATGCAGGAGCTCGTGCTGGGCGCGGGCCCGGTCGCCGAGCGGGCCACGACCATCCACGCGGTCGGCGGCACCGGCGCGATCCGGCTGCTCGCCGACTTCCTCGCCCACATCGACCCGAAGCGGCGCGTGCTGCTCGGCACCCCCGCCTACGGCAACCACGAGCCCATCTTCCGGGCGGCGGGGCTGACGGTCGAGCCCCACCGGCACGTGGACGAGGACGGCCGCATCGACATGGCGGCGATCCTGGCGGCCGTGCGCGGCGCCCGTCGCGGCGACGTGCTGCTCGTGCAGGGCAGCTGCCACAACCCCACCGGCACCTCCATGACGCCCGAACAGTGGGAGCTGCTCACGGACGCGCTGTCGGAGACGGGCGTGGTGCCCTTCGTCGACCACGCCTACTTCGGGCTCGGCGACGGGCTGGAGGAGGACCTGGCGGGCATGCGGGCCATGCTGGCGCGCGTCCCGGACGCGGTGGTCGCCACCAGCGGCTCCAAGGCCTTCGGACTGTACAACGAGCGGGTGGGCGCCGCGATCGTGGTGACCGACCCGGCCAACGCGCCCGCCGTGCGGGTGACGCTGGAGACCCTGGCCCGCACCCGCTACGCCGAGGCCTCCTACCACGGGGCCGCGGTGGTCGCCGAGATACTCCGCGCCCCGGGGCCGCCCGGGCGCGGGCGCCCCGCGCTAGATGGGTTGCGGCGGCGCCTCGCCGGGCTGCGGGCGGATCTGCTGGCCCGGCTGGTCGCCGGCGACGCCACGGGCCGCTTCGCGGCGCTGGCCGAGCAGCGGGGCATGTTCCTGCGGCTGCCGATCGGAGAGCGCGGTATGGGGATGCTCCGCGAGGGGCACGCGATCTACGGCCTGGACAACGGGCGCATCAACCTCGCCGGCATGCGCGCCGAGGACGCGCCGCGGGTGGCCGCCGCGATCCTGGCGGTGGACGCGAAGCTCCGCGGTTCGGCGCTGCCGGCGCCCGTCGGGGCCTGAGACCGCGACGGGCGGGCTCCCGAACGTCGGGCGGGCGAGCCCAGGGTTTCCGCAGGGTTCCGTGAAGGTTCCCTGAACCAGGGGCGGGCGGACATCCCCGCCGCGCCGAGCCGCAGCCCGGATGCGGGCCGCGGAGCGGGAGGGGTCCCAGGGGATCGGGGTCGAACACCCTATTGTGCAGTCCGGCGTCGTCCTGCCACGATCGCCTCGACCCCCTCGCCGGCCCCGCGACGGAGCGGCCGCCGGCGTCCACGACGCGAGGAGACGTCCGATGAAGAACATGCTCGTCCTCGGCGCGACGGCGATCGCCACGACGCTCGCCCTCGTCGGCTGCGCCGCCGGCCCGGCCGAGCCCGTCCCGCCCGTGACCGATCCGGTCGCCGGCACCGTGCCCGAGGGCGTGCTGGCCGGCCACACGCTCACCTTCGCCGGCGACGGCGGCACGACCCAGGACGGCATGATGTCGGCGTGGTTCACCCCCTTCGCCGAGGCCTCCGGCGCGACCTTCCAGCAGGACTCGCCGCAGACCATGGCCAAGGTCGAGTCCCAGGTGAACTCGGGCAACATCCAGTGGGACCTCACCTCCGGCTACGCGGACACGATCGCCCGCGGCTGCGGGAGCTACTTCGAGGTGCTCGACCGCGCCAAGCTGGACCTCTCCGGGATCCCCGAGTCCGTGCCCGTGCTGGAGTGCGGCGTGCCCTCCATCGTCTACGGGGTCACCATCGTCCACAACACCGAGGTCTTCGGTTCGGCCGGACCCCGCAGCTGGGCCGACTTCTTCGACGTGCAGGCCTTCCCCGGCAAGCGCACCTTCTACAACGGCGACGGCTCGATCGACGCGCCCATCGTGCAGGGGGCGGCGGTCGCGGCCGGATGGGACCCGAAGACCCCGTTCACCGAGGAGTGGGCGAACAAGGGCCTGGACAAGATCGCCTCGATCGCCGACCACGTCGTCTTCTACGGCACCGGCGCGGCCGCCCAGCAGCTGCTGGAGTCCGGCGAGGCGGTCATGGGGGCCGTGTGGAGCGGCCGGGCGCTCGCGGCCCAGCGCAACGGCGCGCCCATCGCGCCCAGCTGGGACGAGTGGGTCGCGGTCGT
>JAUNLB010000128.1 GCA_030532485.1 Pseudoclavibacter sp.
GATGTTCGCACCGGAGCGGATGAGATCGATGAACTTCTGCAGACCTGGATCTTCCAGTCCCTCTGGCGTCATTCGCCCTCCCGGTTCCGTGCGCGGAGCCCGCCTCGCCCCGCATGGTCGATCGGCATCCTCCTACGACTTCCCGTGAACGGCCTCTGTGGCGCGGCCGAAACCGCGGCTCGAAAGAGGCCTCTGCCTGATGCACCCGGTGAGGCCTGCGGGGCGAGGCGAAGGCGACATGCCGGGCCAGGCGGCGCAGGTGCCGCCGTCTGATCCAGCGGTGCAGTCCCGCGAGGGGGGGTGATAGCACCACGCGGGTCCCGGGATCCGAGCGCGCGGTGCCCGAATCGGAGCTGTCAGTCGGATGGCTCGTCGCTAGAATAGCGGGAGCGATGAGGAACCAGGAGGCTTATTCATAGGCCTGTCAGGGGTGTTCTCGGTGGTGTCAAGTGGTGGAAGCAGCGGGGGTGCGTTCGTAGGCTTCGCGTGGGGTGGGCGTCGTCGAGGGGTGCTCTGGGTCGTTCGTTGGGGTTCTTCGGTGATGGCGGTGAGGTGGGGCTGGTGGTCGGTGATGGGGGTGCCTTGGGGTATTCGTGGATGAGGCTGCCTGTGTTCTTGCTTGGTGCCGCGTTCCCCGGGGTGCGTGGGGGTGGGTGAAGGAGACGGGCATGTTCGTGGCCATGGTCAGGGCGGCGTGGCGGGCCATGTCGCTGCCCTGGTCCTCAGGTGCAGGGGTGCGGTTCATCAGATCTGGGAGGCCGGTGACGTGTTCGATCAGCGCGTGGCAGACCCCGTCGGCGTCCTTGCCCTTGGGCAGCGCCAGGATGGAGACCAAGGCGGGTGGTGCGCTCGACCAGCGTGATCGCGCAGGTTTTGCCGTGGGCGCCGATGATCAGATCGCCCCCCTTCCCGGTGGCCGGGGACGCGTCGGCCGGCGACGTCCTCGGGGCGGTCGTCGATGCTGACCATGCCGATGATCGGTGCCCCTCGCTGCCCGAGCTTCCGCCGAGGCGTGCGGGAGGTGCGCTTCGAGCGCAGCAGGATGCCGTGCTCCCGCAGGGTCTTGCTCGGCATGGCGTACAGCCAGGCGGAGGATCGCTTCGTGCGGCGACGGTCGCTCCTTGGGCCGGCGGAGAGCCTCTTGCGGGGCTCCAGGCTCGCATCCCTCGCCTCGGCGCGCAGCCGGCCGGCGATCTGCCGCGGCGAGCGGGACCTCTTCAGATCCGCCAGGACACGGTCCCGCAACAGCGGTTCGGCGTCCAAGCGACGCGTCTTCGGACGCCGTCGACGCTGCTGCGCGGCCGCCTCCGCCGCCGGGACCGCATACCCTTCCGGCCCCCGGTTCCGGGCGATCTCCCGGCACACCACCGAGGGGCACCGCCCGATCCGCTCCGCGATCGCCCGGATCGAACACCCCGCCGTCAGCCCCGCCGCGATCTGCGCCCGATCCACCACCGACAACACCCGACACACCAAACCACAGCCCTCCTCAACATCCCCAAACAGACAGCGTTGCTACGATAGCGCCCATGAAACAAAATCTGACGCTAAAAATAGAATGCAGAAGGCTTAATATTCCAAGAAATACCAGATCAGCGGCAATTTTGGACTGCTATTCATGTTCAGTCGGCGGCGACATCTTGTTTTATGGGAGCTAGACCCTATGACACCGCCCATCTGGTGCCCGGTACCGCCATGTGCGCCCGTATCGTCCACGGAAAATCCAACATCGCCGCCACGAAGCCACCCGGCGAAACAAAGGCGTCCTTGCTGAACCACTCAGGCGGTCGCTGCAATCGTATGTAGCAGTTCTCCAGCATACTCGCCCAGGCTTCCGTCGGGGCCGTCCCGTACAGCACCGCGTACGGCAGGAGCCGCTCGCTCACCTCGACGACCCGACCCGGGTCATCAGGGTTCTCCGGTTGCTTCTCCGCCTCCACGAGCATCGCCGCCCAGGCGTCGCCGGGTGAGGCGATGGCCCGCTGCAGCTCCAGCATATGCCGCCGCAGGGCCAGCCCTTTGTCGCTCAGCGAGTACCTGCGTCGCTCGTACCACGCTTGCGTCGCTGCCACGACGAGGGGGAGCGAGAGCGTGAGAAGGCCCAGCACTCCCAGCACCCACATGTACCAGCCGAACAGTCTTCGATGCTCGGGGCGCTGTTCGGTCAGACCGAGCTGACCGCGCATCATGATTTCCATCTTGCTCTGATCACTCGAGAAGTGCTTTCTGCAGCCGGCTTTGTTTCGCAAGAGTTCCAGCGGCAGGCGCTCGCCCACCGGCAACTCCTGGCGGTCGAAGATCCCCGTCAGCACCTCGCGCTCCTCCTCGTGTAGCTTGTCGATCGTCTGCAAGATCTCCAGCTCATAGCCCGCGACCCTCCCCGCGTGGGCCTCGGACCTCTGGCAGATCCGCAGGTATCGCCGCACGGCCAAGTCCAGGAGCCATGCCGCCATCACGTCGTCCACGGGCCTTTCGTAAGCTGTCATCAACTTCGCCGTCGTCAGCAGGCTGTATTTCGGCGGGTAGACGGTCAGGGTGGTGATCTCGCCGATCTCATGGTCGCGGCAGATCGTTCGTCGCAGCACCTTTTGCATCAGAATCAGCGCGATCAGTCCCACTATCGCCGTGGGCACCAGGGTCATCCCGCAAAGAAAAAGCAACTGCTCCACCCCGTCAGCCTATCGCGAGCAGGGTCGTGAACCGCATCGGCGAGTCCCGGCGAGAGCGTTGGTCGGAGATATTCGAAGGCGCCACCACTACTGGATGACTCAACATTTGCACGGAGGCTCTCGGTCGCCACAGGCAGAGCGTCGGGGCGGCTGCCGTTCTGCGCGGCCGCCTTTCAACGCGTCGAGCGTGGGGCCGGCGCTCGCGGGGCGCGACTCGTCCCCGCGCGGTGGATCCGTGCTCGGTCTTCTCGGCCTGGGGCAGTCCGATCCGTCGAGGGTGTGCGCGGGTATGCGCCGTCGCGTGCGACGCACCCGCCGGGGTGGCCGGAGCTGGGAGGGCCGGCCGGATGCGCCCGGCGAGGAGATCCCCTGATATGAAGGCGTTCCGACGACGACCGTCCGGCGGGTGCTGAAGGACATGCGACACCGGATGTCCTCCGAACGCTGGGAGCCCTGATCGGCCAGGCACTGCGACGAAAGCTGATCGACGAGCGGGACCTCGCCTGTGCGGGTGTTCGCGCGGTGGAGGAACGGGACGGCCGGACCTCTCTGCGCTGCTTCCGGACGCCGATACAGCGCGTGCGTGGCAGGGCCAGGCCATGAAACCTCCGCTCGATGCGCTCGAGGACGGGACGTCGGCGGTGCGCGACTCGCAGTCGGGTGGCGCCGACGGCCGCCGCCTGGGCGATGGCGAGCAGTCCCGGCCGGCGGGTCTCCGGCTCCGACATCCGTGCCATGACGGGGGTCGGGCGCTCACCGCACTCGATGGGGCGCTGCACGCGAAGTGTTTCGGACGGTCCCCGTCCGAGATGTCGGCAGCGTTCACGAGGCCTGCGGGCGACACCATCCGGGCTGCGGCGTCACGGGGCGACGGCGAAGGCGATGTGCCGGGCCAGGCGGCGCAGGTACCCCCGCATGATCCAGCGGCGCAGCCCCGCCAGGGGGCGCGACAGCACCGCCCGGGGCCCGCGGCGGTCCAGCCGCTCCATGCGGGTGGCCAGCAGGATCCGCGCGCCCGCCGGGGCGGGCTCCAGTTCGATGCGCAGTGCTTGCACGACGCGCCGGGGCGCCTCGGGCCAGGACCGCTCCCACTGCACGAGCCGCTCGGGTTCGAAGCGGGCCACCGTGTACTCGGAGCGGTTCCAGCCCGGATGGCCGCGACGTGGGGCGTGCGCCGCCTCGACGCGCAGGATCCCGGGCTGCGCCTCGATCGCCGAGGCGTGCTGCCAGCCGTTCCACTCCAGCCAGCGCGCGGGGTCCGAGAGCAGCCGCCACAGCCGCCCGGGCGAGTCGGGGACGAAGGCGCGGTGCAGGACCCAGTCGGGGTCCCGGGGCGCGGGGGCCGTCTGCGCTTCGCTGTTGCGATCCAGCGTGCTCCCCTCCGGCGGTTCGGGCAGCGGGCCGGGGCAGCCGAGCCGCTGCAGGAGCAGGGCGATGTGCCCCGAGGGCTCTCGGCGCAGCGTCTCGAAGAGCGCCGCCTCGGGGTGCTCCCGCCGGGCGGCCCGCTCCAGGGCGAGCTGTGCGCGCCGCGTGAGCGGCGCGGCGCTCGGCAGCCATCCCCGGCGCGGGGCGCCGGCCGGCTCGCTCAGCCGCACCCCGAGCGTGGCCAGCCGTTCCGCGTGCAGCCCCGCGAGCGCCCGCCGGGCGTCCTGGATGTCGGCGCCGCCGGCCGCCACCGCCTCGGCGACGGGCCCGCCGATCCCGATCAGGGCGAGCAGCAGATGCTCCAGGTCGATCTCCGGGTGGCCCAGGCGCGTGCGCTCCTGATCGGCGAGCACGCGCATCTCGTGGTACCAGCGCAGGCTCCGGCGCATGCGGCTCATCGGGCGCCCCTGCCGGGCAGCGGGATCGTCGGGTCGATGCGCCTGCGGTACTTCTTGTGCACGGCCTGCCGGCTGACCCCGAGGAAGCCGGCGATCTCGCTCCAGCCGAGGCCGGCCCGCAGCGCGGCCTCGACCTGGCGCAATTCGAGGGTCTCCACGAGCAGGCGGAGCGAGGCGACGGCGCGCAGTCCTTCGGCGGGGTGCTCGAGATCGCTCGCGGCGGCGGCGAGTTCCACGGATTCCATGGAAGCAACCTAGGTTGCTCGCCGGGGAGTTGTCAATTCTGGTTGCTTTGCCGCGTGGCGAAGCTGCGACGGCGTGAGGTCCGCGATGGGGTAGATTTCTAGAATGCTAGCAATCATGGGGCCCGGTGCTGCGGGCCGGACGCTGCGGCGCGGGGTGCCGAGGCGCGCACACGGGACGCGGCGGTCGGCGTGAGCGGGGCCGGATCCCCCTCGCAGCCGGGCGCCTGGCTGCGGACCCGCCCCGGCAGGCTCGCGCTCGCCCTGCTCGCGATCGAGTTCCTCGCGGGGGTGCAGAGCTTCATGCAGGCCGCTGTCGCCCCGGAGATCGCCGCCGAGTTCCACGCCGAGCGCTCGCTGGGGCTGATCCACTCGGCCGCGCTCGCCAGCTCCTTCCTCGGTCTGCCCTGGGGGCCGAAGATCCTGCAGCGTCTGGGCACGGCTCGGACCGTGCTGTGGGCGACCGTCCTGAGCGCCGCGGGCGCGCTCGTCTCGGCCGCGGCCCCGGATGTGCCCGTCTTCCTGCTCGGCAGGTGCCTCGCGGGCCTGTCGGCGGGGGTCCTGGCGACCGCCTCCATGAGCGCGGTCGTGCAGCACCTGCCCGACGGCTGGCGCCGGGCGGTGTTCGCAGGCTTCTCGGCCGTCTTCCTCGTCTCCTCGCTGGCCGGCCCCGCCTACGCGGCGGCCGTCGCCCAGCACCTGCACTGGCGCTGGGCGATGGTCCTGTACCTCCCCCTGCTCCTGGCGGCCCGGGCGGTCGTCGCCCGCAACCTCGGTGCGCCGGCCCCGGACCGCGACGCCCCGGGACCCGGCCCGGGCGTCGCGCTCGCCCTGCCCGTCTCGGCCCTCGCGATCTGTCTCGGGCCGGAGCTGCCGTCCGTCTGGGGTGCGGCCTCGGCGCTCGCAGGGGCGGCGGCGCTCTTCGTCTGCGCCGTTCGCCTGCTGCCCCGGGGCGTCTTCCGCGCGCGCCGGGGCCGCCGCTGCGCCGTGCGCGTCTTCTTCGTGCTGACGGGCCTCTACGTCGCGGCGGAGGCGGTGATCCCGATCTCGGCCCGGGCGGTCCTGCACGCCTCGCTCGGCGAGCTCGGCGCGGTCTTGGCGGCGGGGGGCCTGGCCTGGGCGATCGTCGGCGTCGCCTGCGCCAGGCGGCCCGCGCTGCGTCGCGGCCGGTACCGGCGCAGGGCGAGGCTCGGGGGAGCGTGCCTGCTCGCCGGCTTCGCGCTCCTCGCCGGCACGGTCCTCTGGCGGCCGCCCGGCGCCGTCCTCGCCCTCGGTCTGGGCTGGACGCTCGCCTCGATCGGCATGGGGCTCATGTATCTGGACACCGTGAACCTCGTCGTCACGGAGCCCGAGGGCGGGGACGGCATGGACGAGGCGGAGACGGTCCGCGCCCTGGCCTATTCGGAGCAGCTTTCGGCGCTCCTGCTCGCGACCCCCTTCGCGACCCTCGCCGGCCTCCTGGTCTCGGGCGGGGTCGGCCGGTGGATCGGCCTGCCGCTCGGGGGCCTGGCCGCTTTCGCCGGCGTGCTGCTCCTGTGGGTGCCGGCGGCCGCCGCGGCGCTCCGGGAGTGAGCGCGCCCTACCGGGTCGGACCGGGTCGGGCGCCCGTGCAGGCGCGGCCGGGCGGTCCGGCCGGAGTCAGGAGGGGGCGCGCTCGGGCAGCTCCACGGGCAGATAGGGCTGGAGCTCCAGGAGGCTCGCGCCGATCCGGTCGGCCGCCTCCCGAAGGCGTTCGGTGGCGAGCGTCATGCCCGCCCGCGAGAGCAGCATGTCGTGCACGGCGAAGACCTGGGCGGGCCGGGCGCGTTCGATCAGGTCCATGGACTCGCTCAGGCGCATCCAGGGCGCGTTGGCGGGCACCGCGAGGGTGAGGCCGTCCAGCGGCCGGCCGTCCGCGCCGCTCGGCAGATCGTAGGCGTCGCCGCCGTAGGCGATCGTGTCGTCGACGACCACGCCGACGTTGTCGATCGGCGCATAGGAGCGGTGGATCTCCGCGTGCACGCCGCCGTAGAAGCGCAGTCGGAAGGGGCCGGCGGACAGCTCGTCGCCCCGCCCCACCGTCACGACCGGTCCGATCCCGGGGATCGCCGCCGCGCCGATCGCCTCGGCCGCCCCGCGCGGCGCGTAGACCGTCACCCGGGTGTTGCGCTGCGAGATCGCCGCGAGCTGCTCGGGGGTCCAGTGGTCCGCGTGCTCGTGGGTCACCACGACCGCGACGACCTTGGTGGGCTCGGTCACGAGCGTCGTGAAACCGCCCGGGTCGATGACGATCTGCGCTCCGTCGCGCTCCAGGATCATGCACGAGTGCTCCAGCTTCGTGAGGCGCACGGCCCCCTCCTTCCCCGTCGCGTTCCCGTGCCGCCGTGCGGTCCGCGGATCTGTGCACACGATTTCTCCCCCGAGCGGCGAACGGCTGCACCTGCTGCGGCCCGCGGGGCTGCGCACACGATAGTTCGGCTCGGCTGGGAGGGTGCTCGGCACGGTGCGACACGCCGAAGCGGGCCTTCTCGGCCGCGGATTGGACAGGGCGCGGACGGATGTGGTTATATACACGGGTTGCCAGCACGGCCCCATCGTTTAGCGGCCTAGGACACCGCCCTCTCACGGC
>JAUNLB010000129.1 GCA_030532485.1 Pseudoclavibacter sp.
AACCCGACCCGGAACCGGAACCCGACCCCGAACTCGACGAACCACCCTTCTGAGCAGTCCCGCCGGGGACACGCTCCGACGCTCCGGGAATCACTCGGTCTCGCGTCCGGTGCGGGCCGCGAGCTCCGTCAGCACCGCGTCGAGGGCGCGCAGGAAGTGCTCCGCGTGCCCGGCGCTCAGGCACAGGGGCGGCTTGACCTTGAGCACGTTGCGTCGCTCGCTGGTGGACTGCACGATGCAGCCGTAGTCCAGCAGCCGCTCGCAGACCCACTCGGTCTCCGCCCGGGCGGGCTCGAGCGTGTCCCGGTCCCGTACGAGCTCGACGCCCAGGTACAGGCCCATGCCGTGCACGGCGCCCACGACGGGATGCCGGTCCATGAGCTCCTCCAGCCCGGCGCGCAGCAGATCGCCGACCTCCGCGGCGTTCTCGGCCAGCCGCTCGTCGCGCAGCACGTCCAGCACCGCGAGGCCCGCGACCGCCGAGGCGGCGGCGCCGCCCGCCGAGGAGAAGAACATGCCCTGACGGCTCAGCGAGGCGGCGATCTCGGGCGTCGTGTACACGGCGCCGATCGGGTAGGCGTTGCCGAGGGCCTTGGCGACGGTCATCACGTCCGGCACGACGCCCTGCTGCTGGACGCCCCAGCGGTAGCGGCCCAGGCGGCCCAGGCCGATCTGCACCTCGTCGGCGATGCACACGCCGCCGCGCCGCCGCACCGCCTCGTAGACGGTCGGCAGGTACCCATCGGGCGGCACGATCCCGCCACCGTTGCCGAAGATCGGCTCGCAGACGAAGGCCCCCACGGGGGTGTCGGCCGCCTCCATGCGCTCCAACAGCGCCTCCACCTCCGCCGCGTAGGCCGGACCGGAGCCGGGGCCGCGGTGTCGACCGCGGTAGGGGTTGACGGCGTCCGCGAGGTGCACCCAGTCCGGCCGGGTGCCCTCCGCGTGCGGGTTGTCGTAGGCGCTCGTGGAGACCGCGTCGGCGCCGATCGTCCAGCCGTGGTAGGCCTCGTGCAGCGCTACCACGTCCCGGCGGCCCGTGTGCGCGCGGGCCAGCTGCAGGGCCAGTTCGATCGCCTCGGAGCCGGAGTTGACGAGCATGACGACGCTGAGCGAGGGGTCCGGGGCCAGTTCCGCGAGCCGCTCGGTGTAGTCGGCCAGCGCCCGGTACAGGAAGCGGGAGTTCGTGTTCAGCCGCAGCAGCTGCTCGTGCACGGCGTCGGCCAGGCGCGGATGGCCGTGGCCCGCGGCCGAGACGTTGTTGACCAGATCGATGAGCAGCCGACCGCCGGTGTCGGCCATCAGCTCCCGCCAGCCGCGTTCGATCTGCGGGGGCTGCTCGTAGTAGCGCTCCGCGGCCGAGGCCATCGCCGCCTCCCGCCGGGCCCGTTCGGCGGCCGGGTCCGCGGGCGGCACGGGCGGAAGGCCCAGCAGCAGCGCCGGGTCGCCGCTCAGGAGCCGCCAGGCGTCCAGCAGGTCCGCGTCGGTGAAGCGGGGCGCGTCCGTCACGCCCGGGCGCAGCCAGCGGATGCGCAGCAGCGCGCCGCCCGGGGCCCGTCCGAGCGGGTCGCCGGCGCTCAGGGGGCCGTGCGCGGCCGCGTCGAGGCCGAGCACGCGCAGCTCGCCCGGCGCGCCCCGCAGCAGCGCGGCGCCGGGGACGGAGCCGTCGGCCTCGCCGTCGAAGGGTGCGACGAGTTCCGCGCCGTCCCCGGGCACCGCGAGCTCCAGCTCCAGCGATGCGTTCTCGGGCAGTTCGCCGGGGGCCGCGGAGCGGGTGAGGCGGTGCTCGCCGTAGGCGAGAACGGCGAAGCGGCCGTCGGCGCTCGCCTCCCGCGCGATCCGCTCCTCCGCGTCCGGCTCCAGCCAGCGCCCTCGGTGCAGCAGAGGACTGGCCGCGTCCAGCCGCGCGTACCGCCAGCCGCGCTCGGCGAGCACGGGCACGAGCGGCCGGAAGGCGCTGTCGGCAGGTGCCGCCGCCTCCGTCTCCGCGGCCTGCGGGCCGGCCAGGGCGGCCCGGACCATCGCCTCCGCGAGGGGCGGCTCGATCGAGCAGGCGGTGCGGAAGATGCGCCACTCGTGCTCCATGCGCTCGCGCGCGTACTCGTTGTCCGCCTCGGCGGCCACCTGGCCGGCCCCGGAGGCGACGAGTACCGCTCCGCGCAGGACCACGAGCGGCCACAGCGCCTCCTGTTCGGCGTCCGTGAGCGGCACCAGCTCGTGGAAGGCCCGGACCGCGGGCATGGCGAGGGCCGGGCGGCCGTCCAGGTGGTGCAGCAGGGAGGAGACGGTGACGGCGATCTCGGCGACCCGCCAACCGGTGGCCAGGTCCCCGAAGTCGATGATGCTCTCGGGCACGACGCGGCCCAGCGCGTCCCGCGGCCCGACGACGTTGTCGTCGGTGATGTCGCCGTGGATCGGCTGCACCGGCAGCCGCTCGGCGAGCCGCTGCACGGCCGCCCAGGCCTCGCGCGCGGCGGCCAGCACCCGCTCGCGCCGCTGCGGCTCGGGGATCTCGGGCGCGTACGCCTCGACGACCGCGGCGGCGTTCCGCAGATCCCACTGCAGATCCCGGTCCAGGGCCGGGTCCCGCACCTCCGCCAGGCGGGCGGCGACGAGGCCCGCGAGCCGGCCCATGCCGCTCACGGCGGCCGGCCCCAGCCGCCCGTCGTCCACGAGCGATTCGCCCTCCAGGAAGCGCAGCAGCCGCGCCCGCACCGTGCGGCCGTCTCCGAGCGGTACGCGCACGAGCGCGGCCCCGTCGGGGGAGCGGAGCGGCGTCGGTACCGACAGGCCGGATGCGGCGAGCCGCTCCAGGGCGGCGTTCAGCGCCTCGATCTGCTCGTCCCCGAAGGCCTCGTTGTCGATCTTGAGCAGCAGCCGTCCGGCGTCCGGGCCGTCCGCCTCGGGCGTGACCAGGAAGTTGCGGTCCTGGTTGCTGCCGAGCTCCCGGACCTCCGCCCGCAGACCGTAGGCGTCGCGCACGATCGCGCGCGCCTCCTCGACGCCGACCCGGGGACGCAGGAGACGGTCGGCGCGCGGATCGGTCATGGGCACAGTCAAGCCCATGGCCGCGACCGCTCGCAACGACGCGCCGCGCGCGTAGAATCCCCGGGTGACTCTGCACGGCCTGCTGACGGCGATGCGCGACGCCGGGACCTTCGACCGAGCGCTCGGGAGGGCGCACGGGGACGCCGACTTCTCCCTGCCGGACGGCTTGCGGGCGCCGCTGCTGGCGGCGCTGCTGGCCGAGCGTCACGGGCAGGGGCCTGCTCCCATGCTGCTGGCGGTCACGGCCACCGGCCGGGAGGCCGAGGAGCTGCGCGGGGAGCTGGCGGCCTTCCTGCCGCCGCAGGCCCGGCTGCTCGAGCTGCCGGCCTGGGAGACGCTGCCGCACGAGCGGCTCAGCCCCTCGGTGGAGACCGTCGGCCGCCGACTCGCGGCCCTGCACGAGCTGGGCGCCTGGCGCCGGGGGGAGCGGGAGGCGCCGTTCGTGCTGCTGGTGAGCGTGCGGGCCGCCCTGCAGCCCTTCGTGCCGGGCCTGGAGGATCCGCCCGCGGTCGAGCTGGCGGTCGGCGCGCGCGGCCAGGACCCCGCCCGGCTGGCGGGGGAGCTGAGCGGGCTGGGCTACGCGCGGGTGGACATGGTGACCCGCCGCGGCGAGTTCGCCGTCCGCGGCGGCATCCTCGACGTCTTCCCCTCCGACGCCGCCCACGCCGTGCGCATCGACTTCTTCGGCGACGAGATCGAGGAGATCCGCGCCTTCTCGGTCGCCGATCAGCGCTCCCTGGACGAGGAAACCGGATCGCTGCGCATCCTGCCGGCGCGGGAGCTGCTGCCGGACGAGGCGGTCCGGCGCCGGGCCCAGGAGATGCTCGGCGCGTTCCCGGGGCTGGAGCAGATGCTGACCCGGATCGCCCAGGGCGTCCCGAGCGAGGGCATGGAGTCGCTGGCGCCCGCGCTGGCCGGCCCCCTCGTGCCGATCACCGAGCTGCTGCCGCAGGACGCGGCCGTCGCGCTCGTGGGGCCCGAGCGCATCGCCGCCCGCGCCGTGAACCTGGCGGCTACGAACCGCGAGTTCCTGGAGGCCGCCTGGTCGGCGGCCGCGGCCGGGGCGAGCACGCCCGTCGACCTGGCCTCGGGGGACTACGTCACGGTGGACCGGCTGCGGCAGCTGGCGGGCGGCCGGCCCTGGTGGCGCCTGTCGCCCTTCCGCCTGGATGCGGCCGGGACCGAACTCGCGGGGCCGGGCCCCGCCGGGACGGATGCGGTCGGGACGGGCGGGGACGGCGGGCAGGCCGCGGATCCGCAGGCGTTGCGCATCGAGGGGACCGCGGTGCCGAGCTTCGCGGGGGACGCGAACGGCGCGGTCGAGCACCTGGCCGCCCGCCTGGGCGAGGGCTGGACGGTGGCGGTGGCCGGCAGCGGCCCGGGGATGCGGGAGCGGGCGGCGCAGCTGCTGGCCGAGCGGGGCCTCGCGGCCCGTCCGGTCGAGCACGCGGCCGCCGAGGCGGTGCCGGGCGTCGCCCAGCTGGTCGCCGCCGAGCTCGCGCACGGCTTCGAGCTGCCCGAGCGGCGCATCGCGGTGCTCTCCGAACGGGAGTTCTACGGCCGCGCGGTCGGTTACGACGCCAGGCGCCCCAAGAAGCTCGCCCACCGCCGCAGCGGCACGGTGGTCGATCCGCTGCAGCTGCGCGCCGGCGACCTCGTCGTGCACGAGACGCACGGCATCGGCCGTTTCGTGGAGCTGCGCAAGCGCGAGATCAAGACCGGCCACCGCCCCGGGCAGAGCACGACGCGCGAGTACCTCGTCATCGAGTACGCGCCCTCCCGGCGCGGCAAGCCGGGCGACAAACTCTTCGTCCCCACCGATCAGCTGGACCAGCTCACCCGCTACGTGGGCGGGGAGGACCCCGCGCTCAGCAAGATGGGCGGCAGCGACTGGGCGGCCCAGAAGAGCCGCGCCCGCCGCGCGGTGCGGGACATCGCGGTCGGCCTGGTCAAGCTCTACTCGGCCCGCATGGCGGCTCCCGGGCATGCCTTCTCGCCGGACACCCCCTGGCAGCGGGAGATGGAGGAGGCCTTCCCCTACGCCGAGACGCGCGACCAGCTGCAGACCATCGAGGAGGTCAAGCGGGACATGGAGCGGCCGGTGCCCATGGACCGGCTGCTGAGCGGGGACGTCGGCTTCGGCAAGACCGAGGTGGCGGTGCGGGCGGCCTTCAAGGCCGTGCAGGACGGCAAGCAGGTCGTCGTGCTCGTGCCCACCACGCTCCTGGTCCGTCAGCACCTGGAGACCTTCTCGGAGCGCATGGCGGGCTTCCCGGTGACCATCCGCCCCCTCAGCCGCTTCCAGTCCCGCGCCGAGGCGGCCGAGACGGTTCGGGGGCTCGCCGACGGCTCGGTGGACGTGGTCATCGGCACCCACCGGCTGCTGTCCGAGCAGATCGTCTTCAAGGACGTGGGCCTGGTGGTCATCGACGAGGAGCAGCGCTTCGGAGTCGAGCACAAGGACGCGATCAAGAAGCTCAAGACGAACGTGGACGTGCTCGCGATGAGCGCCACGCCCATCCCGCGCACCCTGGAGATGGCGGTCACCGGGATCCGGGAGATGTCCACTCTGGCGACCCCGCCGGAGGACCGCCACCCCGTGCTCACCTTCGTCGGCCCCCGCTCGGACCGGCAGATCGCGGCCGCGATCCGGCGGGAGCTGCTGCGCGAGGGGCAGGTGTTCTACGTTCACAACCGGGTGGCCTCCATCGGCCGGGTCGCGGCGCACATCGCCGGGCTCGTGCCGGAGGCGCGCGTCGCGGTGGCGCACGGCAGGCTCTCCGAGAGCGCGCTGGAGCAGGTGATCGTGGACTTCTGGGAGCGGAAGTTCGACGTGCTGGTGACCACCACGATCGTGGAGACCGGGCTGGACATCCCGAACGCGAACACGCTCGTCATCGACGACGCCGAGCGCTACGGCCTGTCCCAGCTGCACCAGCTGCGGGGCCGGGTGGGGCGCGGCCGGGAGCGCGCCTACGCCTACTTCCTCTACGACGGGGACCGTCCGCTCAGCGAGACGGCCCAGGACCGGCTGGAGACGATCGCGGCGAACAACGAGCTGGGTTCGGGCATGCAGGTGGCGCTCAAGGACCTGGAGCTGCGCGGCGCGGGCAACCTCCTGGGCGGCGAGCAGTCCGGCCACATCGCCGGCGTCGGCTTCGACCTGTACCTGCGCATGATCGGCGAGGCGGTCGCCTCCTTCCGCGGCGAGCAGCCCGAGGAACGGGCCGAGCTGCGGCTCGAGCTGCCGGTGGACGCGCGCATGCCGGAGGAGTACGTGTCCAGCGAGCGGCTGCGGCTGGAGGCCTACCAGAAGCTGTCCGGCGCCTCCTCCCCGGCTGCACGGCCGGAGGCGGTCGGGCTGGTCGCCGAGGAGCTGCGCGATCGTTACGGCGAGCCGCCCGCGGAGGTCCTGCGGCTGCTGGAGGTGTCCCGGCTGCGTCGCCTGGCGGCGGGCGTCGGGCTGCGGGAGATGGTCGCGGTGGGCCGGACGCTCAAGCTGGGGCCGGCCGAGCTGCCCGAGTCCAGACGGCTGCGGCTGGCCCGCATGTACCCGCAGTCGCGCTACACGGAGGCGAACGGGGCGCTCGCGATCCCGCTGCCGACGGGGCCGGACGGCGGCCCGGTGCCGGACGAGGAGTTGTTGGCCTGGGCCCGCGGCGTGCTGGAGGCGATCTTCGACGCCCGCGAGCGGACGGAGCCCGATCCGGGCGGCCGAGCCCTGCCGGACCCGGCCGCCCGGGGCGGCGCCTAGGCGCGTTCGTTCAGCTCGATCGAGGTCACGTTGAACATGGAGTTCGCGGTGCCCGTCAGCGTGTACTGGCAGCTGCCGAAGTTGCCGGTCACGGTCACCGGGTAGGAGATCGAGGTGACGTGGAAGGGGCGGGTGGGGCCGCCGGCGGAGCTGCGCGAGGAGTCGGGCAGCCGGAAGCTGGGCGCGAAGGCCGCGCCGCCGTTGGGGACCAGGCCCGAGATCGAGGCACCCGCGACCGCCGGGGCGGTGAAGCTGCGGCCGTCGAGCAGCGTCACCTCGGCGGGACCCGCGGCGAGCGAGGCCTGGGTGCCGGCCGGCAGATTGCCGCCGGTCCAGTAGGCGCCGAAGGTGATCTGCTTGTCCAGCAGGTGCCCGGCGACCTCGGTGTGCGAGGGCGCGGTGAGCGAGAAGTCGGCGGCGGCCGGGCAGCTGGTGCCGGGCGCGGCTGTGGGCGACGGCGAACCGGCCTCGGCCGCCAGGGCGGCGGGCGCCGC
>JAUNLB010000130.1:0-6967 GCA_030532485.1 Pseudoclavibacter sp.
AGTCCGGGCAGCAGAGGTCCCAACAGGGCAAGCAGCAGGGGCGGCGCAGCGGGAACCCCGCGGCCAGGGCGGCCGCCGCGCAGCCTGCCCGAGGGACGGGGGGCGAGGCGTCGGCGGCCTCCCGCCCCACCCGGCCGCAGGGGCGCCGGGCGGCCGCACCCCGTAGCGCCGATCGCGGGGCTTTCGGCCAGACCCGGCAGGGGCAGGCCCGCGCCGAGCAGGGCGTGCCCGCCCCGCAGGGACGCAAGCAGCGTCGGCAGGCCGAGCAGCGCCGTCGCGAGCAGGAGCACGGCCGCGACGAGGTCTGAGCCGCCCGGCGGTGCGGTTCACAGGACCCGCAGGCAGCACGCCCTCCATCGGCCGCTTCCCCGCAGTTCCAGACGTGTCGCCACGGCGCGCACCCGGTCGCCCAGATCCACGACCACGACGGCCTCGACCGCGTCGCGGCGCACCCACTGCAGATGGCAGGAGCGGACGGTCGTCTGCGGGCGTCGCGGGGCGGCGGCCCGCCCGCGGCGTCGGGCCCGCAGCGAGTCGAGCTGCAGCGAGCGCCGGGCCGGCGCCTCCAGCCGGCCCGAGAGCTGGCCGATCTCCCGCAGACCGGCGAGGACTTCGACGGACTGCACCGCGAGCCCCTGCAGCATCGCTCGCGGATTCGGCGGCGCGGCCTGCATCGGTCGCGACGGTGCGATGACGGACGGCATGATCATCCCCTCGATCCACCCGGGAGGCGCACCCCACGCCCCCGTCGCGGCACAGCCTAGCCCGTGCGCCCCGATCGCGCCCCGCGCCGGGAGCGGATCTGTGGAGAACCGAGGCCCTCCTCTAGGCTGGAGCCGTGTCGAGCATCGCTTCCCTCCTGCAGCGTCACGGCGTGCTGGACGCCGGACAGTGCGCCTGGATCCTGGAGCTGGGACGGGACTGGCAGCTGCTGACGGATCTCGCCTGCGCCGATCTGGTCCTGTGGGTGCGCGGGGAGGACGGCGACTTCTGGGCGGTCGCCCAGGGCCGGCCCTCCAGCGCGCCGACGCTGTTCTACCGAGACCTGCTCGGCCAGCCGGTGCGCGAGCAGTGGGCCGCGCAGGTCCGCGAGGCCTACGAGGCCGGGCGCACGGTCCGCTCCACCGAGCCGGACTGGTTCGACGAGATCCCCACGCAGCTGACCGCGAGTCCCGTGATCCGCCGCGGCGGGCCGGAGAACGGCGACGACGGCCCGATCGCGGTCATCACGAGGCACACGAATCTGGGGAGTCGTCAGGGCATGACGAGGCAGGAGGTCGCCTTCCGCGAGTGCGCCGAAGACCTGTTCGGCATGGTCGAAGTCGGCGAGTTCCCCTTCGCCGACGCCCCGGAGATCTCCCGCCGGGGCGCGCCGCGCGCCAGCGACGGACTCGTCCGGCTCGACGCGGACGGGATCGTGACCTTCGCCAGCGCGAATGCGCTGAGCGCCATGAACAAGCTCGGCTTCGGCGGGGAGCTGGAGGGCGAGTCCCTCGCCGAGGTGACGGCGGGCCTCGTCGAGGAGCGCGGCCGGGTCACGGTCGACGAGGCGCTGCCGCTGGTGGTCTCGGGGCGGGCGCCCTGGATGACCGATGTGGAGGCCCGCAGCGTCACCGTGAGCCTGCGCGCGATCCCGCTGCGGAAGCTCGGCCGCCGGATCGGCGCGATCGTCATCTGCCGGGACACGACCGATGTGCGTCACCAGCAGCAGGAGCTGCTCACCAAGGACGCGACGATCCGGGAGATCCACCACCGGGTCAAGAACAATCTGCAGACGGTCGCCTCGCTGCTGCGCATCCAGGCGCGCAGATCCGGCACCGAGGAGGCCCGGGAGTCGCTCACGCACGCCATGCGGCGGGTCGGGGCGATCGCGGTCGTGCATGACACGCTGGCCGGCGGCTTCTCCCAGAACGTGGACTTCGACGAGGTGTTCACCCGGGTGATGCGCCTGATCACCGAGGTCTCGGCGCAGGGCGCCTCGGTGCGCCCCCTGGTCCGGGGGCGCTTCGGATTCCTGCCCAGCGAGTACGCGACCCCGCTCGCGCTGGCCCTCACGGAGCTGGTCACGAACGCGGTCGAGCACGGTCTGGCGGATCGCGAGGGGGAGGTGGTGGTGGAGGCCTCGAGGGACGCGGACGGGCTGCACGTGACGGTCGAGGACACCGGCGTCGGCGTGGATCCGGGCCGTATCGGGCAGGGGCTCGGCACCCAGATCGTGCGGACCCTCGTGGAGGGGGAGCTGGGCGGGACGATCTCCTGGGCCGTCGGGGCGGCTCGGGCACCTGCGTCTCGATCGCGGTCCCCGGCCGCTGGAGCGGCTGGGGACCGCGCGCCGACTGAGCGACGCCCCGGCGCCTGCGGGCGGCCGGGGCGTCGACAGCTGCGGCGAGGGCTCAGGAGGCGCGCCGGGCGCGCGCCGCGCGGCGCTTGAGGGCCCGGCGCTCGTCTTCGCTGAGGCCGCCCCACACGCCCGAGTCCTGGCCGGTCTCGAGCGCGTACTGCAGGCAGGTCTCGGTCACGCGGCAGGTGGCGCACACCGACTTCGCCGCCTCGATCTGGTCGATCGCTGGGCCGGTGTTGCCGACGGGGAAGAACAGCTCGGGGTCTGCGTTGAGGCAGGCGGCATTGTCACGCCAGTCCATCGGGTGGTGCTCCTTAGCTATCGGGCCGGACATGCGGACGGGCCCTGGAACGGGCGCCGTCGAATTCCTTCGTCGTTCACTACACTGCTGCGAGGACACAGCGCGAAGCGTCTGCCGGCTGAGGTAGCAGTCTGCCATAGCGATTCGTGCATGACAAGGGTTTCTTCCTGAGGGTGCTATGTGTGAAACCGCAGATCAGCCCGAGAGCCGGACGAACGGGCGGCCTGCCGGGACGCTTCGGGCCCTGCAGCTCGTGCTGGGGCTGGAGACGCTCGGCATGCTCGCGGTCACCGTCCTGCTGGCCGTGGAGCTCGCGACCGTCGAGCCCGCCTCGCGCACGAGCTCGCTCGCGCTGGGGGTCCTGGTCCTGCTCGGCCTCGTGCTCCTGGGCCTCCTGCTGCGCGGCGCGCTGCACCGCCGGCCCTGGGTCCGGGGCGCCGCGCTCACCTGGCAGGTGCTGCAGGCCGCGGCCGGCTGGGTGACGGTCCAGGGGGACCTGGCCGTGTGGGCGGGATGGGCTGCGCTCGGCGCCTCCCTCGCGGGGGCGTTCTGCGCGCTGCACCCGGCCACGCGCGCCGCGTTGACGGAGCGGCGGCTCTCCGGCTAGCCCCCCAGCAGCGTCCGCAGCCGGGCGACGTGCCCCTTCGCGACGACGTTGTAGAGCGCGTGCTCGATGCGGCCCTCGGCGTCGATGACGAAGGTCGAGCGGATGGGGCCGACCTTCCAGCGGCCGTACTTGTTGCGCATCCCGTAGGCGCCGTAGGCGGTCTGCACGGCGTGGTCCTCGTCGCTCAGCAGGGGGAAGGGCAGCGACTCGGCGGCGGCGAAGGCGGCGTTGCGCTCGGGCGGGTCCGAGGAGAGGCCGAGCAGCGCGTAGCCGGCGGCCTGCAGCGGGGCGTAGCCGTCCCGGAAGTCGCAGGCCTCGGTCGTGCAGCCGGGGGTGGCGGCCTGCGGGTAGCTGTAGAGGATCACGCGGCGGCCGCGCAGGCCGGCGAGCGAGATCTCGGCGCCGTCGTGGGTGCGCAGGGCGAAGTCGGGGGCCGTACGGCCGGGCTCGAGTCGGACGGGGAGCTCCTGGGTCACCGCTCCATGCTGCCACGCGGTCCCGGCGGCCGCCTGCGAGCCCCGGATTGGCGCGTCGGGCGCCGCCGTGCTACTGTTGGCCGGTCGCTCGCGCAGCGACGAGCGCCTCTAGCTCAATTGGCAGAGCAGCTGACTCTTAATCAGCGGGTTCTGGGTTCGAGTCCCAGGGGGCGTACCACCTCTTCCCCGGCTCTCCGGTTCCCGCCTGTCCTCCGAGGTCTTTTCGCGTGCCGCCGGGTCCGCACGCCATATGCTTGGGACGGTCGGGCGCGAGCCGCGCGCTCGAGTGAGGAGCCGGTCATGAACGAGGCGCGTGGCGTCCGGTGGGTCAACTGGAGTCGGACGGCCGCATCGTCGCCCCTCCGCGTCGTCGCGCCGCGCTCGACGGCCGAGCTGCGGGAGGCCGTGACCGGAGCGCTCGATCGGGGCGAGCGAGTCCGTCCCGTCGGCGCGGGCTACTCCTCCAACGGCGTCGCCCAGGCTCCCGGCGTGCAGATCGACTCCCGCCACATGCGCGGTCTGCGCTCGATCGACCACGCGGCCGGGGTCGCGCGCTTCGGCGCGGGCACGACGGTCGCCGAGGCGGCCGCGCTCCTGGAGGCCGAGGGCGCGTTCCTGGTGAATCCCACCGGCAATCCGGACGTCACCCTGGCCGGGGCGGTCGCCACCGGCAGCCACGGCTCGGGCCTGCGCTTCGCCTCGCTCGGCGCCCAGATGACCGAGGTCGAGCTCGTGGACGGGACCGGCCGGATCCGCCGGATCGGCGGCGCGCACGAGGCGGAGCTGTGGCCGGCCGTGCGGCTGGGCCTGGGGGCGCTCGGGGTCATGAGCGAGGTGACCCTGCGCATCGTGCCGTCCTTCCGGGTGCGGACGGTCGAGCGGCGCATCAGCGTCCGGGACCTCCTGGACGAGTGGCCGACCCGCGTGCGCGGCGCCGACCACCTGGCGCTGCGCTGGCGGCCCTTCACCGACGAGTTCGTCATGCGCGAGGGGTTCCGCGAGCGCGGCGAGGCGGGGGACGCGCCCACGCCGCGCCGCTCCGGCCGAGTCGTGGCCGCCCGGGAGGCGTTCGGGGCCCGGATCGCCTCCCGGCTGCCCCGGCTGGTGCCGCTCGTGAACCGGGCGGGACTGCGGCTGCACGCCCCCGTGGACCGGATCGAGAGCCCGGTGCGCGCGCTCAGCTTCACACCCGCCTTCCACGTGGCGACCATGGCCTACGCCTTCCCCTTCCAGCGCCTGCCGGAGCTGTTCGAGGGCGTCGAGCGGATCGCCCACGGCCTGCGGCCGCTCACCGCCTTCTCGCTCCGGGTGCGGGTGGCGGCCGCCGACGACGCGTTCCTCTCGAACGCCTACGGCCGCGAGATCGTCTCCATCGCGCTCTCGGTGCCGCACGGGCTGGACGCCCGGCGCGTCTTCGACCCCCTCGAGGCGTACTTCCTCTCGGAGGGGGGCCTGCCCCACTGGGGCGGCTACCACACGGTCCGGGCCGCCGAGTTCGCGCACGTGCTGCCGCACTTCGGCGACTTCCTGGCGGCGCGGGACCGCCTGGACCCGCACCGGGTGTTCGGCAACGGGCACCTGCGCCGGGTGCTGGGCGCCTAGCGGGCCGTCCGCCGGTCCGCGGCGGCGTAGAATGTAGCCGCCCTCAACGGACCCCGGAAGGAAGACCCCAGGCCCATGGCGAAGAAGGACCGCGAGCACATCCGCAAACTCCGCGAGGAGGCGAATGCGATCCGCAAGCAGGAGCAGGCCAAGCAGCGCAGGAACCGGCTCCTCCTCCAGCTGGGGATCGTCGGCGGCGCCGCGATCCTGATCGCCGGGCTCGTCTTCATGCTCGTCAAGGGCGGGGATCTGCTGCTGCCGCGCGGCGAGACGAACGCCTCGGGCACGATCTCCCTGGAGACCTCGGCGGGCGAGACGGTCGAGCAGCCGATCCAGCTGCACGAGGGGGGCTACGTCTCGATCGGGGCGGCCGAGGCCCCGGTCGTGCTCGACTACTACTACGACTACTCCTGCCCGCACTGCGTGGAGTACCACCGGATCATGGGCGCCGCCTACACGGAGCTCGCGGCCTCCGGCCAGGTCCGGGTGAACTACCGCCCGATCCAGTTCGTCGCCCCGTACGGCAAGCAGGCCGCCGCCGCGCTGCTGGCCGCCACCCAGCACCAGCCGGAGAGCTTCCTGACGGTCAGCGACGGACTGTTCTCGGTGCCGGGGCAGACGCAGACCGGCTGGGGCCGGGAGGACTACGCGGCGCTGCTGCCCCAGCTGGGGGTGACGAGCCCCGAGGCCGCCCAGGCCGTCGACGACGGCGCCTATCTGCCCGTCGTGAACGAGAGCACCGACGCGGCCCGCGACGCGGGCGTGAAGGGGACGCCCTCACTGGCGGTGAACGGACAGGTGCAGGAGGCGCTGCCCTCCTCGCCGGAGGAGCTGCGCACGCTGGTGAGCGAGCAGGGCGCCGTGCTGCCCACCCCGACCGCCTCCGCCCCGGCCGCGTCCCCGGGGTCGGGGTCCTAGACCGCGCGCCGTGGAGACGGAGACGGTGCCGGCGGAGACGGAGGCCGAGCCCCTGCCCCTGCCCCTGCGCGGTCCCGGGCAGTTCGCCTGGACCCTCGCGATCACGGGAGCGGTCGGCCTGCTCGCGTCCTTCGCGCTGACGCTGGAGTACCTGCACAAGCTCCAGGCGCCGGACGAGGCGCTGATCTGCGACCTCAACCCGTTCATCACCTGCGGGCCGGCGATGCTCTCGGACGCGGCCCACGTGCTCGGATTCCCGAACGTGATCCTGGGGCTCGTGTGCTTCACGGTCGTCCTGAGCACGGCGGCCGCGAGCTGGGCGGGGGCGCGGCTGCGGCCCTGGTACTGGCGCGGGCTGCAGCTGGGCCTGCTCGGGGCGACGGCGCTGATCAGCTATCTGCAGTGGTTCTCGGTGTTCCAGCTGGGTCGCCTGTGTCTGTGGTGCATGATCGTCTGGGCGGCCACGATCCCGCTGGTGGTGGCCACGACCGTGTTCAATCTGGCGCACGGGCACCTGGGCGAGCGGGGACGTCGTGCGGGCGTGCGCCTAGCTCCGTTCACGGCGACCATCGCGATCGTCTGGTACCTGGTGGTGATCGGCGTGATCCTGGGGGGCATGCGGGACGCCTTCGGCTTCTGAGCGACGGCCCCCGGGTGAGCCTGGGAAGCCCGGAGGCCGGGGCCCGTATCCGGGCCCCGGCCTCCGGGTTCTCGTGTTCGGC
>JAUNLB010000130.1:6977-7279 GCA_030532485.1 Pseudoclavibacter sp.
CGATGCGGCGCTGCTGGCGGATCTCGGCGGGCGGTCCGGGGTGGGTCTGCTGCACGAGCTCGCTCAGCTCGTCCTCGGCCGTCGCCTCCTCGCCCTCCAGGTCCATGACCGCGTCGATCACGGCGTCGTCGTGCGCGGCGATCGCGGCCGCCTTCGCGGCCGCGGCCTCCTCGGCGGCGTCCTCGGCATCGCCCGGGGCCGCGTCGCGGCGCTCGGTCTCCGCTGCGGACGGGGTGTCCGAAGCGGGCTCGGAGTCGGAGCCGCGCGGACGGTCCTCTCCGCCCTCCGCCTCGGGCTCGCCT
>JAUNLB010000131.1 GCA_030532485.1 Pseudoclavibacter sp.
GGCCGAAGCCGAGGCCGAGGACGTGCGGGCGCAGCTCCAGCAGCGGCTGACGGCGCTGCGGCCGCAATGAGCCCGGCCGACTCCGCGGCGGGCGCGATCAGCGTCGTCGCCTACGGCGTGGTGGCCGCCGCACCCGAGACCGCGGCGGAGGGGTGCCGCTTCCCGCTGTTCGTCCCCGCCGCCGCGGACGGCTCCGAGGGGGTCGAGCAGCAGGTGCTGGCGGTGACGGAGCAGGCGGCGCGGCTGGCCGCCTGCCTGGTCCCCGGGGACCGGGTGTTCGTTCGCGGGACGCTGACCGCACGGCAGGCCGAGCCCGCCCCGCCCCCGGCGGGCGGAGATCCGTTCCTGATCGAGGCGGAGGGGCTCGCGCTGGAGCTGCCGTCCCGGCAGGAGGGCGCGGCGGCCTCCGCCCCCGCCGGCGCATCCGATGCGGACCGGCCCCCGGCGCCCGCCGGGGGCGGCTCGGATCCGCTCGGCCGGCTCGCGGCCCTCTCCTCCGAGCACGCCGCCGGGGGCCGTTTCCACGAGGCGGTCCGCGCGGCCGAGCTCGCGCTGGCCGCCTGCCCCCGAGGGTCCGAGGCGGCGGAGGTCCGGGCCCGTCTGCTGCGCAGGCTCGCCGCGGCGCTCGGCAACGCCGGCCAGGAGGCGGCCGCCGTCGAACGGTTGCGGGAGGCGGTGCGCAGCGCGCCCGGATCCGACGCGCCCCTCCTGGAGGCGGCGGCGGCGGATCTGGCCCTGGCGCTGAGCCGTTGCGGAGAGCCGGAAGCGGCCCGGGCCGCCTGCCTCCGGCATCTGGAGGCAGCCCGCACCCGCCCCGACGGCGTGTTCGCGCGGCTGCGCGCCCTGCAGCGGCTCTCGGAGATCGAGTTCGCCGCAGGGCGAGCCGGGGCGGCGCTGGAGGCCTGCCGCGAGCAGATCGAAACGCTCTCGACGGTCCCCGGCGGCGAGGACGACCGGGTGCGCGCCCTGCACCGCTTCGCCCGCCTGTGTGAGGGCCTGGGGGATCCGGCCGCCGCCGAGCGGACGTGCCGGGCCGCGATCCGCCTGGCCGGATCGTGCTCCGACCCCGAGGGGCAGGAGGCCGAAGGGCGCAGGCTGCTGGCCGCGCTGCTCCTGGGGCGGGGCGATCCGGGCGCGGCGGCGGCGGAGTGCGGCCTGGCCGTCGATGCGCTGCGGACCCGTCCCGGCAGGGACGCCGAATTCGCGGCCGTGCTCCTTTTAAAGAGTATCGCTCATGAACGTGCGGGCGAGTCCGGGGCCGCGATCGAGGCGATGGCGACCGCGCTGGAACCGCTGCGCGCACTGCCCGGGCAGGCGGAGGTGCTCCTCGAGGTGCTCGGGGATCTGGGTGAAGCGCTGCTTCGCGCCGGCCGCGGCGGGCAGGCCCGCCCGGTGCTCGTCGAGCAGCTGCGGATGCTGCGCGGCCGCCCGGGTACCGGGGAGCGGCGACGGCTGCTCCTGGAGCGGCTGGAGGCGCTGGGAGGAGATCTTCGCGACGGCTCGCCGAGTTTTTCTGGCGCTGATGAATAATCGTGGCTAGCATCGGATCGGACGAGCGGTCCGGTCGGCCGCGGCGAGCACGGAAGGGATGCGTCGATGGCACTCATCGAGAAGGGGGAGCAGGCGGTCGCGCAGCTGCTGCGGCAGGGCGTGCACCACGGCGTCCGGCTCGTGCTGTCCGGACAGCACCGCACCCTGGACCTCATGAAGGCGGGCGAGCAGCTCGTCGATCACGCACGGCGCACGGGCATGGAGCACATCGAGCAGGGGCGGCTGGCGATTCAGGAGATCCGTCGGCACAGCACCGGCGGCCCCACCCCCGAGCAGCTCTCCCCCGCGCACCTCGATCGCCTGCAGCAGCAGCTGGGCAGGCACGGCGTGCGGCTGGACGTGCAGCGGAACGATGCGGGGAGCGTGGAGCTGCACATGTCCGCGGGGGACCTGGGATCGCTGCGCGACGGGGTCAGTTCCGCCCGCAGGCAGCTGGACTCCCGCAACCGCCAGCCCGCCGTCGGGCCCGACGGGCTGATCCCGGCCGCCGCGCTGCGCGAGGACCACGCCCAGCAGCGGGAGCGGAGCGCGATGCGCGGGGCCGCCGCCGAGGACGCCCGTTCCGCGCCGGAGCGGGCGGGGCTCGAGCACCGGGAACCGGAGCGGGCCGAGGGCCCGCGGGCGCGATGAACGGCCGGGCGGTCCGCGCATGACCACCCGACTGCTCGTCCGCTCCTCCGGATCCCGGGCCGGCGGCCCGGCGAGCCGGGCATCGGCCGCCCCGGATCGCGCGGGGTTCGTCGAGGTGGCCGACGAGGGGCTCGCCCGGCGGGCCTGCGCGCTGGCCGGGCTCGGCGAGGTCCCGGCGGCGGTGGTGCAGCTGGGCGCCTGCCTGCTGGCCGTGCCCGCCGGCAGCCCCGAGCTGCGTCGCCTGCGCGACTTCCTGCGGGGCTGCGCCCGGGAGGCGGCCGTTCTGCGGGAGGCCGTCCCGGCGCCCGGCGAGGAACCGCCGGGCGAGAGGTACCGTCGCGAGTTCCTGCTGCGCAGGCTCTCGGAGGCCTACGAACGGCGGATGCGGGAGGAGCTGGACGGCGAGGAGACCCACGACGCCGTCGAGCACGGCAGCCGCAGCTATGGCCGTGCGCGTTCGCACGTCCGTCTGGAGGAGTACCGACGTGAAGACTAGGCTCCTCGCCGTCCTCGGCGTCTCGGCGCTCCTCCTCTTCTGGGCCGGCGACAAGATCTCCTACCAGATCCGGCGCGAGCTGGCGGACGGGGCGAACCTCTCCGAGGCGAGCGATCGCTTCTGGTACGACTTCCGCGACCCCCTGCACCTCTCCCTCGAACGGCCGGATCTGATCTCCGGGGCGGTGCTCGTCGCGGTCTTCGCGCTGATCGTCGCCTACCAGCTCTCGAACCGGCGGAAGTTCCGGCACGGCGTCGAGCACGGTTCTGCGCGCTGGGGCACGGCGCGCGACATCCGCCCCTTCATCGACCGCGACCCGGCGAACAACCTGCTGTTCACGCGCAGCGAGCGCCTCAGCCTCGACTCCCGCAAGACCCAGCGGAACCTGCACGTGCTGGTCATCGGCTCCAGCGGCTCCGGGAAGACCCGCTACTACGTCCAGCCGAACATCGCCCAGCAGAACCAGTCCTTCGTCGTCACCGATCCGAACGGGGAGATCCTCGCCGCCACCGGGGAGCAGCTCACCGCCTCGGGCTACCGCGTCCGCTGCCTGAACCTCGTGGAGTGGAGCCGTTCGGACACCTTCAACCCCCTGGCCTACTTCACGCCGGGTCAGGCCGAGGTGGACTGCCTGATCCTCGTGCAGAACATCATCTCGAACACGACCGGCCAGAAGCCCGAGGGGCAGGACAGCTTCTGGGAGAAGGCCGAGCGGGCGCTGCTCACGGCCATCGTCGCCTACGTCTTCGGGCTGCACGGCACGCAGGGGACCATGAACCACGTCACCGAGGTGCTCGCCGGCCTGCAGACCAGCGAGAACGACGAGAGCTTCACCTCCGCGGCGGACACGCTGTTCCTGGACATGCGGGAGACGATCACCCGGGCGGAGGCCTTCGAGGACCGGCTGGACGAGGAGGCCGCGCGCATGCTGAGCATGTGGCGCTTCGCCTGGAGCCAGTACAACATCTACACCCAGGGGGCGGGGGAGACGAAGAAGTCGGTCATCATCAGCCTCGGCGTACGCCTGGCACCGCTCTATATGCCGAGCCTGTCCCGGATCCTCGACTCCGACACCATCCGGGCCGACCTGGTCGGCCAGGAGCGCACGGCGCTCTTCCTGGTGATCCCGGACAGCCACGAGACCTTCAGCTTCCTCGTCGCGGTCTTCTACGACATGTTCTTCCAGAAGAACATCGCGCTCGCGGACGCGGCCCCCGCGCGCACCCTGCCGGTGCCGGTGCACTGCTTCATGGACGAGTTCGCGAACATCGGCAAGCTCCCCTCCTTCCACACGAAGATCGCCGTCATGCGGAAGCGGGGCATCGCGACGAGCGTGATCCTGCAGAACTTCTCGCAGGGCAAGTCGCTCTACACGGACGACTGGGAGACGATCGTCGGCAACTGCGACTCCAAGCTCTTCCTGGGCGGCGACGAGGAGTCCACGACCCAGTGGATCTCCAAGCGCCTGGGCAAGGAGACCATCGATTCGCGGGACGACTCGGTCCAGCGGGGCGGCGCGAACGGCAGCGCCTCCAAGTCGTTCCGCAAGCTGGGCCGGGAACTGCTCACCCCGGACGAGGTGGCGCGGCTGGAGGGCTCCGAGTGCCTGTATCTGCTGCGCGGCCTGCCCGCCTTCCGAAGCCGGAAGCTCGAAGCGATCCGGAGCGGGGACTATCGGTACACCCCGGCTCCGGTCCCCGAGGCGGGGCCCGGGACCCAGGGGGATCCGGGCGAGTCGGCGCCTCCGGCGGAGCCGGACTTCGGCAGCGACGCCTTCGGCGAGGACGAGCCGATCTTCGACGTGGACGATCTGGTGCGGGAGGTGCTCGCCTTCGAGCAGCCCCGGCCCCTGGAGTCCGCCGGCCAGGAGCCCTCGGGCGGGTGAGCCGGGGCGAGCGATTCGGAACGGGTTCGAGGAAGGTGTTCTCGGGGCGCCCGGGCGGGCGAGCCGGAGCGAGCGATGCGAAACGGAGTCAAATACATGAGTAAAAATCAGAATAAAGGGTTCGGGGACAAGAAGGCGGAGGAGCTCCAGGGCGGCTACCGTAAGAACGTGGCGGGGCTCGAGACCCTGATGGAGGGTGCCGCCCAGCTGTGGGACGGAGCGCAGACCCTGCGAGGCGGCCGCACGGAGGAGGAGAAGCGGCGGGGCCGACAGGAGCTGTGGGACGGGGCCGTCAAGACGAAGGACGGAGCGATCGGCGTGGCCGACGGGACGATGGAGATCCTGGGCACGTCGAAGGCGCCCGACCAGCTTCGCACCGGAGTGGACGAGGCGATGAAGGGCGGCAAGAGCCTGTCCGAGGGGCTGCCGCAGCTGTGGGACGGGGCGACGGCGGCGAAGGACGGACGTTCCGAGCAGGAACGGCAGCAGGGGCGACAGGACATGCGGGACGGGGCCGCCAAGGCGGTCGACGGGGTGATCGGCATGGCCGACGCGGGCCTGTGGGTCCTGGGCGACTCGAAGGAACCGGGCCGGCTCCGTACCGGAGTGGACGAGGGCCTGAAGAGTCGCGAGGACCTGTCCGAGGGGCTGCCGCGTCTGTGGAAGGGCGCGGGGCAGGTTGAGGACGCCCTTCAGCGGGGCGTCGCCGAGAGTCTTTCCCGAACCCCGGACCTCACGAAGGATTTCGGCGAGATGACGGCCCGGGCGAGCGGGGCGCGCGGGAATCTGGGTGATCTCGCCCGGGAGCTGCGCGAGGGGGACGTGCGCGGCGCCCTCGGGGAGACGGGCCAGACGGGACGCGATCTCGTCGGCACTCTGAAGGAGGGGGCTGAAACGGTCGGGACGCTGCCCGAGCTGGGGCGGCAGCTGCGGGGAAGGCTTCCGGATGCGCTCGTGCAGGGTTGGCGTGACGGCTCGCCCGATCTGCTGCACGGCGCTGGCCGGACGCTGGACGGCGTGTTGCACATCGTGGACGGTGCGCAGCACGTCGTGAACCAGGACGGACCCCAGAAGTACCGCAAGATCTTCGACGAGGGGATGGCGGGCAGTCCCGCCCTCCGGGAGGGAACCCGGCGGATGGCCGAGGGGTCGCTCGAGACCGGGATCGGCACATGGAGGGGAATCGCCCAGGGGATGGCCGAGACGCCGGACTTCGGGCGCCAGGCGCAGGAGGCTCGGCGGTCGCTCGGCGGGGCGGCGCAGAACCTCGGCGATCTGCGGGATCGGGCCGCCCGCGGGGACGTGCGGGGCATGGTGGGCGAGGCGGCGGCCGCGGGGCGGGACGTGCGCGGCGCGCTCGGCTCGGCCGTCGGGACGGTGGGCACCCTGCCCGAACTCGCCGGAAACGTGGTCGGGGGCGTGTCCGAACACGCTCGTGACGGCTTCAAGGGCTATCTCGGCGGGCTCGCCCGCGCCGGCGATGGGGCGCTGCACGTGGCGGACGCCACGCTCCACGCGGTGCTGGGGGGCGAGGGGCGGCAGCTCAGGGACGGCGGACGCAGCGTCGGCAAGGGCGCGAGCGACATGTTCCCGGAGCTGAAGAAGCAGGTCCTGCGCGATGTGGGAGCGCTCTATGGCGCCAGGCGGGGCGTGGAGGAGGCCGTGGCCGAGACACCGGGCTTCGCTTCTCGGGTGCAGGAGACCCGGCGGTCGCTCGGCGGGGCGGCGCAGAACCTCGGCGATCTGCGGGATCGGGCCGCCCGCGGGGACGTGCGGGGCATGGTGGGCGAGGCGGCGGCCGCGGGGCGGGACGTGCGCGGCGCGCTCGGCTCGGCCGTCGGGACGGTGGGCACCCTGCCCGAACTCGCCGGGAACATCGCCGAGAGCGTGCCCGAACACACCCGCCGGATGACCGAGCACCTTCCGAAGCCGGACGTCAAACGGTACGCGAACGGCGGTCTGTACCTCCTCGACGGCGTGGTGCAGATGATCGGCGGCAATCCCGAGACCGTCCGCACCGCCACCCGTGAGCTGCGGACCGCGGGGCAGGAGCTGCAGCGCGGGCGCGAGCTGTTCCACCAGTCCGGACGGACGCTCGCACACCACGTGGATCGCGGGATCCGGGACGGGATCGCGAAGACTCCCGGGCTGGAGACGGACATCCGTCAAGCCGGTCGGGCAGCCACCGATGCGGGCAGGAACCTCTTCGACGCGGGCAAGAAGCTCCTGGACTCCGGCGGCCGCGGCGGGGCCGAAGAGGCGATGAGGGAAGGACGCAGTGCGCTCGGGAACATCTCCACCTTCGCCCGGGAGTCCGTCTCGATCGCCGGCAGCCTTCCCGAGGCGGGCAGGAACCTCGCCCAGACCGTCCCCGATTCGCTCCAGAAGGGTCTGAAGCAGAGCGGCAAGGAGCTCTTCGAGGGCGGCAAGCAGACCGTGAACGGCGTGCACCGGGCGGGGAGCGCACTGAAGAAGGCCGGCCTCGAGATCGCCGGCGTGATCCCCCAGGGCAAGATGGCCAAGGCGGCGTCCTCCAAGGCGGTCGCCTCGGCCGTCCCCGAAGGCAAGCTCCCAGATGCTGCGGAGCGGGGCGGACACGGGGCCAAGCGGCACGAGCAGGCCCCGGAGAAGCAGCCCGGGAGGGGGAATCCCGCCCAGCAGCAGTCGGCGC
>JAUNLB010000132.1 GCA_030532485.1 Pseudoclavibacter sp.
AGATAGGCGTTGGGCTCCTCCACCCCGGGCGCGAACACGCCGCGCGGCCGGCCCAGGTAGATCGAGTCGCCGCAGCGCACGACCCCGTTGGCGAGCAGGAGGCTGGCCACCGTATCGCCCGCGAAGCCCTCGTACTCGACGCCGTCCACCCGCAGCCGCAGGGGCCGGTCCCGATCGATCGCCCCGCCCTGCGGCAGGCGGTTCGGCTGCCCGCTCATCGCGCCCCCTCCGCGTCCTCGCCCGCCGCCTCGAGCGCCGTCGGCGGCTGCTCGCCCATCCGGTAGACGGCCAGGATCTCGTAGCTGCGCGTGTCGCGCACCGCGTTGAACCACTTGCGACAGCCGTGGGAGTGCACCCAGCGCTCCGGGAAGGGCCCGGCGGGGTTGTCCCGGTAGAACAGGTAGCGGGACCACTGGGCGTCGTCGAGGGCGGCCGGGTCCTGCGGGTAGGGGACGTGCGCCTGCCCCCCGTAGCCGAACTCGGTCTCCTCCCTGGGCCCGCAATAGGGGCAGTCGATGATGAGCATGCTCTCCTCCGATGAGCTGGTCCGATGAAGTCGTGGGCGCACGGCCCGGTCTCGCCCCGCCCGCTCCCTGCACGGCGGGGACGCGTTCCGATGGGATCGCGAGCGCATGGTGCGGTCAGTGCGCCACGGCGGCGGCGCCGTGCTCGTCGATGAGGGCGCCGGTCTCGAAGCGCTCCAACGAGAAGGGCGCGTTCAGCTCGTGCGGGGCGTCGTGGGCGATCGTGTGGGCCAGGGTCCAGCCGGCGGCCGGGGTGCCCTTGAACCCGCCGGTGCCCCAGCCGCAGTTGACCGTCATCCCCTCCACCGGGGCCAGGCCCACGATGGGCGAGGCGTCGAGGGTGACGTCCACGGTGCCGCCCCAGCTGCGGATGAGGTGGGCCCGCGCGAAGGCCGGGAACAGCTCGACCGCGGCGGCCATCTGGTGCTCGATGACGTGGAAGGAGCCCCGCTGGCCGAAGCCGTTGTAGGCGTCCACGCCGGCGCCCATGACCAGCTCGCCCTTCTGGGCCTGGGAGACGTAGACGTGCACGTGATTGGACATGACCACGGTCGGGTGCACGATCTCGTGCAGCTCGGAGACGAGCGCCTGCAGGGGGTGGGACTGGACGGGCAGCCGGAAGCCGGCCATCTCGGCCAGCTGCCAGGAGCGCCCCGCCCCGCACAGCGCCACCCGTTCGGCCCCGATCGTGCCCCGGGCCGTCTCCACGCCGGTGACCCGGCCGCCCTCGATCCGGAAGCCGGTCGCCTCGCAGCCCTGCACCAGGTCCACGCCCAGCCGGGCGGCGGCCCGGGCGTAGGCCCAGGCGACCCAGTCGTGCTTGGCGATGCCCGCGCGCGGCTGGTACGTCGCCCCCAGGACCGGGTAGCGGATGTCGTCGGCCGTGTTGATGATGGGGCACAGCTCCTTCACCCCGGCCGGGTCCACCCACTCCGCGTCCACGCCGTTGAGCCGGTTGGCCTCCACCCGGCGCACCGAGTCGCGCACGTCCTGGAGGGTGTGGGCGAGGTTCAGCACGCCGCGCTGGGAGAAGAACACCTCGGCGTCCAGCTCCTCCTCCAGCCCCTCCCAGAGCTTCATGGCGTGCTCGTAGATCGCCGCCGACTCGTCCCACAGGTAGTTGGAGCGGATGATCGCGGTGTTGCGGGCCATGTTGCCGCCGGCCAGCCAGCCGCGCTCGAGCACGGCCACGTTCGTGATGCCGTGCCGGGCGGCCAGGTAGTAGGCGGTCGCCAGCCCGTGGCCGCCGCCGCCGACGATCACCACCTCGTAGCTGCGGCGGGGCTCGGGGTTCGGCCAGAAGAAGTCGGGGTGCTCGGGCAGCCGCCGCTGATGCGCCCGGCAGTGCTCCAGCTCCTGCTGCGGCGTGCGGGCGGGCGGCGGGGGGATCCGGCTCATCGCGTCCTCCTCTTCGAGTCCCGGTCGACGGCCACCTCGCCGCCGACTCATACGCAACTGATATATGAGATTGCCGTGCACGATATGCGGCACCGGGGTAGCGTGTCAATACCGGCTCGCCAGGCCGGCGGATCCCCTGGAGGCGAGATGGCCCGGACGGCACAGCCGCAGACGGAGCGCGCCCGGGACGAGGCGGCCCCCTCCCCCGCCGCCGACAGGCTCTCGCAGGCGGAGCGCGCCTATCTGGCGATCCGCCGCCGCCTCGTGCTGCTCGACATCCGGCCGGGCGAGGTCATCGCCGAGGCGAAGCTGTGCGCCGAACTGGGCCTGGGCCGCACCCCGGTCCGGGAGGCCGTCAAGCGCCTGGAGCACGACCGGCTGGTGGTCAGCTACCCCCGCCGGGGCACCTTCGCGACCTCCGTGGACATCACCGAGCTGTCCGAGATCACCGAGATCCGTCTCGCCCTGGAGCCGCTCGCGGCGCGCAGGGCCGCCGAGCTGCTGAACGCCGAGCGGCGCCGGGAGCTTGCGGAGCTGCGCCACCGGCTCGCCGGGATCCCGGACGACGCCGACGCCAGGAGCCTCATGTCCTGGGACCTGGACGTGCACCGCGTCGTCTCCCGCGCCGGCGGCAGCGCGCACCTGGCGGATCTGCTGGAGCGCTACAGCCTGCTGGCCACGCGCATCTGGTGCCTCGCGATCGAGCGCATGCCGGGGGTCGCCGGGCACGTGCGCGACCACGCCGAGGTGCTGGGGGCGATCCTCGCCGGGGACGGCGAGAGGGCGGCCCGGCTGGTCGCCGAGCACATCACGCGCTTCGAGGCGGAGATCCGGCGCCTGCTGTGACCCTCCAGGCGCAGGAATTGCAGCTCCCAGGCAGCTGCACGGATTTCGACCGGACCTGTGAGCATCCAGGCGCGGAGATTGCGGGCTAGGCTCTCGGCATGACCCCGGCGCAACGGACCCCGCCCCCCGAAGCGGAGGCGGCCCGGGCCATCGGCATGGTCGCCGAAATGCTGGCGAGCGAACCGGTCGCCGCCGGACGCTCCGAACGCATCGCCCACCAATTGGAGCGCGCCATCTCCGTCGGCGTGCTCGACGTGGGCGTACGACTGCCGAACGAGACCGAGCTGTCCGAACAGCTGGGCGTCTCCTCCATCACCCTGCGACAGGCCCTCGCCCAGTTGCGCACGAAGCGGCTCATCGAGACCCGACGGGGGCGGAGCGGCGGAAGCTTCGTCTCCGGGCACCGACCGAGCCAGCACGAGCTGCGCGCTCAACTGCACGAGTGGGACCCTGCGCGGCTGCGCGAGCTCACCGACCTCGTCGGCATCGCCGCCGACGGCGTCGCCCGACTAGCCGCCCGGCGCAGCGACGACGACGATCTGGACCGAGTACGGATGTTCGCCGCCGATGTGCGCACGAGCGGGGACCCGGCCGCGGCCCGGCGCAGCGACGCGAGATTCCACATCGCACTCGGGGTCGCCTCCCACTCCGGCCGCCTGGCGAACCTCGTGCTGCGCCTGCAGAGCGAGCTGAACGGCCTGAGCTGGCTGGGCCCGTGGTCGCTGCGGGAACTGGAGCAGCACGCGGACGAGCACGACGCGATCATCGAGGCCGTCGCGCGTCGCGACGCGGACGAGGCCGCCCGATTGGCGCGCGAGCACCACGAGGAACAATGCCGGGGGATCCTGGACGAACTGCTGCGCGCCCAGCACGACGCGGAGGGCGATCCGCCATGAGCGGATCCGCCCACGAGGCCCGGCACCGTGTGGCGAACACCGTCTGGGAACTCGTCGAGCCGGTCTTCCGCTCCCTGGAGGGCATCGCGAAACGGGCGGACGCCGTCTTCGCCTCGGGGCCGCGCACGACCGCGAGCTCCGCCCGGCTGGCCGAGACGATCCGCAGCGCGCTCCGGCGCCATCCGCGGCTCGTGGACGGCATCGGCGTGGCCTTCGCCCCCGGATTCCTCACGGACGCCGCCCGCTGGCTGGAGTGGTGGCGCAGCTGCCCGGACGGAGCCTCCGCGTTCATGCCGCATGTCTTCGACGAGACCTCCATTGACCACTACGACTATGAGCGCATGCCCTGGTTTGCAGCCGCGAGCGCTTCCGAACGGGGCGTCGCGACCGGCCCGTACATCGACAGCGGCGGCACCAATCTGCACGTCATCACGGCGGGCTTCCCCGGGCGGGCGGGCGGTGCGTGCGGCGTCGTCGGTGCGGATCTGCGCCCGGACTCGCTCGAGCGCGCCTTCCGTCGGGCCTGCCCGGCGCAGGAGCGGGCCATGCTCCTGATCAATGCGCGGCACCGGGTCATCGCCTCCACCCGAGCGAACTGGATCGTGGGCGATGTGCTGGACGCCCGCGGCGCTGCGCAGTTCGAGTGGCTCGAACTGCGCAGCGTCTCGGCCGATCGGACGCCCTGGCTGGTCGGATCGGAGCGCGCCACGCGGTAATACTTGATGTCATTTAGGGATTAGATTATTCTCGCCGTTCGAGGGCAAAGGAGCCCTCGAAGGGCAGGAATCATGCACGACGACACCACCGTCCAGCCGGAGTTGCCGCAGATCGGCCACCTGATCGACGGCCGCATCGAGCCCAGGGAGCAGGGCCGCAGCATCCCTCTCGTCGACCCCTCGACGGGGCGAGCCGTGGCTGAGGCACCCCTCGGCACGGCCGAGACCGTCGACCGGGCGGTCCGGGCGGCACGGACTGCGCTGCCGGATTGGCGCGCCCGGACCCCGGCCGAGCGCGCCGAGGCGCTGCTGCACATCGCCGACGCCCTGCTCGAGCATCAGGAACGGCTGCAGGCCATCGAGTCACTGTCCACCGGCAAGCCGCCGGAGGTCGCCGAAGACGATCTGACCAGCGCCGTCGACGTCTTCCGCTTCGCAGCCGGTGCGACCCGCTCTCTGACGAGCACCGCGCCCGGCATCTACGCGAGCGGGCACACCTCGCTGGTCCTGCGCGAGCCGCTGGGGGTGATCGGCGTCATCACGCCCTGGAACTACCCGCTGCTCATGGCTGCCTGGAAGATCGCACCCATCCTGGCGGTGGGCAACACGATGGTGCTCAAGCCCTCCGAGCAGACGCCGCTGAGCACGCTGGCCCTGGCCGAACTGGCCGCCGAGGCCTTGCCCGCGGGTGCGCTGAACATCGTCCTGGGCGAGGGCGAACCGGTCGGCCGCCTGCTCGCCGAACACCCGGGCGTCGATCTGCTCGCCCTCACCGGCAGCGTCCGCAGCGGTTCGGCGGTCGCCGCCGCGGCGGCCGCGAGCCGCAAACGCGTCCACCTGGAGCTGGGCGGCAAAGCGCCAGTGCTGGTCTTCGCGGACGCCGACCTGGAAGCCGTCGCCGAGGGCGTGACCGCAGCCGGCTTCTGGAACGCGGGCCAGGAGTGCGGGGCGGCGTGCCGGCTCCTCGTGGACGCCCGCGTCGCCGACGAGCTGGAGGATCTGCTCGCCCGACGGATCGCAGGGATCCGGATCGGTGCACCCGACGAGCCCGGCACGCAGATGGGGCCCATGGTCTCGCAGGCCCACTTCGAACGCGTTCTGGCGCATATCGACCGCGCCGTCGAGCAGGGCGCACGGCTCGTGCTCGGCGGCGGGGCCGCAGAGCGGCCCGGCTACTTCGTCGAACCCACTCTGCTGGCGGATATCGAACCGGGTGCCGAGATCACGCGCACCGAGATCTTCGGCCCCGTCGTGTCGATCGAGACCTTCCGGGACGAGGAAGAAGCCGTCCGACGAGCGGGCGAGAACGAGTACGGCCTGTCTGCCTCGGTCTGGACCAGCGATCTGAGCAGGGCGATGCGCCTGGTCCACCGCGTGGACGCGGGCACCGTCTGGGTGAACGCCCACCTCACGCTCGCGACCGAGATGCCCTGGGGCGGTTTCAAGGGCTCCGGCTACGGCCGCGACCTCAGTCTCCTCGCACTCGACGACTTCAGCCGGAGCAAGCACGTCTGCCTCCGTCACGGCCCAGGTGAGAGCGCCTGAGCGCCCCGGAACGAAACCCCGCCTCGGAACGAAATCGGAGCCAACACCATGACCATCCACATCGACGACATCCCCTGCGAACTGCACCGGGAGTGGCGCAACTGGGGCGGCAACCAGAGCGCGACCCCGCAGTACACCCTGCGCCCGCAGACGGAGGAGCAGCTGCAGCGAATCGTCCGCTTCGCCGCCGCCGAGCGGCTGCCGGTTCGAGTCGCGGGCGCCGGCCATTCCTTCACCCCGATCGTGCAGACCGGCGGGGTACTCATCGACATGTCCGGGCTCGCCGGCATCCTCGACGCCGACACGGCCAGCGGCCGGGTCCGTGCCCTCGGCGGCACGCGCATCTCCGACTTCGGCGAGCCGCTGTGGGAGGCCGGACTGTCCCTGGCCAACCAGGGCGATATCGACAAGCAGGCGATCGCGGGCGCCCTGTCCACCGCCACCCACGGATCGGGACGGGAGTTCGGCAGCTTCTCCTCCACCCTGCGGGGCGCCCGCATCGTCGACGGACGCGGCGAGATCGTGGAGATCGGCGAACAGCAGACGGAGGAGCTGCTCGCCGCCCAAGTCGCCATCGGCACGCTCGGTGTGCTGCTGGAGGTCGAGCTCCAGGCGGTCCCCCGCTACCACCTGGCCGAGCAGATCAGCTACCCGAGCTGGGAGCAGACCGTGATCGGCTGGGAGGAGGACATCGCGAACAACCGCCACTACTCCTTCCTGTGGTGCCAGTCCGAGCAGTCCGCCGCACTCTACGAACTGCCCACCCCCGAGGGCCTGGCCATGGCCGGCCGCAGCTACACGAAGCGCTACAACGAGGTCGAACTGAACGAACCGGAAGGGATCAGCGACGAAGAGGGCGCCCGTCGCGACCGCGCCTACCGCATCTACCCGGGGGGCTTCATGCTGCCCTTCCACGAGCTGGAGTACTACGTGCCCGCCGAGCACGGGCTCCAGGCCGTCGAACGCCTGCAGGAACTCATCCGCACCCGGCACCCCGAGCAGCGCTATCCCATCGAAGTGCGCTGGGTGAAAGCGGAGCAGGGTTTCCTCTCCCCCTTCCAACACCGCGACACCACCGTGCTCTCAGTCTCCGGCGCCCCCGGCGAGGACTACTTCCCCTACCTGCGGGACGTGGACGCGCTGCTGCGCGACTACGAGGCCCGCGCCCACTGGGGCAAGATCCACTTCCTGAACCGCGAGCGGGTCGCGGCGCTCTACCCGGACTACGAGCGCTTCTGCGAGGTGCGC
>JAUNLB010000133.1 GCA_030532485.1 Pseudoclavibacter sp.
GAGACCGGCGACGACCACGGCCACCGGCAGGAGAACGAGGCACATCGCGGCGGCGAGGCGCAGCGGCTCATGCTCGCCATCGGCATCGCCGCCGGACCCGAGGTGCTCCTCGTCGACGAGCCCACCGCCCAGCTGGACCAGACCACCGCGGCGGCCGTCAACGAGACCATCGCCCGCATGGCCGAGGAGGGCGTCATCGTCGTGGTCGCCACCCACGACGAACGCACCCGGCGGGCCTGCTCGGCCGAGCTGCGCCTCGCCGACCACGAGGCGAGGCCCGACGACCGGGCGGGGGCCGCATGAGATGGTCCGCGATCCGCCGGGAGCTGGCCCGCGAGGTGCTCAGCGGCACCACCCGCGCCCTGTCGATGCTGCTGGTGGCCGGCTGCCTGCTGGCCGTGCTGCTGGGCGCCGAACTCGCCGTCACGCGCGGCGTGCTGCAGGACGCCGAACGCTTCCGGGCCGCCGGCGGCAGCACGATCGTCATGAACCTGCCGGGCGGGGTGGACGCGGCCAGATGCGAGCGGCTGGCCGCGGTGCCGGGCGTGCGGGCGGCCGGCGCCCTCCGGGCGGATGCGCAGCGGCCGCTCACGGCCTCGGCGCTGCCCGGGGCGCCGCTGCCCAGATTCCACACGACCCCCGGCCTGCCGGCGCTGCTGGGCGCCCGCGGCGCGGACGGCGGCGGCGTGGTGCTGTCCCGCGACGCGGCCCGCGCCCTCGGCGTGGCTGCGGGTGACACCGTGGCGAGTGCGGAGGGGCCGGTGCGGATCGCCGCCGAGTACGACTATCCCGACGACGGACGCCGCCCCGGTCTGGGCTACGCGGTCCTGGTGCCGGCCCCCGCGCAGGGCGCCTTCGACGAGTGCTGGCTCGACGCCTGGCCGCCCCTGGAGGACGCGCGCAGCCTCTTGCTGTTCACCGCGAACGGGCGCAGCGAGGTGCCGCCGGAGTTCTCGCAGCTCAACAGCACCCTGGGCCTGGAGTTCGACGGGGCGGCCGAGTTCGCCGGCCGGGCGAGCCTGGCCGCCGCGCCCCTCGCCTTCCTCGCCTTCGCGCTCGTGGGCGGCGCGTCCGTGCGGATCCGCCGCCTGCAGCTGGCGGCGGCCCGCCACTACGGGGTCCGGCCCGCCGAGCAGACGGCCATGCTGCTGCTCGGCGCGGGCGTGTGGATCGCGCCCCCGGCCTGCCTGGGCGTGTCCGCGGGGCTGCTCGCGAGCGCGCTCACACCCGTCGAGGGGCGGGAGCTGCTGCTCGTGGTGGCGTGCCGGGTGGTGCTCGCCGCCTGCGGCGGGGCGCTCGCGGGCGTCGTGCTGCAGGCCGCCCTCATCCGCGAACGGCACCTCTTCCGCTACTTCAAGGACCGCTGACGCCGCCCGGGTCTCAAGCGGCCGCCGCCGGCCGCGTCCGGCTGCGGGGGAAGAGCAGGACGAGGAGGTACAGGGTGAACATGAGTGCCAGCCAGAACGCGGGGATGGTCACGGGCCGCAGCGCCTCCTGCGCCTCCGGCCCGGCCGCTCGGGCGAGCAGCGAGAGCGGCACCCCGGTGAGCGGGGTGACGGCTGCGAACCAGCGGGGATAGGCGGTCCGCCCGAGCAGCACCAGCACGAGGACGGACAGGCTCACGAACAGGGCGAGCCCCAGATAGATCGCCCCGAAGAGGTCCTTAAAGCCGCTGTACTCCGCGAGCAGCCTCGTCAGGGCGGCCCGTTCCGCCTCGTCCCTCGCCTCCGAGAGCCGCACCGCCGTGCGGGCGAAGAAGAAGTAGGAGCTGTGCAGGAAGACGCAGACGGTGCAGAAGAGGTAGGCCATCGTCGCGCACAGCCACCCCGCCCGCAGTCCCGGCCGCAGCAGCAGCGCGCCGGCCGCGAGCAGCGGGAACAGGAACAGCGCGAAGGCCGCCGCGGACACCCGCCAGGGGGCCAGTTCGGGCAGGTGGACCCAGAAGGCGTCGCCGAACATGTCGAAGATCCCGATCGCGAGGTCCGAGAGGTAGACGAGCCAGGCGGCGGCGATCGCGGCCAGGCCCAGGGCGCGGGCGTCCCGGCCCGCGGGGCGGGGCGGCTTCGAGGCGGCCTCCGCTCGGACCATGGGCGGCTCCGTTCCTGCACGCTGACGAGACGGGCTCCATTCTTGCAGCCGGAGCCTCGCGGCCGGAAGCGCCGCCACGATCGGGCCAGCGGCCCGGCGGGGCGGGGTCTCAGGCGTCTTCGCCGCGGGCCGGGGCCTCGGCGGGCCGCTCGCGCCCCGCGTAGACGAGGGAGGCGAGGGTCGCGACCAGCAGCACGCCGAAGATGAAGGTCAGCGAGAGCCAGGTGGGGATCTCCGGCGCCCACTCGACCGGCCGGCCGTCGTTGAGGAAGGGCAGCTCGTTCACGTGCAGGGCGTGGAAGACGAGCTTGACGCCGATGAAGCCCAGGATGAAGGCGAGCCCCAGGTCCAGGAATACGAGCTTCTCCAGCAGGTTGCCGATGAGGAAGTACAGCTGCCGCAGCCCCATGAGCGCGAGCGCGTTGGCGGTGAACACGAGATACGCCTCGTGCGTGATGCCGAAGATGGCGGGGATCGAGTCCAGCGCGAACAGCACGTCCGTCACCCCCAGGGCGACGACCACGAGGATCATCGGCGTCAGTACCCGCCGGCCGCCCTCCTGGACCGTCCAGCGGTCCGAGTCGTAGCGCTCGGAGGCGGGGATGACCCGGCGCACGAGCCCCACCCAGCCGGGCATCTCCGGCTCGTCGTCCTTGAAGGACTCGACCGCCTGGCGCACCGCCATGAACAGCAGCCAGACGCCGAAGATGTAGAACACCCAGGAGAACTGCTCCAGGATGAAGGCGCCGGCGACGATGAACAGGGTGCGCACGATCAGCGCGATCAGGATGCCCAGCAGCAGGACCTTCTGCTGCGCCTCCTTCGGCACCTGGAAGCTCGTCATGATGATCAGGAAGACGAAGAGGTTGTCGACCGAGAGGGCCTTCTCGGTCACGTAGCCGGCCAGGAAGTCGCCCGCGTGCGCCCAGTTCCAGGCGAAGCCGATGCCGAGGGCGAACAGCAGGGCGATCACCACGTAGAACAGCGACCAGAAGCCGGACTCCCGCACCGTCGGCACGTGGGCGTGCCGCACGTGCGAGTAGAAGTCGAACGCGAAGAAGCCGAGCGTGACGGCGATCGTCACGGCCCAGACCCACAGGGGAACGTCCACGGAGCCCTCCAGACAAGCGGCGTGCATCCGAAGGTCTCTTCCGCCGGCGGGCCGGCCGACGCCCCCGGGCGCTCGCGAGAGCGGACCGTGATGACGGGGACGCCGCGACGGGAATACTCCCCTTCACGACTCGTGCAAGGGTACACCAGCCCGCCGCGGCCGCCCGGGGTCGGCCGATGCGCGTCCCGCCGGGCGGGGCCGGAGTCGGCAGGGCCCGGACTCAGCCGGGGCCGGCCCCGGCCGGGTCCAGGGGGTAGCCGTTGGCCGTCAGCACGCGCAGCGAACCGTCCGGGGCCGACTCCAGGACGCTCAGGCTCAGATTCGCGATGCGCGGGGCGGGGAAGTCCAGCAGCGAGTCCAGCACCAGCCGGATCAGGGCGCCGTGGGTGACCACCAGGAGGTGCCCGCCGTGGGGGCGGCGGGCGAGCTCGACGAGTTGCGCCCGCGCCCGCGCCACCACCGTCTCGGCCGGCTCCACGCCCCTGGCCCCGTCCAGTTCGGCGCGGGAGCCGTCCCGGTTCCGGACGCGTCTGCCCTCCAGCTCGCCGAATCCCCGTTCGGTCATCCGGGGCAGCACTTCGGGACAGGCCAGCCGGGCCTTGGCCGCGATGATCTCGGCGGTCTGCCGGGCCCGGCGCAGCGGCGAGCAGCAGACCCCCTGCCATCCCCGGCCGCGCAGCAGTCGGCCCGCGTCGCGGGCCTGGCCTTCGCCGCGCCGGTTGAGGGGCACGTCGCTGGCCCCCTGGTATACCCCTCGGACGTTCCAGTCCGTCTCGCCGTGCCGGATCAGGCCGATGCGCATGCGTTCACTCTCCTTCGGCTTCTGCTCGTTTCCTCACCGGTTCCTCCGCGCCCGCCCCTCTCCGCTCGGGCGCCGCGCCGCGGACATCCTGCCTCAGCCTCCGGCGAACACGGTGGGAGCCCGGTCCCGATTGATGCCAGCGACTCCCAGCGTGGCAGCCTCCGGCGAACACGGTGGGAGCGCCGTCCGGGGCCTCCCGGCGGAGCCGGACGCCCTGCCGGTAGCCTGGGCGCATGGCGGAACGCACATCCTGGTCGCTCTCGGGGGCGCTGCGCGGCCTGTTCGCGAAGAAGACGATCGACGAGCAGAGCTGGGAGGATCTCGAGACCACCCTGCTGACGGCCGATTTCGGGCCGGACATCGCCGAGGAGCTCGTCGAGGCGCTGCGCGAGGACGTGGCCCGCTTCCGCACCGAGGACCCCCGGGACCTGCAGCGCATGCTGCGCGAGCGCATCGAGGAGCGGCTGAGCCGCTTCGACACGACCCTGAAGCTCTCCGAACGGCCCGCGGTCACCCTCGTGGTCGGGGTCAACGGGGTCGGCAAGACCACCACGATCGGCAAGTTCGCCAGATTCCTGCGCGCCCACGGCCGCAGCGTCGTGATCGGGGCCGCCGACACCTTCCGCGCCGCCGCGGTCGAGCAGCTCACGACCTGGGCGCAGCGGGCCGGGGCGCTCGTCGTGCAGCCCCAGCACCCCGGCCAGGACCCCGCCTCGGTCGCCTACCAGACGGTGGAGGCCGCGATCCGGGACGGCATCGAGATGGTGGTGATCGACACCGCCGGCCGCCTGCAGACCAAGGGCGGGCTCATGGACGAGCTCGGCAAGATCCGCCGCGTCGTCGAGAAGCTCGCCCCCATCAGCGAGGTGCTGCTCGTGCTGGACGCGACCACCGGCCAGAACGGCGTCGCCCAGGCCGAGGCCTTCATCCGCCACGCGGGCGTCACCGGCCTGGTGATCACGAAGCTGGACGGCTCGGCCAAGGGCGGCTTCGTGCTGGCCGTGCAGGAGCGCACGGGCCTGCCCATCAAGCTCATCGGCACCGGCGAGGGCATCGGCGACATGAGCGGCTTCACCCCCCACGTGTTCGCCGAGAAGCTCGTCGGCTGAAAGGCGACGCATGACGACCGGCTTGTCGACCCGCACGCGTCCGCCGCGCGGCGCGCTCGTCTGGGCGGCCGCGGCGATCGCGATCGGCGCGGTGCTGCTGGGGGTGCGGCTGGGCAGCTCGGCCCTGCCGGCGGATGCGCTGCCGGCCACGCTCCGGGACCTGTTCACGCTCGGGATCAGCGTCTTCGTCGAGTCGCTGCCCTTCGTCTTCCTCGGCACGCTGCTGTCGATCCTCGTCCAGCTGTGGCTGCCGCCGGCGGTGTTCGAGCGCATCCTGCCCCGCCGTCCGATGCTGCGCCGGGCCGTGATGTCCCTGTTCGGGGTGTTCCTGCCGGTGTGCGAGTGCGGCAACGTGCCGCTCGCGCGCGGGCTCATGCTGCGCGGCTTCACGGTCGCAGAGTCGCTCACCTTCCTGCTGGCCGCCCCGATCCTCAACCCGGTCACGATCATCACGACCTACCAGGCCTTCGGCTGGGACAACGGGATCCTCGTCGCCCGCATCGCCGGCGGCTTCCTGGTGGCGAATCTGCTCGGCTGGCTCGTCAGCCGCCACCCGGCCCAGCACGCGCTGCTCACCCCCCGCTTCGAGGCGACGTGCAGCCACGCCCACGGCCACCCCGGCCAGTCCCGGCTGCGCCGCAGCGCCCTCATGTTCGCCGAGGAGACGAGCGCCATGCTCCCGGCGCTCGCGATCGGCTGCCTCATCGCGGGGATCATCCAGGTGGGGGTGCCGCGCGAGGTGCTCGTGACCCTCGGCGCCAATCCGGTGTGGTCGGTGCTCGCGCTCATGGCGCTCGCCTTCGTCGTCTCGATCTGTTCGAACGTCGACGCCTTCTTCGTGCTCTCCTTCGGCTCGACCTTCATGCCCGGCGCGATCGTCGCCTTCCTCGTGTTCGGGGCCATGATCGACATCAAGATGCTCGCGCTGCTGCGCACGACGTTCACGATCGGGACTCTCGCCAGGATCGCGCTCGTCGTCGCGCTGTGCTGCATCGTTCTCGGATTCGGGGTGAACCTCATTGTCTGACCGCATCGTCTCCGCCCCGGCCGGCCCGCGCCGGCCGCGACAGCTGCTGACCCGGTGGATGGGCCTGAGCCTGACGCTCGTCGGCGTGGTGGCCACCGGATGGCTCGCGGCGACCGGCCAGCTCGGCCTGTACATCCATCCGCGCTACAACGTGTTCACGATCGGCATGACCGTGCTCGGCGGGATCGCCGCGATCGCCGGCTTCGTCGCGGTCGGGCAGCGGGGCCGGGCGGGCCGGGGCCACGATCCGCACGAGCACGAGCACGAGCACGGCGACGGCGAGCAGGAGCCGCGCACGCCCCTGGGCCGGGCGGCCAGGTTCGCCGGCGCCCTGCTGCTGGCGTCGGCCACGGCCGGCGCGCTGCTCGTGCTGCCGCCGGCGACGCTCACGACCGCGACGGTCGACCAGCGGGACATCAACGCCGCCGCGGTCGCCGACGCCGAGCCCGTCCAGCTGGCCGGAGCGGACACGAGCGAGTTCACCGTGCGCGACTGGGCCATGCTGCTGCGGCAGGGCGCCGACGCCGAGTTCCTGTCCGGCAAGAAGCCCGAGCTGTTGGGCTTCGTCACCCCGTTCCCGGACGATCCGGACAACGTCTTCTACGTGGCGCGCTTCACCGTCACCTGCTGCGCGGTGGACGCCCAGCCGGTCGGCGTGCCCGTCTACCTGCCCGGCTGGCAGGACCGCTTCGCGGTGGACAGCTGGGTGCTCGTGACCGGCTCCTTCATCGACAACCCCTCCGGGGCCGGGCTGCAGGCCGTCGTGCTGGAGCCCGCGAGCGTCGAGCCCGCCCAGCAGCCCGCCGACCCCTACGTGTACTGAGGCGCGGCCGTGGAGCACGAGCCCCGCAGGAACCCGGCGCGAGCGGAGGGCGCGGCGCCCACGACCCGGCGCGAACGGCGCCTGGCCGAGCAGGCGCGCACGGAGCGGCGGGCCCCGCAGCAGACGCCGCAGGCGCAGCCCGAGCGGCCGCTCCG
>JAUNLB010000134.1 GCA_030532485.1 Pseudoclavibacter sp.
TCGACGCCTCGACGCCTCGCGGGGGAGTAGCCTCGAGGGCATGGACGAGGACGAGCCCGGAGCCGCCGATCGGCCGAGGACGCAGACGACGCGACGCGGGGTCCTGCGCTCCGCTGCCGCGCTCGGCGGCGCGGCAGCGCTCGCCGGCCTCGTGAGCGCTTGTCGGGACGGCGGCACGGGGGCCGAAGGCGGCGGGCAGAGCGTGCGCGGCTCGGTCGAGGCGGCGCAGGTGCCGGTCGGCGGCGGCGTCGTGCTCGCCGAGCCGCCCGTGGTCGTCACTCAGCCGACTGCCGGCGAGTTCCACGCCTTCAGTGCGATCTGCACCCACCAGGGCTGCCCCGTCAGCCGCGTCGAGCGTGGCGGCATCCTGTGCCCCTGCCACTCCTCCTTCTTCGATCCCGCCACCGGCGGGGTGCTGGGCGGCCCGGCCCCCGAGCCGTTGCCGGAGCTGCAGGTGACCGTCGAGGGCGGCACGGTCGTCTTCTCTTTCTCCTGAGCGCCCTCCCCGGCGACGCCCCGGAGCCCGGCCGCTCCGTACACTTGCTGCCGTGAGCGATGGCACCCCCTCCCCGGAACTGGTCGAACTGGCGCGCCGCAACGGCGTGGACGCCGAGTTCAGCGATTGGCAGGGTCGGAGCCGCCCGATCCCGGCGCAGACGCTCGTCCGGGTCCTCGGCGCGCTCGGCTGGGACGCCGCCACGCCCGAGGCGATCGCCGCCTCCCTGGCCGAGACGGAGGTGCGCCCCTGGCGGCGGACCCTGCCGCCGAGCCTCGTCGCCCGGCGCGGGGACCCGAAGGTCTTCCCCGTGCACGTGCCGCACGGCGCGCCGGTCCGGGTGGATCTGCTGCTGGAGGACGGGACGCGCCGATCCGTCGAGCAGGTGCAGATCTGGACCGACCCCCGCCCGGTGGACGGCCGGTTGACGGGGCGGGCCTCCTTCCGGCTGCCCGAGGAGCTGCCCCTCGGCTGGCACCGTCTGGAGGCCCGCATCGGCGAGCCCGGTCGGCGCACGCCCCCCGGGCTCGAGGCCGAGCCGGACGCGAGCGCGAGATGCATCGTGGTCCCCGCCTCGATCGGACACCTTCTGCCCGAGACCCGCGAGTGGGGGCTCATGGCGCAGCTGTACCAGCTGCGCTCGCGGGACTCCTGGGGCATCGGGGACCTGGCGGACCTGGCGGCGACGGCCGAGTGGGGCGCGGCGCGCGGAGCGGCCTTCGCGCTCGTGAACCCCCTGCACGCGCCCGATCCGGTCCCGCCGATCGAACCGTCCCCCTATCTGCCCTCCAGCCGTCGCTTCGTCGACCCGAACATGCTGCGCATCCAGGAACTGCCCGGGCTGCACCGCCTGGAGCCCGCCGAGGCCGAGCGGGTCGCCCGGCTCCACCGCGAGGCGGCCGCGGCGGGCGGGCCGGACACGATCGACCGCGACGCCGTCTGGGCGGCCAAGCGGGAGGCGCTCGAGCTCGTCTTCGCCGCCGATCTGCGGGATCCCGAGCGTCGGCGGAGCTTCCGGGCCTTCTGCGAGCGGGAGGGGCGGGGCCTGGACGACTTCGCCGTCTACTGCGTGCTGTGCGAGCGCCACGGCACCGACCGGGCGGCCTGGCCGCCGCAGCTGCGCGACCCGGCCTCCCCGGCCGTCGCGGCGGAACGGGAGCGGGAGGCGGAGCGGGCGGACTTCTTCCGCTGGCTGCAGTGGTCGCTGGACGAGCAGCTGGCCGGCGTCCAGGCGCGGGCGCGGGCCGCCGGTATGCGCTACGGCGTCGTCCACGATCTGGCCGTCGGGGTCCATCCGGGCGGGGCGGACGCCTGGATGCTCCCGGACGCGCTCGCGCGGGGCGTGAGCGTCGGCGCCCCGCCGGACATGTTCAACCAGCTGGGGCAGGACTGGTCCCAGCCGCCGTGGCGGCCGGAGCGGCTCGCGGAGCTCGGCTACGCCCCCTACCGGGACATGCTGCGCAGCGTGCTGCGCCACGCGGGCGGCCTGCGGGTGGACCACGTCATCGGCCTGTTCCGGCTGTGGTGGATCCCGGAGGGCATGCGGCCGCAGGACGGGGCCTACGTCCGCTACGACGCCGAGGCGATGCTGGGGGTGCTGCTGCTGGAGGCCGAGCGGGCGGGCGCCGTGGTGATCGGCGAGGACCTGGGCGTGGTGGAGCCGGGCGCGCGGGAGACGATGCGCGAGCGGGGCGTGGCCGGCACGAGCGTGCTGTGGTTCGAGTGGCGGGACGGGCGGCCGCTGGCGCCCGAGGAGTATCGGGAGCCGTGCCTGGCGACCGTGACCACGCACGATCTGCCGCCCACCGCGGGCTATCTGGCCCTCGAGCACGTCGAGCTGCGAGACCGGCTGGGGCTGCTGACGGTGCCCGCGGCCGAGGAGCGGGAGCGGGAGGCGGGCACCGTCGCGGCCGTGCGGGCGGCGCTCGTCGAGCGGGGCCTGATCGCTCCGGAGGCGGACGTCGAGGCGACGGTCGCGGCCATGCACGCCTGGCTGGCCGACTCCCGGGCGCTGCTGCTGGGCGTCTCGCTCGCGGACCTCGCGGGGGACCGGCGGCCGGTGAACCAGCCGGGCACCTTCCGGGAGTACCCGAACTGGTCGCTGCCGCTGGCGGCGCCCGACGGCCGCCCCCTGAGGCTCGAGGAGCTGCTCGCCTCCCCGACCGCCGCCCGCGTCGCCGCCGCGGCCGCCCGGCCCCGTTCCTGACCTGCCGGAACTCAGGCGCGGGGCGGCAGCGCGCAGGCGGCCGTGCCGCCGGGCAGGCGGTGGCGGTTGCGGGCCGTGAGGCGGTAGACGGCCCGCCACAGCGTCCGCACCCCCGGCAGGCCCAGCAGGCGGCCGGCGAAGCGCCAGCCCCACCGGGGCTGGCGGCACAGCAGCACCGTGAACGCCTCCGCGCCCTCGAATCGCCCCTCCGGCGCGAGAAGCCAGGCGGCCCGCTCGAGCTCTTCGGGGCGCAGCCCCAGACCGGCGCGGGCGGCCCGGCTGCCGGCCGTCACCGGCGGCAGCACGAGCGAGCTGCGACGCAGACGCTCCAGGACGACGCGGCAGAAGCCGCAGTCGTCGTCGTAGACCAGGACGGCTCCGCCGGACACCCCACCAGCCTAGCGGGGAGGGCCCGGCGCGGCTCGTCGTCGGCGGGCTCCGGGCGGGGCGGGGCACGACAGCCCGAAGCGCCCCCTCGGCCCTCGGTTTTGTCGGAACCGGTCGGTCGGCAGCGCCGTTCCCGCTCAGTGTGAACTAAAGTCGTACAGACAATGCCGAGGGAACTCTCAGCGGTTGCCTCGGTTCCATCCATCTCAAGGAGGACCCCTTGAAGACGAAGCGAGCACTCGCCGCGGGTGCGCTCGTGATGACGGGAGCGCTGGCGCTCTCGGCGTGCAGCGCGCCCAACCGCGATCCCGAGATCGTCGCCGGCTCGGCCATCACGGTCGCCTGGAACGACCCCTTCTTCTCCTACAACGCGAACACGACCCAGGGCAACGCCTCGGCCAACGCGAACATCATCTTCGCCGCCAACGACGGCTTCTTCGGTTTCGACCCGACGCCCGAGCAGATCATGAACGAGCAGTTCGGCAAGGTCGAGAAGCTCTCGGACGACCCGCTCACGGTCAAGTACACGATCGCCGACGAGGTCACCTGGTCGGACGGCACCCCCATGGACGGCTCGGATCTGCTGCTCAGCTGGGCCGCCCTGACCACGCACCGCACCTCGGGCAAGGAGCTGCCCGAGGAGAAGTACGACGACGAGGGCAACGTCACCAACCAGGAGGAGATCGACCGGGTCGCCGCCGAGGGCGTGCAGTGGGGCACGGGCGCGGTGAAGGGGCAGCAGCTCGACCTGGTCAGCCAGACCCCGAAGGTCGAGGGCAAGTCGATCACCCTCGTCTACGACAAGCCCTACGTGGACTGGCAGTACGTCTTCCCCGAGGACGACATCTCCATCGCCGCCCACGCGGTCGCCCAGCTCGCCTTCCCCGACAAGTTCCAGGACGGCGCCGAGGCCAAGGCGGCGATCACCAAGGCCCTCCAGGACAACGACACGGCCTTCCTCTCCGAGGCCGCGAACGTCTACCGCAAGGGCTTCGACTTCAAGACCATGCCGAGCGACCCGCTCTACCTGCTCTCGAACGGCCCCTACGTCGTCACCGACCTGCAGCAGGACCAGCACGTGACCCTCACGGCCCGTGAGGACTACAGCTGGGGTCCCAAGCCCCACTACGAGACCGTGACCGTGCGCTTCATCTCCGACCCGCAGGCGCAGGTGCAGGCGCTGCAGAACGGCGAGGTGCAGATCGTCCAGGGCCAGCCCACGGTCGACCTGCTCCAGCAGCTGCAGAACACCTCGGGCATCACCTGGGAGTCGGGCCTGGAGGCCACCCACGAGCACCTCGACCTGCAGGCCGCCAACGGCGGCCCCTTCGACCCGGCCAGCTACGGCGGCGACGCCGAGAAGGCCCGCCTCGTGCGGCAGGCCTTCCTGCTGACCATCCCGCGCCAGGAGATCGTGGACAAGCTGATCGTCCCGCTCAACGCGGAGGCTACGGTCCGCCAGTCGAACGTCTTCCTGCCCGGCACCGAGGGCTACGCGGCCTCCGAGAAGGCCAGCGGCATCGCCGAGTACGAGCAGAACGTGGAGAAGGCCAAGCAGCTGCTCGCCCAGGCGGGCGTCGACAAGCCCAAGGTCCGCTTCCTGACCGCCAAGACCAACCCGCGTCGCCAGCAGGAGAAGGAGCTCATCTTCCAGCAGGCCAAGGCGGCCGGCTTCGAGATGATCGACGCCTCCGCCGAGGACTGGAGCACGGTCCTGTCCAGCCAGCCGGACAAGTACGACGCCGCCCTGTTCGCCTGGGTCTCCACGAGCCTCGCGGTGGGCGAGTCGGCCGCCAACTACATCAAGGGCGGCACGAACAACTACTACGGCTGGGACAACCCGCAGGTCGACAAGCTCTTCACGGAGCTCGACACGGAGACGGATCCTGCCCGCCAGCAGGAGATCCTGATCGAGGCCGAGAAGCTCGTCTACCAGGAGGCGTGGTCGCTGCCGATCTTCCAGCACCCGAGCGTGGTGGCCTGGAGCGACCAGGTCGAGGGCATGAAGCCCGGATTCCTCTCGCCGCACTACTTCTGGAGCATCGCGGACTGGAAGCCCGCGGCCGCGGCGGCGTAGCGCACCCCCGACGGCGGCGACGCCGTCGCACGGGGCGGGGGGGGGGGGGGGGGGGGGCCCCCCCCCCCCCCCCCCCCCCCCGGCCCCGTCCCCGATCCGGACCCCACGACCCTCCGCCCCGGAGGGCACGGCGGTATAGGCTCGTCAGCGGAGCGGCGCGCGACCCGCGCGCCGCAGGCAACGACGCCGCCCCCGCCGAGTGAACCTCTCGCAGAACGGAAGACCAGTCCATGCTGAGATTCATCCTGAGACGCCTCTTCGTCTCGATCTTCATCCTCCTGGGCGCCCTGTTCATCGTCTACAACCTGGCCGCGATCTCCAAGGATCCGCTGCAGGACATCGCCCAGTCCACGGCGCCCAACAAGGAGCAGCTGATCGCCGCCCGCATCGAACTGCTCGATCTCGACGTGCCGCCGCCGGCCCGCTTCTTCCTCTGGCTGGGCGGCATCCTGGGCTTCTTCGTCCCCCGCTTCGGCGACCCGGACGGCCTGTTCGGATTCCTCGGCAACCACTTCGACATGGGCGTCAACGTCCAGGCCCAGGACGTCGCCCCCATCCTGGGCAACGCCATCGCCCAGACCATGCAGCTGGTGACCGGCGCCACGGTCCTGGCGATCCTCATCGGCGTGGCGATCGGCATCTCCACGGCCCTGCGCCAGTACTCGGGCTTCGACTACACGGTCACCTTCCTGGCCTTCCTGGTGTACTCGCTGCCGATCTTCTTCATCGCGGTGCTCATGAAGCAGTACCTCGCGATCGCCTTCAACGACTTCCTCAAGGATCCGCACATCCCCGTCCCCTGGCTGCTGCTGATCGGCGCGATCACGGGCTTCATCGCCATGTCGGTGATCGGCGGCCCGCTCAAGACCCGGGCCATGGTCTTCGGCGGGGTGGGGATCGGCTCGATCCTGATCCTTGCGGCCATGCAGCTGAGCGACTGGTTCCGGCACCCGGGCCTGGGGCCGGTGCTCATCGGCGTGGTCGCCGCGGCCGTCGCCCTGCTGGCGGCGGCCCTCACGGTGTCCTTCTCGCACCGCCGCAATCTGCTGGTCACCCTCGGGGTGGCCCTGAGCGGGGCGCTGCTGTGGCTGCCGCTGCAGTACGTCATGACCAACGAGATCGGCCCCTGGTTCCCCGTCGTGCTCGTGGTCGGCTACACGGCCGCCGCCTGGGCGGCCGGCCACTTCCTCGGCGGCATCGACCGCACCTCGGTGCGCGCCAACGCCGCCGTGGTCGGCTTCTCGATCGCCTTCATGCTGATCCTGGACCGGGTCATGCAGGTGTGGAACGGCTACTACCAGCAGACCGGCGGCCGCCCCATCGCCACGGTGGGCTCGGCCAGCCCCCAGCTGGGCAAGAACCCCTCCATCTGGCTGCAGATGCTCGACGGCTACACGCACCTGCTGCTGCCGACCCTCGCGATCATGCTCATCTCGGTCGCCAGCTACAGCCGCTACTCGCGGGCGAGCCTGCTGGAGATCATGAACCAGGACTACATCCGCACCGCCCGGGCCAAGGGCCTGCCGGAGCGCACGGTCATCATGCGCCACGCGCTGCGCAACTCACTCATCCCGGTCACCACGATCGTGGCGGCCGATGTGGGCGCCATCATCGGCGGCGCGATCGTGACCGAGGAGATCTTCGCCTGGCGGGCCATGGGCACGATCTTCGTCGAGTCCCTCGAGCACGTGGACCTGAACCCGCTCATGGGCTACATGCTCGTGACGGCGGCGCTGACGGTGGTCTTCAACCTCGTCGCCGACATCGCCTACTCCATTCTCGACCCGCGAATCCGGCTGGGCTGATCATGACGAACTCCAATGACATCGCCTTCTCCATCTTCGACCTGCGAATCCGGCTGGGCT
>JAUNLB010000135.1 GCA_030532485.1 Pseudoclavibacter sp.
CGCTGCGGGCGCGCGGAGCGCGGCCGATAGCATGGCGGGATGAGCGTCTCCAAGGTCTTCATCGCGCGGCTCGCGAACTGTCCCGTGTTCGTGCCCGATGGCGACCGGATCGGCAAGGCGCGCGACGTGGTCGTCAAATACCGGGCCACGCACGCGCCGCGTGTGGCGGGCCTGGTGGTGGAGATCTCCGGAAAGCGCAACGTCTTCGTGCCGATGGAGGACGTCTCCACCCTCGGCCACGGGCAGATCATCGTGGACGGGGAGCTCGACAGCCGACCGTTCCAGCAGCGGGGGGAAGAGGTGCGGGTGATCGCCGATCTGCTCGACCGGACCGCGGAGTTCCGGGACGGTTCGGGGGCGGGCACCGTCGAGGACGTCGCCATGGAGCTCGACGAGGCCGGCGAGTGGCACATCGGGCAGATCTTCCTGCGGCTGCCCCGCGTCGGCAAGCAGCTGTTCGGCCGCGGCCCGAGCCGCTACGCGGACTGGGGGCAGATCCTGCTGCCGCTGGACGTGGACGACGAGGCGGCCGCCGCCAAGCAGTTCCTCGCCTCCACGTCCGAGCTCAAGCCCTCGGACCTGGCCTCCACTCTGCTGGAGCTGTCCGAGGAGCGCATGCTGGAGATCGTCGCCGAGATGCCCGACGAGCGGCTGGCGGACGTGCTGGAGGAGATGCACGAGGGCGACCAGGTCCGCATCATCGAGCACCTGGACCTGGAGCACGCGGCGGACATCCTGGACCGCATGGACCCGGACGACGCGGCCGATCTGGTGGCGGGCCTGGACCCGGAGCGCTCCGAGGCGCTGCTGACCCGCATGCAGCCGGAGGAGGCCGAGGACGTCCGGATGCTCCTGGAGTTCGCGCCGGACACCGCCGGCGGGCTCATGACGACCGATCCGGTGATCCTGGGCGCGGACGCCACGGTCGCCGAGGCCCTCGTGCTCATCCGCAGGCAGGAGCTGTCCGCGGCGCTGGCCACGAGCGTGTTCGTCACCCTCTCGCCCTACGAGCCGCCCACGGGCCGCTACCTGGGGCTCGTGCACTTCCAGCGCCTGCTGCGCTTCCCGCCGCACGAACGGCTCTCGGCCATCCTGGACGCCGAGACGGAGGCGGTGCCCGCGAGCGCCAGCGAGGCGCAGGTCGCCCGCGTGCTGGCCAGCTATGATCTTGTCGCGTTGCCCGTCATCGACGACGACCACCGCCTCATCGGGGTGATCACGATCGACGACGTGCTCGACCATCTGCTGCCGGACGACTGGCGCACCCGGGACGATGACGGGGACGTCGTGCCGAGCCGCGCGGCCAGGCGGCTGGAGCAGAAGAAGGCGGTGAGTGCTCCCACATCGGCACCGGGACGGACGAAGGGCAGGTGGAACCGTGAGCGCTCGTAGGGAACCCCGCGTCGACGACGGTCTCGCCCTGCCCCGCTCGGAGGCCCGCCGCCGCTGGTGGCGCCGGGCCCCCAGGCGGAGCGAGGAGACGGAGCCGGCCGCGGTGGGCGGCAGGGACGACACCTTCGGCCGGGCCGCCGAGTGGATCGCGCGCGGCATGGGCACGCCCGGCTTCCTCGTCGGGCTCACGCTCTTCGTCGCGGTGTGGATGCTCTGGAACACCCTGGCGCCCGAGGCCCTGCGCTTCGACTCCGCCAGCCTCGGCTTCATCGCGCTCACCCTCGTGCTGTCCCTGCAGGCCTCCTATGCGGCGCCCATGATCCTGCTGGCCCAGAACCGGCAGGACGACCGGGACCGGGTGCAGATCGAACAGGACCGGCAGCGGGCCGAGCGCAACTCGGCGGATCTGGAGTACCTGGCCCGCGAGATCGTGGCGCTGCGCATGCACGTGGCCGACATGGCCTCCAAGGACTTCATCCGCGCCGAGCTGCGCTCGCTGCTGGAGGACCTGGAGGAGCCCGAGGAGGAGGGCGAGGCGGGCGAGGAGCCGCGTTCGCGTCGCGCGGGCGATGTGGACGAGAACCGCGCCGAGGACCTGCGCGAGCTGCGCCGCCGCGCCCGCCGGGCGGAGGCGGTCCGCACCGAACCGCATGCCTAGCGGCGGCGAGGAGCTGACGCGGCGGGTGCTGGCCGCCCTGGCCGAGGTGCAGGACCCGGAGCTGCGCCGCCCGCTCACCGAACTGGGCATGATCGAGGGGGTCGAGGCGCCGGACGCGGGCGGCGCGGGACCGGTGCTCGTGCGCCTGCGGCTGACGATCGCCGCCTGCCCCGCCGCCCGGAGGATCGAGGCGGATGTGCGCAGGAGCGCAGAGGCGGCCCTGCGCGAAGCCGGATTGGCCCTGCCGGTCGAAGTCGAGACGGGGGTCATGTCGCCCGGGCAGCGGCGGGAGCTGACCGAGCGGCTGCGCGGCGGCCGGGGCGCAGCCGGCCGGGGGGCGCCGAAGCGGGTGCTCGCGGTCGCCAGCGGCAAGGGCGGCGTGGGCAAGTCCAGCGTGACCGCGAACCTGGCCGTCGCCCTCGCGCAGCTCGGGCTGCGCACCGCGATCCTGGACGCCGACGTGCACGGCTACTCGATCCCCGGACTGATGGGCCTCGGCGGCGCGGTGCCCACCCGGCTGGACGAGACGATCCTGCCCCCCGTCGCGCACGGCGTCCCCTGCATCTCCATCGGCATGTTCCTGGGCTCCGACGAGGAGCTCGTCGCCTGGCGCGGTCCCATGCTGCACCGCACGCTGGAGCAGTTCCTGCGGGACGTGCACTTCGGCGACCCGGACGTGCTGCTCGTGGACCTGCCCCCCGGCACCGGCGACATCGCCCTCTCGCTCGCGCAGCTGCTGCCGGAGGCCGAGGTCCTGGTGACGACCACGCCCCAGCCGGCCGCGGCCGAGGTGGCGGTTCGGGCGGGGCTGTTGGCGGAGCGGACCGGTCAGCGGGTGGCGGGCGTGGTGGAGACCATGGCGGGCTTCACGGCGCCGGACGGCTCGCGGCTGGAGCTGTTCGGCTCCGGCGGCGGCGCGGACGTGGCCGATCGGCTGACCCGGGCCCGAGGGGCGCCGGTGCCGCTGCTCGCCTCGATCCCGCTGAGCCTCGCCTGGCGACGGGCCGGGGACGCGGGCGTGCCGGTGGTCCTGCGGGATCCGGCCGACCCCTCGGCCCGGGCGGTCGTGGCCGCCGCTCGCGGCCTGCTGCCCGCCTCGGGGGCCGCGCGGCCCCTCAACCTCACGCCGCCGCGCCCCGCCGACGGTAGCGGCGCACCCGGTAGCGCACGCCCGTCGAGCTGAGCCGCCAGCGCCCCGCCTCCGTCAGACGCCAGGCCGGGCCGATCGTCGGGGCGTAGACGTCGCCGGAGGCCTCCAGATCCAGCTCGGTGACCACGAGCACCTCGGCGGCCCCGATCGTCTCGGCGAACACCCCGCCGCCGCCGACCGCCCAGCGGGCCGGGGCCCGCAGCGCCTCGGCGGCCCGGTGGGAGGCGAGCAGCGCCTCCGGCACCGAGGCGGCCCGCTGCGCGACGCCGGAGCCGGAGCCGTCCGGCCGCCACCCCTCGTCCCGGGTGACGACGATCGAGATCCGTCCCGCCAGCGGACGCAGGCGCTCCGGCAGGGACTGCCAGGTGCGCCGGCCCATGACGAGCGGGCAGCCGTGCGTGACCCGGCGGAAGTGCTGCAGGTCCTCGGGCACGTGCCAGGGCATCCCGCCGTCCGCGCCGATGACGGGGCGGCCCGCACCGTCCCTGGCCTGGGCCCAGACCAGCCCGAGGGGAACCGTCATGCGAACCTCCTTGACCCGGTCAGATCGGACTCGACAACATACCGGAGATCGACCCGGATACTCGAACCTCCTTGACCCGGTCAGATCAGACCGCCACGGGGGCCGGGATGGCCGGGTGGTGCCGGTAGTCCTCGAAGACCACGTCCTCGAGCCGGTAGTCGAAGATCGAGTCCCGCGGCGCCAGCCGCAGCACGGGCGGGGGGAAGGGGGCGCGCTGCAGCTGGAGCCGCACCTGCTCGAGGTGGTTGAGGTAGATGTGGCAGTCGCCGCCCGTCCACACGAACTCGCCCGGCTCCAGCCCCGTCTGCGCCGCCACCATGCAGGTCAGCAGGCTGTAGGAGGCGATGTTGAAGGGCACCCCGAGGAACAGGTCGGCGCTGCGCTGGTACAGCTGGCAGCTGAGCCGGCCCTCGGCCACGTGGAACTGGAAGAGCGCGTGGCAGGGGGGCAGGGCCATGCGGGGCAGATCCGCCACGTTCCACGCGGAGACCACGAGCCTGCGGGAGTGGGGCTCGCGGCGGATCCGCTCGATCACCTCGGAGATCTGATCGATCGCCCCGCCGTCCCGGTCCGGCCAGCTGCGCCACTGCACGCCGTAGACGGGGCCCAGCCCCCCCTGCTCGTCGGCCCACTCGTCCCAGATGGTCACGCCCTGCTCGTGCAGCCAGGAGACGTCGTCGTCGCCGCGCAGGAACCACAGCAGCTCGGCGACGACGGAGCGGACGTGGATGCGCTTGGTGGTGATCAGCGGGAAGCGCTCGCCCAGGGGGAAGCGCAGCTGCGCGCCGAAGCGGCTGAGGGTGCCCGTCCCGGTCCGGTCGGAGCGGCGCGTGCCGTGTTCCAGCACCTCCCGCAGCAGGTCCTCGTACGGCGTGGGGATGGCCTCCGCGGCCGCCGGGCCGTCCTCGTGCTCGCTCATGTGGCCTCCGGATCGTAGGGCGGGACGGCGTCGGGATCGGGCCGCTCGGGCTGCGCCGCTCCGGCGGCGCCCTCCGCCCAGGCCGGCCGGGAGGCGCCCGCCGCGGCGGCGGCCGGGGCCGCGGGCCGCGCGGGCTCCTCCAGCAGGGCGTCGCGGATGATGCGGCGAGGATCGTACTGGCGCGGATCGAGTTTGCGCCAGTCGACCTCGTCGAACTCCTCGCCCATCTCCTCCCGCATCCGCTGCTTCGCATCGTCCGACATGCCCCGCAGCCAGCGCACGAAGTCCCGCAGGCGCTCGCTCGCCGCGGGCAGTCGCTCCGGGCCGATGAGGAATGCGGCGATGACCCCGATGATGAGGAGCTTCTCGAAGGTCAGGCCGAACACCCTGACAGGATAGTGCCGCTCCGTCTAAAAGGAGCACCGCGCGACGGCGCCCCGTCCGGTCGGGCCGGAGCGCTCCGCGCGGACGCGTCCGCCGGTCCTCCCGGTTTTCCGACCCGGTCGCGGTTACGCTGGGGCCATGAGCGACCTCCTCAAGAACGCGCGGTTCATCGGCGAGCGCGTCCAGGAGTCGGAGGTGCAGCGCGAGGCCCGCGCCCGGGCGATCGAGGAGCGGCTGCACGCCGTGTCCCCCGCGCTCGGCGCACACCTCTCGTTCGTCATGGCCGCGGCCTGCCCCCGCTCGATCATCGAGGTGGGGACCGGGGTCGGGGTGGCCACGCTGTGGCTGCACCGCGGCGCCCCGCAGGCGAACATCACGGCGCTGGAGGCGGAGCCGGAGCGCTTGGCGCACGCGCGCGCCTCGCTCGTCGCGGCGGGCGCCAGACCCGCCCAGCTGCGCTTCATCGCGGGCGACCCCATGCGGCTGCTGGAGCGCATGACCGAGGCCGCCTACGACGCCATCGTCGTGGACGAGTCGCTCGAGCACGTCGCGGGCTATCTGCAGCACGCGCTGCGGCTGGCCCGTCCCGGCGGCACGATCCTGGTGCTGAGCGCACTCAACGGCGGCCGGGTCGCCGATCCGACCCGCCGGGACCCGGTGACCGCGAATCTGCGCTCCCTGCTGCGGGAGCTGGAGCGGCAGCCGGACCTGGCCGTGAGCCTGCTGCCGATCGACGGCGGCGTCCTGCAGATCGCCAAGCGCAGATGACCCCGCCCGGATCGCGACGTGGCGCCGGCCCGCACGGGCCGACGCCACGGGGGGGCTGGACGGATCGGGCTAGTCGCCGACGGACGCGGACAGCGCGTCCCGCAGCTCGCGAGCCTCGTCGTCGTTCACCGAGACGACCAGACGCCCGCCGCCCTCCAGGGGGACGCGGACGATGATCAACCGGCCCTCCCGGACCGCCTCCATGGGCCCGTCGCCGGTACGCGGCTTCATCGCGGCCATTGTGCCTCCATCTTCTATGCGTGCGGAACATTTTAGCCCGCTCCCCCGACGTCCCGGCCGGTGCCTCGACCGCCGACGCCCCGCCGACCGAGCCGAGCCCGCTCCCCCGACGTCCCGGCCGGGGCCGTCCGGCCCGGGGCCCAGACGGTTCGCTGTCGGCGCAGCCCGCGTCTGCGGCCCGACGCAGGAGCGGGGTGTAGCCTCGCGGCAGCGGCGGCGGAGGCCGTCGACGAACAAAGCCGAACGAAACGGACCCGGTTCAGGAAAGGACGCACCGTGACCGAATTCACCCTCCCCGAACTGCCATACGACTACGCCGCCCTCGAACCCCACATCTCCGGCCGCATCATGGAGCTGCACCACGACAAGCACCACGCGGCCTACGTGAAGGGCGCGAACACCGCCCTGGAGCAGCTGGCGGCCGCCCGCGAGACGGGCGACTTCGCGAACGTCAACAAGCTCGAGAAGGACCTCGCCTTCAACATCGGCGGCCACGTCAACCACAGCATCTTCTGGACCAACCTGTCTCCGGACGGCGGCGAGCCCGAGGGAGCGCTGCTGGAGGCCCTGAACGAGCACTTCGGCGGCCCGGAGAAGTTCCGCGAGCAGTTCACGGCCGTCGCGCTCGGCGTGCAGGGCTCGGGCTGGGCGGTGCTCGGCCACGACCAGACGGCCGGCAACCTCACGACCTTCCAGCTGTTCGACCAGCAGGGCAACGTCCCCTTCGGCGTCACCCCGCTGCTCATGATCGACGTGTGGGAGCACGCCTACTACCTGGACTACCAGAACGTGCGTGCCGACTACGTGAAGGCCTTCTGGAACGTCGTGAACTGGGCGAACGTGGCG
>JAUNLB010000136.1 GCA_030532485.1 Pseudoclavibacter sp.
GACGTGCACCGCGTCTCGACCGTTCCGCTCGGCGCCGTCCGCGGGGGCGGGCAGACGCGCCTCCAGGCGGAAGCGGCCGCCCTCGCGGCGGACCTCGAGCCGGCCGCCCTCCTGCCGCAGCCGTTCGGACATGGCGGCGAGCCCCGTGCCGTGCGGGTCGGCCGGACCGGAGACGCCGTCGTTCTCGACCACGAGCACGAGCTCGCCGCCCTCCGTGCCGCTTGCGATCCGCACCTCTTCGGCCGCCGAGTGGCGCAGCACGTTCGTGACGGCCTCTCGCAGGACCCGGGCGAAGTCCTCGGCGCGGGCCCCGGGCGCCGCCTCCCCCTGCACGGTGCAGCGGATCCCGGCGGAGGCGAGCAGCGCCGAGGCGCCTTCCAGCTCGTCCGGCCAGCTGCTGCGCAGCTCGCCGCGGACGACGCGGCGCACCTCGGTGCCCGCTTCTTCGGCCAGGCGCCGCACCGCCGCCATCTCGGCGGCCGCCTGCTCGTTGCGGCCGCGCCGCGCCAGCTGCGCGGCCAGCTCGCTCTTGACCGAGATGGCCGCGAGGGTGCGACCGAACACGTCGTGCAGGTCCCGGGAGATGCGCAGCCGCTCCTCGGCCAGGGCGAGCTCGCGGCGCGCCTCGCCCGCCCGCTGCAGCTCGCGCAGCACCCGCAGCGCCCAGGCCAGCGACCATGCGGTCCAGAGCGTGCTCCAGGTGGAGAACGCCTGCAAGAAGAATCTGACGTCCAGCAGCAGGGCGAGCACGAGGTCCACGGCCGTCAGGGCGAGGCAGAGATGGAGGGTGCGGCGGGCGCTCAGCAGCAGCACGCCCGGAACGAGGACGAGCAGGAGGAACACGGCCGCTCCGGGATGACCGTCGGGACGCGCGAGCAGCTGCCACAGGATGAGGGCGGCGAAGACCGCACCCCAGACGGCGAGCCGTCCCCGGCGCAGGGGCCGCGGGCGGCCGAGGAGCCGCTTGAAGGACCAGCTGCTCGCGCGCACGACGCACACGGCGTGGGCGGCGGCGAGCAGCAGGAGCACGAGGCCCGTGAGAGCGGACCACGCGTCCGGGGGGTTCGACGGGAGCGTGTAGAAAAAGAGGTCTGCCCCGACGGGGAGGGCGTGCAGCAGGATCGTCAGGGCGTGGCACGACCAGCGGGTGTAGCGCTCGTACCGCACCGCGTTGCGGACGGCCCAGCCGCCGAGGGGGCTGCTCATGGGGCTATTGTCCCGCAGCCGGACGCTCCGCGGTCGCCGGGCGCCGCGTGCGCAGCCACACGATCCCGGCAGCGGCGACGAAGATCGCACAGGACAGCAGCAACAGGGGCGAGCCCACCCCGGCGGAGCGGTCGAATCCGGCGTTCAGATCCATGTGCAGCACGATCACGTACAGGAATGCCAGCACGTTGTTGACGGCGTGCAGCACGATCGGGATCTCCAGGCCGCCGCTGCGCCAGGCGATGACGCCGAGGCAGACCCCGAAGACGAAGTAGTAGAGGTTCAGCCACGGGTCGGTGGCGAAGTGGACGAGCGTGAACAGCAGGCTGCTCACGAGAAGGCCGATCACGAGACCGGAGCGGGGGCCTGCACCCCAGCTCGCGCCGATGCGCAGGGCCAGCCCCCGGAAGGCGTACTCCTCGCCCGCGGCCTGCAGGGGGACGAGCACGACGGTGACGACCAGGCACGCGATGAGGTCCGCGACCGCCCATTCCACCCGGTTCACGCCCGGCAGCAGGGTGATCACAGCCATGTACACCGTCCAGATCGGCAGGCTGACGAGGGCCGCTCGGGCCAGCAGATCGAGCCGCAGGCGTTCGCGCAGCGAGTGCAGGGACCGGGCCGGCACCCCGTACAGCCAGCGCTGCAGCAGCATGCTCCACGGGGTCAGCAGCGCCAGGGCGACCATCCCAGCGGCGAGCGTGACGGGGGTGATCCGCCCGGCGAGGACCTGCTCGCTCCGACCGAGCAGCCCCTCGACGGCGACGCCGATCACGCCGAACAGGACGGCGCCCGCGAGCATGCCGCCCATCAGCAGCACGAGGGCGAGGATGCCGCGCCACACGCGCCGCCGCTCGCCGGCGAGGGCCATGTGGTAGGCGCCCGGCCGACCGGGCGCCTGTCCGGGGAGCGGGGCGGGAACGGGAGGGCCCGCGACCGGCGCGGAGCCCGGGGCGGGGCCCTGGACGGGGATCATGCCGGTGGCGGGAACGGGGTCGGTGACGTTCATGGCTCCCATGTTCCCGCCTCGTTCGGACCGGCCCCAGTGCCGGCCCGCATCGATCCACGTGAACGAATGCATCCTCCGGCTGTGACGGATGTCACGCGCGAGGGATCTCGCACAGCGGCGACACGCCCGTTCCCGTGTGCACGACACGCGGACGGACACCCCTTCACGCGAAGCAGAGCATTTTTCTTTTTACCAGCATACGGGCCGCAGCGACCGCCATCCCTGCTTTCATTCCATGGGCATCGACAGTGGAATTGAGATGAGCAATTATCTATCTTTGCTCCTCGCACCTCCCGGTGAACCCGAATCGGCAGAAAATAAAACTCATTTATTTATTGAGTAATGCTTGACCGGTTCCGGGGAGCCGGGACATCCTGGTTGCGGCCCGCACGAGACGAGGACGACGGACGGGAGGCGAGGATGCCGCACGGGATGCGCAGGAGGGGACCGATACCGGCCGAGGGCGTCTCCGCCTCCTCCAGGCCCTGGCAGCACCACCCGCCCACGACCCTGCAGGCGGTGCTCGACGTACTCCGCCCCTTCCCGGACCGCTCCGGATACGGCTTCGAGGCCCTGGTGCTGCCCAACGACTCCGTGGGGTACTCGCCCCTGGTCCGCTCCTTCGTGCGGGCCGCGCACCAGGCCCGACTGCGACCGGTGATCGTGTCCAAGGAGCGGGAGGCGCGGCTGTCGTGGTTCACCGTCGACGCCCTGCGCGCCGCGAACGGCTCCTGGGCCTACCGCTGGGAGGACGAGCAGCGGCGACAGGAGCCGCGGGAGTTCGACGCGATCTCCGGGTTCCGCATCCGCCGGCTCGACGACATCTGGCGGGACCTCTCCGGCGACCGCGAACGGATCCCCGGCTTCCACCGGGAGGACCCCTCGGCCGTCGGCGCCCTCCTCTTCGACGTCTTCGTCCGCAGACGGGCCGAGGACGACACGGTGGTCGGGCCGCTCGCCCGGCTCCTGGTCTCGCAGCTGGGCGGCGGCGCGCTGCGGCGCTGGGGCCTCGACGAGCCGCTGTGCGAACCCTGGGATCCGGCGGCGCTGACGGCCTCCCTGCAGTCCCGGATGCCGCAGCCGCCCCCGCACCTGCTCGAGGACGGGAACGGCGCCGTGGCGGCCGTGACGATCAGCCCCACCCGGGAGGGCCTCATCGAACGGGTCGCCGGCGCGGTGCCGCTGGGCGGCTACCTCCCGCCGGAACGGCTCCTGCCGGACCGCCCGCCGGCGCTGCACCCCGCCGTCACCCGGGCGCTGGAGGCGGTCGCCTCCGAGTACGCCGCGATCGGCGGGATGGTCTCCTACGGCGAGCTCTCGCCGCTGGCCGACGGCACCCCGGGCAGGCGCATCGGGACCCGGCGCCCGGATACGCCGCTGGCGATGCTCGTCGGGCCGCGGAGCCTGCAGGAGCTCTCGCTGGACGTCGAGGCGATCCGCAGCCGCCACGACGTGGTGCCGGTGCACCGGAACGGCGCCCCCGTCCCCTCGCTGATCGCCCGCCTGAGCGGCCCGGACCCGGTGTGGCACCAGCTGCTCGCCTTCGTCCACGACGCGGGGGCCGAGCGGCTCGGCCCGCAGATGTTCGCCGATGTGCACCGGGGAGGCCTGCGGTGATCGAATACGTGCTGCTCGGCGACCGGCCCCTGGACCGGGACTTCCTCGTGCACACCCTGGAACGCACGCGGGGCGCCCCGGAGGGGTTCCGGCTCATCTCCTACAACCGGGACGAGGCGTTCCAGATCCTGCACGGCGAGGCCCCGCTGTTCACCACCTTCGCCTCCAAGCCGGTGCCCGAGGCCGAGCGGGGCGAACGCTGGCTCCGCGACGTCTCGCACCTCTGGACCCCGCCGCCGATCGACTCCTTCCGGTTCTGGACGGACGTGGGGCTGCGGCTGGAGAACCCGCAGGTGGATCTCGCGCTGCGCCTGCTGCAGCTGTTCAAGGAGCTCACATCGGGGCTTCTGAGGATTCGGAGGTGATGTTGCGTGTCGTGGTGGCGTTTGGATCCGGCCGGCGTGTTCGGGGTGTTGGAGGGGGTGCGGGGAGAGGCCGAGGAGTTGCCGGGGGTGTTCGGCCCCGGACAGGCCGGCGATGTGCAGGACGGTGCGCGGGGTGCGTCGCCGGGGGCGCCCGAAACGCAGAGCGCGCTCGCCGAGTTCCTGGCCGACCAGTCGGCCCGGCTGAACGAGATCGGCAACCGGGTGGTGGCGGGCGTGGTGGGGGTGAGCAACGCGACGCTCTCCTATCAGCGGGGCGATGAGGAGATGGCGGCCAATTTCCAGCGGGAGATGGCGGATTCGGCCGTGGACGGTGATTTCAGTTATTTCGAGCAGTACGGCGCTCGGGGCTGAGCGGCGAGGACGCGGGAGAGGGCGAGGCTGATGGCACAGATGGTGGACGGCGGCGGCCAGGTGCGAAGCGTGGACGGGTTGATCTGCCCGATCGCGTTCCCGGTGCGGTCGGTGGAGATCCAGCCGGAACAGGTGGAGGCGGCGGCCGCGACCTTGCGCGGGGTCGGGGCGGGGGTGCAGGAGCGGGTGAGCCGGATCGGGTGGCGCTGGCAGGCTCTGGCGGGAGTCTACGAGGCGCCGGAGCAGGAGCTGGCGCTGGGGTTGATGGAGCCGGCGGTGGCGGAGGCGACGCTGATGCGGCTGGCGATGCGAGGGGCCGCTTCGGCCTTGGACACGCTGGCGGGCGAGTTGGTGGGGATCAAGCGGGATCTGGCGGATCTGGAGGAGCGGGCGGAGGCGTTCCGGCAGGAGGCGTTGGCGGGGTACTGGGTGACACGGGCCGAGGCGGAGGGCGGAATGGCGAATCTGGCATATGTGACGGTGACGCCTCGGGGGGATGTGTATACGAATGAGTCGGCGCGTCCCGACGAGTACGTGCATGTGGATTGGCGCAGTTACCAGCCGGCGGTGGATCGGAACAATGCGTTGCTGGCCGAGTTGGAGGGGCTGCTGAGCCGTCTGTCCGCAGCGGATCAGGAGGCGGGGCGGGAAATCCGCGGTCAGACGCGGCCCGAGGGGCTGGGGGACGGCAAAAGTGGTGGGGATGTCTCGATGCGGCCGGACAGCGAGGGGTACTACGCCGGCTCCGGGTCGGGTGCGGTCCCGGGGCGGCCGCCGGCGTGGGGGTGGCTGGTGGATCGGGATCCGAATGCGAGCGAGCGGTACGCGTACGGGGCGTTGGATGTGCTCAACGGCGGCTTGGGGCTCGTCGGGGTCCATGTGGATCTCGAGCACGGGGGCGGGCTCTCGTTCAGTCTGGATCGCTTGGGCGCGTCATGGGGCGGGGTGGCCGAGTCGGTGGGGACGATGATCGTGGCCGGCCCGGTGGGGACGGTGGTCTTCGGTCTGGAGCGGAGCAATCAGGCGCGGACGCGGGTCGTCGGGGACATGCTCGAGTCGGTCGGTTTCGATGTGCAGGCCGCTCTGGAGGGCCGGGACGGCTGGCACCGGTATGAGGAGGATCCGGCGCGGATGACCGGGATGCTGGCGGCGAGCCTGACCCTTCCGCTTGCGGCTACCCCGGTGGGAATGGGGGTGAGCGTGGGGGTGCGGGCCGCGCTGAGGAAGATGTTCGGACCGAGCGTCGAGTTGCCGGAAGGAGCTGCTCAGATCCTGGCCTTCGAACAAGGCGCTGGTCGGTATCTGATCACGCTGGAGTTTGTGGACTCAGACGGGACGCTGCAGCGTCTGGACCTGGCGGTGGTGGACGGGCGGAACGATCCATTGCCGGAGGGGGTGCGGGAGCTGCTGGCCGCTGCGGGGGTGACCCCGGACCAGGCCGAGACGCTGCACGCCTCCAATCCGCTGCCGCAGCTGCGGCCGGAGACCGCGCCGGTCTTGCAGGCCGTCACCGGCCGGGAGGAGGTCGTGCACGCGCCGGTGACCACGATCCTGCAGGGGGACCATTTCCTGCCCGCGCGCAGTCAGCAGCAGGTGGAGCACGAGGGCCTGCGGCGCGGCGAGGTCGACGCGATCCACGAGGCCACCGCCTACGACGGGCCGAAGAACCCGAACCGGCCCGATCAGCGGGATCGGAACGCGGCCCTGGCCCGCGCCTTCGGGGACGGCACCGAGCCGGTGGACCACCGGGACGGGCAGCCCCTGCGGGGCCCGGTCCGGGTCCAACGGGCCGACGGCACCAGCTACTGGCGCAGCGGCTGGCACATGCAGCCCGACCCGTCCGGCACCGGGTGGATCGCGCAGAACCCCGGCGCCCCCAAACCCGACGGCACCACCCCCGGCGCGCCGCTGGACGCGAAGGGCAACCAGATGCCGGCCCCCTACACGGTCGATCCGCACGCCGCCGCCCGCTACCCCTCCGGCCAGGCCCACCTGCCCGGCGGTCATCCGCCCCACACCCCGCCCGAAACCTACCGGCCCGAAGCGGGCCCGGACGGCAGCGGGTTCCACTTCTTCAACCGCGGCCAGGACCCCTCCTGGGGTCCCTACCAGTCCCAGGTCACCGGCCTGCTCCCCGACGAGCAGGGCCGCATCCCAGAATGGATGCAGTACGATCCCAACACCGGCAAATACGTGGCCTTCGACACCCGCACCCACCGCGGCGACACCGAAGTCTTCATCGA
>JAUNLB010000137.1 GCA_030532485.1 Pseudoclavibacter sp.
GGGGCGGGGACTGGGGCGCGCCAGAAGAACCGAACTGGAACGACCCCACCATCCGGACCACCTACCTGCGCACCTACGACCCGCTCGGCAACCCCAGACCCGAATACACACCCCCACCCCCACCAGAACCGGACCCAGAACCAGAGCCGGCCCCCGAACTCGACGAACCGCCCTTCTGACCGACCCCAGCGGGAATGCGGTCACGTCGGCCGTCCCCGCCGTCGATACTCCGGAGTCCCTCGTCTCAGACGAGCGGGCCGTGGGTCTCGGCCGCGACGACACCCTGCCGTGGATCGGCCAGAGGAATGTGCAGGATCGCGCACTCCGCAGTGGAGAGCATGGCGTGCCGGGACAGGGAACCGGGCCGGGTGCCGGTGGCCAGGCCCGCCTCCCGCACGATCTCCGGCATGACGGGGGAGTGGCTGCACAGCACGGTCGTGGTGCGTGACTCGATCGCCTCCCGAACGACATCCCCGACCGCCGCGGTGCCCGCGTCGAACGCGGACTGCGAGATCCCCGCGGCGACCTCGGGCGCGAGCTCCAGCGCGGTCGCGAGCGGCCCGATCGTGGCCCGGCAGCGGACCGCGGTGGAGGTGACGATGCGTCCCGGCGCATAGGCGCGCAGGATCGGCACGACCAGCTCGGCCTGCTCCTGGCCGCGCGCCGTGATGGGCCGCGAGTCGTCCGAGCCCGGCCAGGACACCGGCGGCACCGCCTTCGCGTGCCGCAGCGCGAGCAGCGCGAAGGTGCGCTCCAGGCCCCGCTCGACCCGCTCCGCGAAGACCTCGACCACGTCCCGGTCCCGCTCGTAGCTCAAGCGCTTGCGGGCCTGCTTGAGCGTCATCCACTCGGCCCGGTCCACCTCCTCGTTCGGCGTGAACGGGTTCTCCTTCGCCATCCGCTCGCTGACCTCGGCGGTCCAGTAGTGGACTTCCTTGTGCCGCCCGTTCGGCAGGTCGTACTCGATGTAGCCGAGGGGCGCGCCGAGCACGACCCGGAAGCCCGTCTCCTCCCGCACCTCCCGAGCGGCCGTCTCCGGCAGCGTCTCGCCCGGGTCGACCTTGCCCTTGGGCAGGGAGTAGTCCTCGTGCCGGTTTCGGTGGACGACCAGGATTCGCACCTTGCCCGACTCCGGATCGCGCCGCCACAGTACGGCGCCCGCCGCGTAGACGCTCGTCGCCTCGGCCCCCATGTCCTGCATGCGTCCCTCCCTGTCGCTCCTGTCCGTGATCTCGGCTTCGCTCTATGGTGTCGGCCCGTCGTGCCGTCGGCCCTGTCCCCGCCGGGTCAGCGGGTGATCGGCCGACGCGAGCGCTTCGAGATCCGCTTCATGGTCTCCTCGTGCAGATCCCTCAGCGGGACGCCCTCGGCGTCCGTCGTGCACCTCGTCCACTCGGCGTCCGGCCCGAGCCGCCAGCCGGAGGTGGTATCCGCCATGGCGAACTCGAAGCCCGCCCGCAGCTCCTCGATGTGGGCTGGATCGCCGATGCGCACGAGCGCCTCGATACGGCGATCGAGGTTGCGGTGCATCATATCGGCCGAGCCGATGTAGACGCGCGTGTCCCCGCCGTGGTGGAACAGGAAGATGCGGGAGTGCTCCAGATACCTGCCCACGATCGAACGGACCCGGATCGTCTCGCTCATGCCCGGCACCCCCGGCCGCAGAACGCAGATGCCCCGAACCCAGATGTCGATCGGCACCCCCGCGCGGCTGGCCCGGTAGAGCGCGTCGATGACGCCCTCGTCCACCATGGAGTTCACCTTGATGCAGATCCCGGACGGCTCGCCGGCCTCGGCGGCCCGCCGTTCGCGATCGATGAGCCGCAGCAGCCCCCGCCGCAGATGCAGCGGGGCGACCAGCAGCCGCGTGAACTTCTTCTCGATCGCGTAGCCGGACAGCTGGTTGAACAGCCGTGTGATGTCCGCCCCCACCCGCTCGTCGCAGGTGAACAGCCCCAGGTCCTCGTAGATGCGGCTCGTCTTCGGATTGTAGTTGCCGGTGCCGATGTGGTTGTAGGAGCGCAGCCGGCCGTCCTCCTGCCGGATCACCTGCAGCAGCTTGCAGTGCGTCTTCAGCCCCACCAGGCCGTAGACGACGTGCACCCCGGCCTTCTCCAGCTTGCGGCCCCAGACGATGTTGTTCTGCTCGTCGAAGCGGGCCTTGATCTCCACCAGGGCGAGCACCTGCTTGCCCGCCTCGGCCGCGTCGATGAGGGCCTTGACGATGGGGCTGTCGCCCGAGGTGCGGTACAGGGTCTGCTTGATGGCCAGCACGTTCGGGTCCCGCGCAGCCTGCTCCAGGAACGCCTGCACGCTCGTCGAGAAGGACTCGTAGGGGTGGTGCACGAGCACGTCGCCCCGCGAGACCGCGCCGAACAGATCGGCCTGCTCGTCCGAGTCGGAGGTGCGGAAGGCGGGCGCCGTCACCGGCACGTGCGTCGGATAGCGCAGATCCGGGCGGCGCACCTGACCGAGCGAGAACAGCCCCCGCAGATCCAGCGGACCCGGCAGCACGTACACCTCGCTGTCGGTGATGTCCAGCTCGGTCTTCAGCAGCTCGAGCGTGACCTCGTCCATGTCCTCGGAGACCTCGAGACGGATGGGCGGGCCGAAGCGGCGGCGCAGCAGCTCCTGCTCGAGCGCCTGCAGCAGGTTCTCGGTCTCGTCCTCCTCGATCGTCACGTCCTCGTTGCGGGTGAGCCGGAACACGTGGTGGTCGAGGATCGTCATCCCCGGGAACAGGTCCTCCAGGTGGTGGGCGATCAGGTCCTCCAGCAGCATGAAGCGCTCCTGGCCGGACACGCTCTGCAGGGGGTAGAGCCGGGGCAGACCCTGCGGCACCTTGAGGCGGGCGAACTCGTCCTTGCCCGTGAGGGGGTTGTGCACCCGGATCGCCAGGTTCAGGCTGAGTCCCGAGATGTAGGGGAAGGGGTGCACCGGATCGACCGCGAGGGGCATGAGGACGGGGAAGATGCGCTCGCGGAACACCTCGCGCAGGTGCTCGCGCTCCTCGTCGGCCAGCTCCTGCCAGCTGACGATGTGGATCTCCTGCTCGGCCAGCAGGGGGCGCAGCCGCTCGGTCCAGGCGCGGGCGTGGCGCAGCTGCAGCTCCTCGGCCCGCTGCCGGATGGCCGCCAGGGACTCCTCGGCCGGCACGCCCGCCGGGGTGGGGACCGCCAGGCCCGTCATGATGCGCCGCTTGAGCCCGGCGACGCGCACCATGAAGAACTCGTCCAGGTTCGAGGCGAAGATGGCCAGGAAGTTGGCCCGCTCCAGCAGCGGCACCTGCTCGTCCTCCGCCAGCTCCAGGACACGCTGGTTGAAGGCGAGCCAGCTGAGCTCGCGGTCCAGGAAGCGGCTGCGGGGCAGCTCCTCGTCCGGCTCGGGAACCTCCTCGTCCCCCTCCTCCCGGACGTCGGGCTCCGCCGCCCCTTCCCGGGCGCGGCTCCGTTCGGGATCGTCGGTCTGGGCGTGCATGCCCCCATCCTCCCACCCGCCGGAGCGGGAAACGCCGCGGCTGCGTGCGTTCAGGCGCGCGGCACGGCCTGGCGTTCGAACACCGGTGCGAGGCTGCCGGGCACGGGCCGAGCGCCGCCGAACTCGGGGTTCAGCCGAAGCCGCCGGTGCGCGAGGCCAGGAGCCAGAAGGCGATGACCGCCGAGATCGGGAAGCAGGCGGAGGTGCCGAGCGCCCAGCTCAGATACGGCGCCTCTCCCAGGACGAGCTGCCGGAAGAACAGGAAGCCGAAGTTCAGCGAGGTCACGAGCGCGAGCAGCGAGGCGGCCAGCCAGCCGCCGCGTCGTTCCCGGGCCCTCGCCTCGTGTTCCTCGCGTCGCACGGATCCCTCCTCGCGCCGGTGTCGGAGAGGCATCGTCCCCCGGGTTCCTCCGAGGACGGCGGGAAACCTCCGGGTCCGACGGGCCCGCCCGCTATCGCTGTTCGGCGGCGCGTCGTCTCTGCTCCTCGACCGGGAGACCCTTGAACGCCGCGAGCATCGCCTTGTCGGACGGCGGAATCCCCGATCGCAGGGCTCGCCGGTACCAGGAGGGGACGACGAAGAAGGGAACGCGGAAGAACACCGAGTAGAGGACGACGAGTGCCGATGCGAAGCCCGCGAGGAATACGGGGGCGAGGATCACGTTGAGGGGAGGGCGGTTGCCCGGGCCGTCCTCGAGCACGAGCATGCCCGACAGGCAGAGGGCGATCATGGCCGGTGCGCCGAACGGCAGGATGAGATACTGGAACCCGCCTGTTCCGTCCTTGCGGAAGAATCCGGGGATACGCGTGCGGCGCAGGTACAGCCCCCATGCGAGCGAGAAGATTCCGAGCGCTCCCAGAGCCAGGGAGGTGATGGTTCCCCCGTCCATTTCCGTCCGCCTTTTCGTCATGATTTCGAGGCCTTTTCGCCTGCGTGTCATGTTAGCGCGGGATCGGCGGCCGACGGCTCCGGATCGGCGAAGTTCCGACTGCGGGAGGAGATGCGGCGGGGTCTTGCTCAGCTCCGGCGGCCGGTGAACTGCACGTCGGCGAACTCCTCCCGGTAGCCGAGCGAGCGGTAGAGGCGCAGTGCGCGCTCGTTGTCGCCCTCCACGTAGAGCGTGGTCCGCTCGGCCCCGCGCGCCCGCATGCGCGCGAGCCCCGCCCGCATGAGCGCCCGGCCCAGGCCCCGGCCGGCCGCCGCGGCCGCGACGCCGACGACGTAGATCTCGCCCTGTCGGCCGGGCCCGCTCCCCGGGTCGATCTTGAGCCAGTCGTAGCCGAGCAGGCGGCCGTCCTCCTCGTCGAAGGCGAGCAGCAGATCCTCGGCCCGGAACCAGGGCTCGGCCATGCGGGCGGCCAGGCCCCGCCGGTCCAGGGCGCCCTGCTCGGGGTGCTCGGCGAAGACCTCGGCGTTGAGCGCGAGGAAGGCGTCCTCGTCCGCGCCGGGGCGGAAGGCCGCCAGGCGCACGCCCGCGGGCGCCTCGCCCGCCTCGTCGTCCTCGGGTCCCAGGGGCCTGGCCAGGCGCAGCAGTACGCGGCTCTGCCGCATGCCCGCGTCGCGGGCGAGCGCTGCGGCGGCCGGCAGCCGGCCGTGGGCCCACAGGACCGTCTCGGGCGCCTGCCGCAGGAGCTCCGCGAGCAGCCGCCGGCCGTGCCCGCGGCCGCGGTGCGCCGGGTCGACCGCCAGCTCCGCCTCGATGCGCTCGGGCGGGCCGCCGGGGCCGGCGTCGAGCGGGCGGAACAGCGCCAGGCCCAGCGGCCGGTCGGGCTCCGCGGGATCCGCCGCGAGGATCGCCGTGCGCCGGGCCGTCTCCAGCAGGGCCTCCTCGTTGAAGGGGGCGACCCCGTCGGCCGCCTCGGCCGCCGCGTTCAGCTCCACGAGCCGCTCCCGCAGCCCCGGCGCATCGCCCGCCGCCCGCTCGAACACCGTCCCGGCTCCGTTCGCCTCGGACATCCCGGCTCCTTCCCGTTCCCGGCGCCCGCCCGTGCGGCCGCCCTCACGCCGTGCTCGTTCCAGTCTGGCCCGTGCGTGTTCCATCATCCGCGCCCTGTGCGCGCCGTCACTGTGATCGCCGTCACTCCTTCGTCTCGCGTCCGAGCAGCCGGTAGCCGACGCCGCGCACGGTGCCGATCACGGTCTCCTGCTCGCCGAGCTTCGCGCGCAGCCGGCGCACGTGCACGTCCACCGTGCGCGTCCCGCCGTACGAGTCGATGCCCCACACCTCGCTCAGCAGCCGCTCGCGCGTGAACACGCGGCCGGGCCGGGCGGCCAGGAAGCGCAGCAGCTCGAACTCCTTGAACGTCAGGTCCAGCTGGCGGCCGCGGTAGCCGGCCGTGTAGGCGCGCTCGTCGATGCGCAGATGCCCCACCGAGATGACCTCGCCCCTCTCCGCCGGGCCGTCCGCGCCGCGCCGGCGCAGCAGCCGCAGCCTCGCGTCCACCTCGGCGGCGCCGGCCGTGTCCAGCACGATCTCGTCCGCCTCCCACGCCGCCGTCACGGCGGGCAGCACCCCCTCGTCCACCACGAGCAGGATCGGCGTGTGCGGCGCCGCGGCCCGCAGCAGCGGGCACAGGCTCCGGGCCCGGGCTGGATCGGCGGCGCCGTCCACGACGCAGAGGCCCGCGGAGGGGGCGAGGGGGAGGGCGTCGGCGCCGGGCTCGACGGTCCGCAGCGGCCGGGGCAGCAGGGCGAGGGCGGGCAGCATCCGCTCGACGGGCCGCGCGCTGAGCACGAGGATCCGTTCCGCGTCGCCCGCGTCCCTCATGCCGCCTCCTTCGCCACCCGCGCAGCGCATCTCTGGCCCCTGCGCGAGGCGGGGCAAGCGCATAGTCCGCCCACTTGCGCGCCGAGATCTGCATCAGCCCCTGCGCGAGGCGGGGCAAGACCGTCGCGCACGTCCCGGCCGCGCAGCGCAAGTCTATGCGGCGATGCGGCGGCGATGCGCGGCCGAGTGGGCGACAATGAGGGGGTGACCAGGGAACGGCTCAGCATCCTCCTCGTCTGGCTGGCGGCCATCGCGGGCACGATCGGCGTGGGCCTGCTCGCGACCCCGGAGCGGTACGTGAGCTGGACGTCGATCCTCATGCTCCTGCTCGTCTGCCTCACCTGCATCGTCCAGCTGGGCATGCAGGAGTCGCGCGGCTTCATCTCCCGCATGGCCTCCAGCATGGTCGGCGCGCTCGTGATCCTCGCCCTCGGCTCGGTCGTCCTGCTGCTCGGCGGCGGCGGGGCCGCCGTGGGCGCGAAC
>JAUNLB010000138.1 GCA_030532485.1 Pseudoclavibacter sp.
GGTGTTCCCCGTCGACTTGACGTAGACGGGCTGGACGTACAGGAAGCCGCCGCCGACCGGCAGGGTCAGCAGATTGCCGCGCAGCACCGCGGTCTGCCCGCCGCGCTCCAGCAGGTTCAGCTGCGGGGCGACCGCACCGTCCGAATTGAAGATGTTCTGCATCTGGCCGGGGCCGTTGATGTTGTCGTTCGTGATCCGCAGCAGGGTGAGCCTGCCGTAGTCCTCGGACACCTGCCCGTCCTCGCCGCCCGCGTTCGCATTGGCCGCCAGGAAGCCGGTGAGCACGTTGCGCGTGTTCGCACCCGAGTTCGTCCGGGGGATGAAGGTGCTGTAGATGGAGAAGGCGGGATCCTGATCCGGCATCTTCATCGTCAGGTAGTAGGGCTGCTGCACCCGGCTCTCCGAGGACGGCGCGGTCGGGTCCAGCGGCAGCTCCCAGGCGTTCAGGCCGTTGTAGAAGCTGCCGGCCTCCTTGATGTGGTAGCTCGCGAGCAGGGAGCGCTGCACCTTGAAGATGTCCTCCGGGTAGCGCACGTGGCTCATGAGCTCGCCGGACATCTCGGAGATCGGCCGCAGCGTGTTCGGGAACACCTGCTGCCAGCTCTGCAGCAGCGGGTCGTTCGGGTCCCAGGCGTACAGGACGACCTGGCCCGTGTACGCGTCGACCGTGGCCTTGACCGAGTTGCGGATGTAGTTGATCCGATTGAACGGCGGCGTGCTCCCCGGCTGCTCCGAGACCAGCTGGTCCAGCGACTGGGCCTGCGAGTAGGGGTACAGATCGGTGGTCGTGTAGCCGTCCACGATCCACACGACCCGACCGTCGACGACCGAGGGGTACGGCTTGGAGTCGATGTGCAGATAGGGCGCCGCCTTCGAGACCCGGAGCGCCGGATCCCGGTCGTAGAGGATCTGCGAGTTGTCGTTCACGTACTCGGAGAGCAGGATCTGCTCGCTCTGAAACTTGATCGCGTACACGAGGCGGTTGAAGAAGCCGCCGATGTTCGGCCCGCCCGATCCCTCGAAGGTGGAACGCGCCTCGCCCGAGTCCGAGACGTGGTCGAACTCGATCGGCTCGGCGCCGTCCGGCCGGCCCACGATCGAGTACTGCGGCGAGTTCTGGCCGAAGTAGATCTGCGGCGTGAATTCGGGCAGCACGCCCTCGCTCGGCATCCCACCCTCCAGGAAGTAGGGCAGCCCGTCGCTCTGGCGCTGGCTGCCGGAGGCGGTCACCAGACCGTAACCGTGCGTGTAGACGAGGGTCGTGTTCACCCAGGTCTGCTGACCGGCCTCCAGCCCCGCCGTGTTGACCTCGCGCACGCCGCCCACGGCGTCCTTCACCTCGCCGTCGATCCGGTACCGGTCCACGCTCAGCTCCTCCCGGAAAGCGTAGAAGGAGCGCTCCTGCTGGATCTGCGCGAAGGTCGGACTCACCAGGGCCGGGTCCAGGATGCGGATGTTCGCGGTGGTCACCGCGTCCGAGCGCAGCTGCCCCGGCTCGGCCGTGGTCTGGGCGTTGTACTCGACCTCCTCGACCCGGTCCAGCCCGTAGGCGGCGCGGGTCGCGTCGATGTTGTTCTGCAGGTACGGCTCCTCCAGCTGCAGCTCGGAGGGCCGCACCTGGAACTGCTGGACGAGGGCCGGGTAGGCGGCCGACACCACCAGGCCGACCACGACCAGCAGCGCCGTGCCGAACAGGGGCAGGCGCCAGCGGCCGAGCACCGCGGCCAGGAAGAAGAGCGCCGCGACGATGAGCGAGGCGCCGGCCAGGATCGCCAGTCCCGGGATGCGGGCGTTGGCGTCCGTGTACATGGCGCCGGTCCAGGACGTCGAGGTCGAGGTCAGCAGCGCGTAACGGTCGAGCCACAGGCTCACCGCCTGCGCCAGCAGGTAGAGCCCGGCCAGGATCGCGATCTGCGTGCGGGCCGCCTTGGAGATGACCACGTCCCGGCCGGTGACCCGGATGCTGCCGTAGAGGTAGCAGGTCGCCGCCGTCAGCAGCAGGCAGGCCAGCAGCACCGCGCTCGCGAACGCGACCACGCCCCGCCAGAACGGCAGGTGGAAGACGTAGAAGCCGACGTCCATGCCGAAGCGCGGGTCGACCTGGCCGAAGGGCGTCGCGTGCAGCCACATGAGCACGGCCTGCCAGGTGGTGGACAGCGCAGCCCCGGCGAAGACGCCGAGCACCACCGGGATCGCGATCATCGCGCCGCGGCGCAGGGGCTCGACGATCTCCTGGTAACGGTCCAGCTGGGCGCCCAGCTTGGCGTAGACGGGGCGGGTGCGGTAGGCGATCTGCAGCGTGACGACGAGCGGCACCGCCATGCCGAGCAGGCCCACGCCGAACATGGCCGCCGACGCGCCCCAGCGGGTCAGCAGCACCCCCAGGTAGCCGAGCTGCTCGTACCACAGGATGTCGGCGTAGAATCCGGCGAGCCAGAAGAAGGCGGCGATGAGCGCGGCCACGACCACGAGGGTCAGCACGAGCGGCCTGGGCCGCCCGCCGCTCGTCCTGCCGGGGCGGTTCGGCTGGGCGGGATTGGCTGCGGAAGAGGTGCTCACATCGTCCCCGTCGTCGTCGGTATCGCGTCCGCACATCCTATCCCGCGGGCTCTGCCGCGGCTTCGCAGCCGGTGCGGGAGCCTGCCCTCCCGTCGCTCGTGATGTGCTCGACCGCCGCCAGCGCCTCGTCCAGGGTCTCGACCGCGTAGAGCGGCACCTCCCCGGGCACGGATCCGCCCGCGAGCGCCTCGGCGCAGTTCGCCCGGGGCAGCAGGAAGGCCTGCGCCCCGATGGACTCGGCCGCGTAGAGCTTCTGCCGGATCCCGCCGATCGCACCGACCGTGCCGTCGGGCGAGATCGTGCCGGTGCCGGCGATCTGCCTGTCGGCCGCCAGGTCCCCGGGGGTGAGCTTGTCGATGATCGAGAGGCTGAACACGAGGCCGGCGCTCGGCCCGCCCACGTTGCCCAGCTCGATGCGCACGTCCACGGGGAAGTCGTAGCGCATGCCGATGATCACGCCCAGCCGGGGGGCGAAGACCCCGTCCACCTCGGTGATGCGCGGGGCGATGCGCACCTCGGACTCCGCGCCGTCGCGCAGGATGCGGAAGACGGCCTCCCGCTCGCCGTTGTCGGCCAAGAACTGCGTGAGCGCCTCCGGGCTCTCCAGCGGCCGACCGTCGGCGCTGAGGATCGCGTCGCCGGCCTGCAGGACGCCCTCGGCCGCCGCGCCCTCGACGACCTCGCCGACCGTCAGCCTGCGGGGCACCTCGTAGCCGCGGTTGAGGAGGGCCGCGGCCACCGCGTCGGCCTGCGAGGACTCCATGAGCATCCGGTTCTGCTCGTCGCGCTGCTCGCGGCTGGCGCCGGGCGGATAGTAGGCCTCCACCGGCAGCACGTCCCGGGAGGGGTCCAGGTAGGCGCCGAGGGCCTCGAACCAGCTGGGCTGGCTGACGGGGTTGCCGGCGATGTTGACGGTCATCACCTGCAGGCCGCCGGAGCGGGGCTGGAAGCTCTCGGCCCCCTCGATCGTGACGACCTGCACGGGCGGGGCGCCCTCCTGGAGGGCGACCTCGCCGATCGCGTTGAAGGCGGGGCCGGGCTGGCGCAGCACGTACGGGGAGGGGGTGAGCCCCATCCCCAGCAGCAGCGCGCAGCCGACCGTCAGCAGGACGAGTCCGGTACGCGTGCGCCGGGGCCTTCGGGTGCCGGCGGGGGCGGGCGCTTCGGGGCTGGGGGTCACGCTGGGCCTCTCGACGGGGCGGGGTGCGCCGGTGGTCGGATCGTGTTCGCGCGGCGCGCACAGGCAGCGCGCCGCGGCGCCGTTCACCGCTGCGGCCAAGGGCGCAGGGGCTAGCGTAGAGCGAATCCGCTGGGAGGAGTGCCATGGCCGACTACGACGGGGCCGGTGCGGCCGGCCGCGACGACGATCCGCAGGACCCGCAGGAGGAGCTGCGCGAGCTGCTGCGGGAGATCCTGTCCGGCGGGGGCGGCTTCGACCCCGAACGGCTGGCGGGGGTGGCCGGGCTGCCGCAGGACCCGGCCGCGATCCGGCAGTTCATGGCCCGCATGCAGGAGGCCCTGAACCACGCGGGGCCGACGCCGGACTGGAACACGGCCCTGGAGCAGGCCCGGCAGGTGGCGCGGCCGCAGAATCGGGAAGTGGACGAGGCGACCCGGGAGCGCTTCGCGCAGGCCGCCCGGCTGGCGGAGCTGTGGCTGGGCGAGACGACCCGGCTGGGCGGGCTGCTCGAGCCGCCGGCGACGATCACCCGCCTGCAGTGGATCGCGCAGTCCATGCCGTTCTGGTCCCAGGTGTGCGAGCCGGTGGCCCGGAGCATCTCGGACGCGCTCATGGGCGTGCTGCGCGATCAGGCCCCGCCGGAGATGGCGGAGTTCGTCGAGCAGTCGGACGGCATGATGCGCGGCGTGGGCGGGGCGCTGTTCGCGGTGCAGCTGGGGCAGGTCGTGGGACGCCTGGCCGCCGAGACGGTGTCCGGCGGCGATATCGGGGTGCCCGTGCTGGAGCGGTCCCGGCCGGTGCTGCTGCCGCAGAACGTCGAGGCCTTCGGGGCCGGGCTGGATCTGGACCCGGGCGAGGTGGAGCTGTACCTCTCGGTGCGGGAGCTCGCGCACGCCCGGCTGTTCCAGCACGCGAAGTGGCTGCGCCTGCACCTGGTGACGGCCGTGACCGAGTTCGCGCGGGGCATCACGATCGACGTGTCCCGCATCGAGGAGCTGGCCGAGGAGCTGGACCCCCAGGATCCGGAGACGATCCGGGCCGCGCTGGAATCGGGGCGCTTCATCCCGCCCCGCACGCCGGGGCAGGAGGCGGCGCTGACCCGCATCGAGACGATGCTCGCCCTGATCGAGGGCTGGGTGGACGTGGTGACCGAGGACGCGACGGCCCGGCTGCCGCGCGCGGCCGCGATCGCCGAGTCGGTGCGCCGACGCCGGGCGACCGGCGGGCCGGCCGAGCACGCCTTCGCCTCCCTGGTGGGCCTGGAGCTGCGCCCGCGGCGGCTGCGCGAGGCGGCCGCCATGTGGCGGGCGGTCACCGAGGCGCACGGGCCCGCCGCCCGGGACGCGCTGTGGGAGCACTTCGACGCGGTGCCGGGCAGCGAGGACATCGACCACCCCGAGGTGCTCGTGCAGCGGCTGGCGATGGGCCGGACCGCGCCCGACGACATGGACGAGGCCATCGCCTCGCTGCTCCAGGACCCGGACGCCTTCGGCCGGGCCCCCTCCGGCGGCGCCGCAGCCGAGGGCGAGGAGCCGGGCGAGGGCGAGGAGGGGGCCGAGGACGGGCCGGCCCCGGCCTGAACGCGGGGCCCGCGGCCAGGCCCGGTGCAGAAACCGCCCGCCACGGGCATGGACGCGATCGTCGCGATCCTCCACCGCGAGCTGAGCGACGAGGAACTGGACGAGATCGGCCTGAGTCCGAGCGGGCAGACGGTCACGCTCGACGAGGCGACGCTGCTCCACGACTTCGAAGTGGGCGTCGTCCGCGACGGAGGTTGGACCGTGATCATGACCGGTTCCGCCCCGCTGCCGCGGCTCTCCGGAACCCCCGAGAGACGCCCGGAGCTGCCCGGCACCTGGTCCCTGTCCTGCAGCGGCTCCACGGCCCACGTCTACGGCTACCAGGTCCTGCGCGACGGCGAACTGCTCCGGGAGGTGTGGGTGACCCAGGACGGCCCGGTCGTCCGAGGCGAACCGGTCGGCGAGGAGCCCGCGCTGGAGACGGGCGACGGCCCGCTCGCCCCCGGCGGCAACCCCGAAGACCTGCTCTGGCTCCCATTCCTCCCCTTCGAGGCCTCCGGGATCTGGCGGGAGCACCCGGTGCCGGAACTGCTCCGGCGCCCGGCGGAGGGGTGGCGGCAGCGGCTGCCGCTAGCCTGACGGCATGCGCACGACCAGGCCCCTCGCCCTCGTCACCGGCGGCAGCCGCGGCATCGGCCGCGCGATCTGCCGGGCCCTCGGCCCGAGCCACCGCGTCCTGGTGGGCGCCACCGCCGCCGCGGGCGCCCGGCGCGTCGCGGAGGCGCTGCCGGACGCGGACGTCTTCGTGGCGGACCTCGTCGACGAGCGGGCGGTCGCCCGGGCCTGCGCCGGCATCGACCGTCTGGACCTGCTCGTGCACAGCGCGGGCGTGGCCGTGTCGGGGGACGTCGCGGACACGCCGCGGGCCGAGTGGGAGCGGGTGCTCGCGCTCAACGTGACGGCCGTCGCCGATCTGAGCCGCAGGCTCCTGCCGGCGCTGCGGGCGGCCGAGGGGCTGGTGGTGACGATCAACTCGGGCGCGGGCCTCGTCGCGGGCCCCGGGTCCGCCGCCTACTCGGCGAGCAAGTTCGCGCTGCGCGCCTTCAGCGACGCCCTGCGGGCCGAGGAACGGGGTCGCGTGCGCGTCTGCTCGATCCACCCCGGCCGGGTCGACACGGACATGCAGCGCGAGCTGTGGGAGCGGGCCGGCGCCGCCGAGTACCGCGGGTCCCAGCACCTGTCCCCCGACGCGGTCGCCGCCGCGGTGCTCGCGGTCGTCCAGGCCGGCCCGGAGGCGGCCGTCGAGCAGCTGTCGATCCGTCCGCCCGTGCAGCACGACCCCTGAGCGAGGGGCGCGCGCCCGGCCCCCGCGGCCCCGCCAGTCCCCCCA
>JAUNLB010000139.1 GCA_030532485.1 Pseudoclavibacter sp.
ATCCACCGTCCGCACCTCCTTCATCACCCCCTCCAACACCAGAAGACTCATGCGCCCGGCTCCCCGCTCTCGCCCTGCTCGCAGTACTCCTCGCCCGTGGTCGGGTCGATCGTGCACGTCTCGCTCGGCGCGGTGGCGCCCGGGAAGAACTCCAGCACCCGCTCGTGCTCCGCCACGCCCTCGACGATCTCGACCACCGTGCCGTCGGACATGCCCAGGACCACCGGCCGCTCCTCGCGGGCGTCGCCCTCGCCCAGCACGATCACCACGCCGGAGCCGGAGCCGCCCTTGACGGCCGTCACCGGCAGGGTCAGCACGTTCTCGGCGATGCCGCCGTGGATGAGCAGGGTCGCCTCCAGACCGGGGAACACCTGCACGGCCTCGGGCACCCGGCAGGAGACCCGCGACTCGTTCGCCGAGCCGCCGGCGCCCCCGCCGCCCGCGGCGGCCCCCGGAGCGCCGGGAGCGCCGGGCTGACCGGAGGAGTCGGAGCCGGCGCCGCCGCCGGACTGCCCCTGGGATCCGGAGGAGATCTTGAGGTCCGTGCAGGTGAAGGTCGCCGGTCCCCCCTGGATCGTCACCTGCCCCTCGCTCGGCTGCTCGCTCAGGCGGTAGCGCTGCACGGGCGGGATGGTGCCGGCCACCAGCAGCGTCGAGGGGGTGACCTGCACGGCCGCCTCGCCCGCGGTCACCTGCTGCCGGGCGATGATGTCCAGGCTCGTCACCGTGCCGGTCGCCGGCGCGGTGACCTCGCCCCAGCTGACCTCCGGCTCCTGCTGGGTGACGCTGCCGTCCTCGTTCTGGATCGGGTCGCGGGGCGTCTCCTGCCTGATCGAGGCGATCACCTGGCCGGAGGTGACCTCCGCGCCCTTCTGGACGTACACCTCCTGGACCACCCCGTTCATGGGGGCCTTGCCGATCTGCACCTCGTCCTCCTGGACGGTGGCCTTGATCGACAGGTCGTTCGTCACGGTCCCGATCACGGGCGAGACGGCGGGGTCGGCGATGGCCCCGGTGGGCGTCGCCCCCTCCTCCTCGCCGCCGGGGAAGAACGCGATCTTCGCGAGCGAGAGCACCACGATCAGCACCGCCAGACCCTTCAGGATCGGCAGGATCCACTTCTTCCAGACGCGCACGCTCGGCCTTTCTCGCGGTCCGCGCCGCGGGCGCGGATTCGGGACGTCGATCCAAAGCTAGCGCCCCGCGAAGGGGCCCGGCATCCGGCGGGCGGCATAGCCGTCCGGGGGATATCCGGACTCCGCCGCGGGAGGGAGGACGGGCATGGTCGTATGCGCACGAGCCCGTCGAGGCTCCGGACTCCGCCGCGGGATGCGAGGGGGCACGGCGACGCTCAGGCCTCCAGCACCACCGGGATGATCATCGGGTGCCGCTTGTGGCGCGTGTTGACCCAGCGGCCCACCGTGCGACGGACGACCTGCGAGAGCTGGTACTGGTTCGTCGTCCCCGACTCGATGGCCTCCTTGAGCGCCTTCTCGATGCCCGGCTTGATGTCGTCGAAGACCGTCTCGTCCGGGGCGAAGCCGCGGGCGTGGATCTCCGGGCCCACGAGGATCCGCCCGGTCGCGATCTCCACGGCCGTGAAGATCGAGATGAAGCCCTCCTCGGACAGGATCCGCCGGTCCTTCAGGTCCGCCTCGGTGATCGCGCCGACCGTCGAACCGTCCACGTAGATGTAGCCGATGTCCACCTGGCCGCGCTGCGAGACCTTCCCGTCCCGCATCTCCACGACCGCCCCGTTCTCCACCACGAGCACCCGCTCGGCGTCGATGCCGGACTGCCTGGCCACCTCGCCGTTGGCCACCAGGTGCCGGAACTCGCCGTGCACGGGCATCGCGTAGCGGGGCTGGACGATGTTGTAGCAGTACAGCAGCTCGCCGGCCGAGGCGTGACCGGAGACGTGCACCTTCGCGTTCGACTTGTGCACGACGTTCGCCCCCAGCTTGATGAGGGCGTTGATGACCCGGAACACGGAGTTCTCGTTGCCCGGGATGAGGCTGGAGGCGAGGATCACCGTGTCGTCCTCGCCCACCTCGATCGCGTGGCTGCGGGCGGCGATGCGGCTGAGCACCGCCATCGGCTCGCCCTGGGAGCCGGTGCACATGTAGACGATCCGATCGTCCGGCACGTCCCCCGCCTTGCGGTGGTCGACGAGCACCCCCTCGGGCACGTCGAGGTAGCCGAGCTCGGCCGCGATGCCCATGTTGCGCACCATGGAACGGCCGATGAGCGCGACCCGTCGGCCGTTCGCGACGGCCGCGTCGATGACCTGCTGCACGCGGTGCACGTGGCTGGAGAAGCTGGCGACGACCACCTTGCCCGGCGTGCGGCGGATGACGTCCTCGATCACCGGGCCGATCTGCCGCTCGGTGGGCGTGAAGCCCGGCACCTCGGCGTTCGTGGAATCCGCCATGAACAGGTCCACGCCGCGCTCGCCCAGCCGCGCGAAGGCGCGCAGATCCGTCAGCCGACGGTCCAGCGGCAGCTGGTCCATCTTGAAGTCGCCCGTGTGCAGCACCGTGCCGGCCGCCGTGGTGATGTGCACCGCCAGCGCGTCGGGGATCGAGTGGTTGACGGCCACGAACTCCAGGGTGAAGGGGCCCAGCTCCTCCACCTGGCCCTCGGCGACCGTGAGGGTGTACGGCCGGATGCGGTGCTCCTTGAGCTTCGCCTCGATGAGGGCGAGCGTGAGGGTCGAGCCGATGAGCGGGATGTCGGGCTTCAGCCGCAGCAGATAGGGCACGGCGCCGATGTGGTCCTCGTGGCCGTGGGTCAGCACGATGCCGACCACGTCGTCCAGACGCTCCCGCACCGGGGCGATGTCGGGCAGGATGAGGTCCACGCCCGGCTGGGTCTCCTCGGGGAACAGCACCCCGCAGTCGACGATGAGGATCTTCCCGTCGATCTCGAAGGTCGCCATATTGCGCCCCACCTCGCCCAGGCCGCCGAGCGGGATGATGCGCAGCGTCCCCGGGGCGAGTTCGGGCAGGTCTTCGGTTCTGGTCATATTCGCCTTTCCGGCAGTCGGTTGATTCGTGTCGTGCGGGCCGCGTGCCCGCCTGGTCCGTTCCGTCTTCCCGGCGGTCCGTCGATTCGTGTCGTGCGGGCCGCCTGCCCGCCCGGGCCGTTCCGGCGGCCCCTCTGCGCGCCGCTCACTGCCGCGTCGTGCCGGCGACGCGCGGCAGCGCCCCGCCCGCCGCCGCGTTGCGATCGGGGCGGAAGTCGCGGAAGTCGGCGCCCTCCACCTCGCGGACGAGCTCGATCTCCTGCTCGATGCGGGCCGCTTCGGCCTCCTCCGGCCCCACCAGCGGCAAGCGCACGCGCGGCGTGGAGATGCGCCCGAGCCCGTGCAGGAGGTACTTGGCGGCGACCGTTCCGGGCACGTGGGTCATGGTCGCGCGCACGAGCGGCTCCAGACGCCGGTGGGCTGCGGTCGCGGCGGGCAGATCGCCCCGGTTCACGGCGTCCACGATCGTGCGGTAGGGGGCGGCGGCGATGTTCGCGGTCACGCCGATGAGCCCGGTGCCGCCGATCGCGAGGGTCGGCAGCGCGTTCGCGTCGTCCCCAGCGAAGTAGAGCAGATCGCTCTGGTTCAGCACTCGGCTGACCTCGCTGAGATCGCCCTTCGCATCCTTGACGGCGACGATGTTGGGATGCTTCGCGGCCCGCAGGATCGTCTCGTAGCGGATCGGCACACCGGCGCGGCCGGGGATGTCGTAGAGGATCATCGGCAGATCGCTCGCGTCGGCGACCATGCGGAAGTGGGTGAGGATGCCGGCCTGGGTGGGCTTGTTGTAGTAGGGGGTGACCGCCATCACCCCGTCCGCCCCGGCCCGGGCGGACTGCCGGGCCAGCTGGATGGCGTGGGCGGTCTCGTTGGAGGGGCCGCCGGTGATGATCCGGGCCCGGCCGGCCGCGACCTCCTTGCCGACGCGGACGAGGCGGATCTTCTCGGCGTCCGTGAGGGTCGAGGTCTCGCCGGTGGTGCCGCTCACGACGATGCCGTCCGCCCCGGCGCGGATGACCTCGTCCATGTGCCGCTCGACGTCGGCCCAGGCCACCTCGCCGTCCGCCGTCATGGGCGTGACGAGCGCGACGAGCACCTGCCCGAATGGATTGTCCGCGGTCATCGCCCCAGGGTACCGCCCCCGACCGTGATCCGGCCGGAGCCGCCGAGCGCGAGCCGGCCGAAGGCCCGAGGCCGGGTCACGCTCCGGCGGCCCGGAAGGGGATGGCGTCGTAGCGGCCGGCCTCCTCGGCGGACAGCGGCGTGGCCGGGTGCAGGGCCGCCAGATAGCCGGCCATGACCCGTGCCCGGTGCCGCTTCGCGAGCGGCCAGACCGCCCAGCTGCGCAGCGCGGCGGGCCGCACGAGCTCGCGCACCGTGATCCACACGGTCCCGTCCGGATTGCGGGAGACGATGAAGCGCTGCTCGCAGGCCTCCGGGCCGCCCGGGAGGGTGCCGATCGAGAAGCCGAAGGCGTTCGGCTCCGCGATCACGGCGATGACCCGCACCGGGCTGACGAAGCGCATCCCCGCCGTCCGGGTGACGATGCGGGCGGTCATGCCGGGGCGGATGAGCTCGGGATCGGCCGCGTCGAACAGGTGCGCGTAGGGGCGGCGCATGCTCGCCGCCCCCTCGCCGTCCTCCTCGTGCACGATCGAGCGGTAGGCGTCGCCGGAGAGCGATTCGCTGCGCACCTCCTCGACGCCCAGCCCCGCGCCGCGCTGCACCCCCCAGCGCATGAGCCGGGCGATGGAACGCTCCCAGCGCGCCTCGCCGGAACCCAGGCGGGCCTGGTGCTGGGCGGCGGCGAAGCCGCGGGGCGGGTAGAGCAGCAGGTCCGGCAGCGCGGTCGCCCCGACGGCGGCGTAGTTGCAGACGGGCTCCTCGGCGATCGTGCTGCGCCGGGGCCCGGATCGCCTCAGCAGACCGGCCATGCAGCCATCCTCGCACGCCCCACCGCCGCGTCCGGAAACCGCCAGCGGCACGCAGCCGGAGGCGGCAGAATCGTGGCGTGCCCGATCCCGCGCTCCCCCTGGACCCCGAGGCCGCCTACCGCGCCTGTTCGGGACGCGAGGCCCGCTGGGACGGCCGCTTCTTCCTGGCGGTCCTCTCGACGGGCGTCTACTGCCGCCCCTCCTGCCCGGCCCGCACGCCGAAGCCGGAGAACTGCCGCTTCCTGCCCACGGCCGCCGCGTGCGTGGCGGCCGGCTTCCGGGCCTGCAGGCGCTGCCGCCCGGACGCGCTGCCGGGCCTGCGGGACCGGGACGGCGCGGAGGATCTGGCCGCCCGGGCGCTGCGGCGCATCCGGGACGGTGCGGTGGACGAGCTGGGGGTGGCGGGCCTGGCCGACTCGCTGCACGTCTCCGAGCGGCAGCTGCGCCGCGCCGTGCTGGCCGCCGCCGGGACCACGCCGGGCCGGCTGGCCGCCCACCGCCGCGCCGCCGCGGCCCGTCAGCTGATCGAGCAGACCCGGCTGCCGTTGAGCGAGGTGGCCTTCGCCGCCGGCTTCGGCAGCCTGCGCCGCTTCAACGAGGCCATGCGGGCCGAGTTCGGCGCCGCCCCCTCCGCGCTGCCGAGGCCGGGCGAGCCCGTGGCGCAGCCGGTCCGCCCGGGCACGGGTCGGCCCCGGCTCGCCCTGCGCCTGCGCTACCGGCCGCCCCTGGACGCGGACGGGCTGCGCCGCTTCCTGCGGAACCACGCGGTGCCCGGCCTGGAGCGGGCCGACGAGGACGGCGCCGGGCACGAGCGGGTCCTGCGCGTGCCCGGCGGCCACGCCCTGGCCCGCATCCGCTGGCCCCGGGAGGGGGAGCCCGCGCGGACGGAGTCCGCGGTCGCGGTGCGGTTGGAGCTGCCGGAGCTGAGCGACCTCATGCCCGCCATCGCGGCCGTGCGCCGCATGCTCGACCTGGACGCCGACCCGGGCCCGGTGACCGGGCTGCTCGCGGCCGACCCGCTGCTCGGACCGCTCGCGGCCGCCCGGCCCGGCGTCCGCATCCCCGGCGCCGCGGACCCGGCCGAAACGGCGCTGATGACCGTGCTCGGCCAGCAGGTCTCGGTCGCCGCCGCCCGCACCGTGCAGGGCCGGGCGGTCGCCGCCTACGGCGGGCGGGCCGAGGGGCTCGACGGATCGTGGCGCTCGGCCCCGCAGGCGGCCGCGATCCTCGCCGACGGCGTCGCCGGGGTCCGCGAGCGCCTGCGCATCGACGGCAACCGGGCGACGGCGCTCGTGGCGCTGGCCGGGGCGCTCGCGGCCGGGCTGCGGCTCGACGCGGGGGCCGACCGGCGCAGGGCCCGGGCGCGGCTGCTCGAGCTGCCCCGGATCGGGCCGTGGACGGCGGAGCTGATCGCCCTGCGCTGCCTGGGCGATCCGGACGCCTTCCCCGCCGGGGACCTCGTGCTGCGCCGGACGCTCGGCCGTCTGGCCGGGAGCGTGCCGAGCCGACGGCGGGCGCAGGAGCTGGCCGAGGCGTGGCGGCCGTGGCGCGGCTACGCCGCCGTCCACCTGTGGACAGAACCATCAGCAAGCACCACTCGGTCCACTCCGGCGGTACGCCGACGTCCACCTGTGGACAGAACAGAGGGGTATCACGCATGACCGACA
>JAUNLB010000140.1:0-6319 GCA_030532485.1 Pseudoclavibacter sp.
GGTGAGCGTGGACCAGGACTGGATGTCGTTGGACAGCGGCACCTTCTCGGGCAGCCAGAAGTTGCCCGTCAGCCGGTGCCACACCTCCACGTCCTTGTCGTCCTGGATCCGGTTCCAGTTGATGGCCTGGACCTGGTCGAGCAGGTGGCCGGTCTGGGATGGGGGGGTCATTGGCTCTCTCTCCGTGCGTCTGGCTCGTCGTGCGCCTGGCGTGGCGGGTCTGCGGGTCGTTCCTCGGGGCCGGGCGCCGCTACAGCATGCAGCTGACGCAGCCCTCGACCTCGGTGCCCTCCAGCGCGAGCTGGCGCAGTCGGATGTAGTAGATCGTCTTGATGCCCTTGCGCCAGGCGTAGATCTGGGCCTTGTTGATGTCCCGGGTCGTCGCGCTGTCCTTGAAGAAGAGCGTGAGCGACAGCCCCTGGTCGACGTGCTGGGTCGCCTCGGCGTAGGTGTCGATGATCTTCTCGTAGCCGATCTCGTAGGCGTCCTGGAAGTACTCCAGGTTGTCGTTGTCCAGATACGGCGCCGGGTAGTAGACCCGGCCGATCTTGCCCTCCTTGCGGATCTCGATCTTCGAGGCGATCGGGTGGATCGAGGAGGTGGAGTGGTTGATGTAGCTGATCGAGCCGGTCGGCGGCACGGCCTGCAGATTGCGGTTGTACATGCCGTGGCGGGCGACGTCCTCGCGCAGCTGCCGCCAGTCGTCCTGCGTGGGCACGTGGACGTGCTCGAACAGCTCCCGCACCCGCTGCGTGCGGGGCGCCCACTCGCGCTCGGTGTACTTGTCGAAGTACTCCCCGGTCGCGTACTTGGAGCGCTCGAAGCCCGCGAAGGCGCGGCCCCGCTCCCTGGCCAGCAGCATGGAGGCCCGCACCGCGTGGTAGGCGACCGTGTAGAAGTAGATGTTCGTGAAGTCCAGGCCCTCCTCGGAGCCGTAGTGGATGCGCTCGCGCCCCAGGTAGCCGTGCAGGTTCATCTGCCCGAGCCCGATCGCGTGGGAGCCGGCGTTGCCCTTGGCGACCGAGGGCACCGACTGGATGTCGCTCATCTCGCTCACGGACGTCAGCCCGCGGATCGCGGTCTCCACCGTGCGGCCGAAGTCGGGCGAGTCCATCGTCGCCGCGATGTTCAGGGAGGCGAGGTTGCAGGAGATGTCGTCGCCGACCTCCGCGTAGGAGAGGTCCTCGTTGTAGCGGGTCGGGGTGTTGACCTGGAGGATCTCGCTGCACAGATTGGACATGTTGATCCGCCCCTCGATGGGGTTCGCGCGGTTCACCGTGTCCTCGAACATGATGTAGGGGTAGCCGGACTCGAACTGGATCTCCGCGAGCGTCTGGAAGAACTGCCGCGCACCGATCTTGCTCTTGCGGATGCGGGGGTCGTCGACCATCTCGTAGTACTTCTCGGTCACCGAGAGGTCGCCGAAGGGCACCCCGTAGACCCGCTCCACGTCGTAGGGCGAGAACAGGTACATGTCCTCGTCCTTCTTGGCCAGCTCGAAGGTGATGTCGGGGACGACCACGCCGAGCGAGAGCGTCTTGATCCGGATCTTCTCGTCCGCGTTCTCCCGCTTGGTGTCCAGGAAGCGCATGATGTCCGGGTGGTGGGCCTGCAGGTAGACCGCCCCGGCGCCCTGGCGCGCTCCCAGCTGGTTCGCGTACGAGAAGCTGTCCTCGAGCAGCTTCATGACGGGGATGATGCCCGAGGACTGGTTCTGGATCTGCTTGATGGGCGCGCCGTGCTCGCGGATGTTGGAGAGGCAGAAGGCGACCCCGCCGCCGCGCTTGGACAGCTGCAGCGCCGAGTTGATGGAGCGGCCGATCGACTCCATGTTGTCCTCGATGCGCAGCAGGAAGCAGCTGACCAGCTCGCCGCGCTGCTTCTTGCCGGTGTTGAGGAAGGTCGGGGTGGCCGGCTGGAAGCGACCCGAGATCATCTCGTCCAGGAGCGACTCGGCCAGCTGCTCGTCGCCGCGGGCGAGCCCCAGGGCGACCATGAGGACCCGGTCCTCGAAGCGCTCCAGGTAGCGCTTGCCGTCGAAGGTCTTGAGCGCGTAGGAGGTGTAGAACTTGAAGGCGCCCAGGAAGGTCGGGAAGCGGAACTTGCGGCGGAAGGCGCGCTCCCGCAGCTCCCGGATGAAGTCGAAACGGTACTGGTCGAGCACCTCCGGCTCGTAGTAGTCGTTCTCGACGAGGTACTCCAGCCGCTCCTCCAGGTCGTGGAAGAACACCGTGTTCTGGTTCACGTGCTGCAGGAAGTACTCGCGGGCCGCCTCGCGGTCCTTGTCGAACTGGATGCGCCCCTCCGCGTCGTAGAGGTTCAGCATCGCGTTGAGCGCGTGGTAGTCCATGCCGCTCGCGCCCTGCGCCTGGAGGGCCGGGGTCACGGGGTCGGTGACGGCGGTGTTCGTTGCCAAAACGAGTCCAATCCGGAGTTCACGGCCTCGACGTCCTCGGGCGTGCCGAAGAGCTCGAAGCGGTACAGGGCGGGGACGCCGCACTTGTCGGCGATGATGTCGGCGGCCAGACCGTAGGCTTCGCCGAAGTTGGTGTTGCCGCCGGCGATGACGCCGCGCAACAGCCGGCGGTTCGCCGGGACGTTGAGGAAGGCGATGACCTGTTTGGGGACGGCGCCGCGACCGTCGCCGCCCCCGTAGGTCGGCACGATCAGCACGTAGGGCTCGTCCGCGGCCAGGGGCGGATCGCCCGGGCGCAGCGGGATGCGGGCGGCGGGACGGCCGAGCTTCTCCACGAAGCGCTTCGTGTTGCCCGAGACGCTGGAGAAGTAGATGAGCCTGGTCACGCCCGCCCCCGACCCGGCCTCAGGCCAGCGCCGAGATCTTGTCGGGGCGGAAACCCGACCAGTGGTCGTCCTCGGTCACCACGACGGGGGCCTGCATGTAGCCGAGCTCCCGGACCGCGGCCAGCGCCTTCTCGTCCACCGACACGTCGAAGACCTCGTACTCGATGCCGCGGCGGTCCAGGGCGCGGTAGGTGGCGGTGCACTGCACGCACGAGGGCTTGCTGTAGACGGCAATTGCCATGAGTTCTGCTCCTGTTTCGAGTGTCGACGAGTGCAGGCTGTCGTGGGGCCAGCCACAGCATCTTGTGCCCGAGAAACTTAGCACCACAAGATGTTGGGTCACAAGCATGTGACTCCGCCGTGTCCCGCGACACCCTCCGTGCAGTATCGAGCATTCCTCCCCTCACCTCGGGGTCTGCGCCGCCCCTGCCCGCGCGAGCCCCCGGCGCGTCGCCGCTCCCCTCCGGGCGCGTCGCGAGCACGGTTCCCGAGCCGCTCTCGCGGGCTTCGCGGACAGCTCACAGCACCCGTCCCGGCCCGGTCGCCCCGCACCCGGGGTGGGCGTCCCGGGCGCGGCGCCACGGCGGGGCCGATTCGGCCCTACTCTGGAGGGAACGTGAAGAACTACCTCGACGTCCTGCGCACCCGCGGTGTCGCGCGCCTGCTCGCCTCCCAGCTCACGGCGCGCTTCCCCGCCGGCATGCTGTCGCTCGCGATCCTCATCCACATCGAGCAGCTGTACCGCAGCTACACGGCCGCCGGCGTCGTGCTCGCGGCCCTCTCGATCGGGCAGGCCGTCTCCGGGCCCGTCGCCGGCCGGCTCATGGGGCGACTGGGCATGCGCCCCGTCCTCACCCTCGCGACGATCCTCACCGCCGCGGATCTGCTCGTGCTCGCCCTGGTGCCGCTGCCCCTGTGGGCGGTCTCGATCGTGGCCGGGTTCGCGGGCCTGGTCATCCCGCCCATCACGCCCGCGGTGCGCACGATCTACCCCAAGGTCGTCAACAGCGCCCAGCTGCAGCCGCTGTTCAGCCTCGACGCCTCGCTGCAGGAGATCATCTGGGTCGTCGGACCGGTCGCCGCGACCTTCGTCGCCTTCGCCTTCAGCCCGCCCGCGGGCATCGTGCTGTGCTCGATCATCCTGACGCTCGGGGCCGCCTGGTTCATCACCGCCCCGGCAGTCGGCAGCGTGCGCATCCCCCCGTCGCGCCACCGCCTGGGCCGGGTGCTGCGGATCCGGATCGTGCTGCTCATGACCGCGCTCGGCTTCCTGCTCATCGGCTCGGCGGCCGCGGTCGAGGCGGCCACCGTCGCGCTCTTCGGCCACGAACGGCCGGAGACCGGGATCCTGCTGGCCGTGTACTCGGTCGGCTCCTTCGTCGGCGGCTTCGCCCTCGGCCACCGCTCCCTCACCCCCGTGCGCCTCGTGCTGCGCATGGGCATCGTCGCCGCCGGGCTGGTCATGGCGCTCTTCGCGCAGGAGGCGTGGTGGCTGGGGGTCTCCTACTTCGTCTCGGGGCTCGGCATCGCCCCGACCCTCTCGGGCAGCTTCGCCGCGGTCTCCTCGCAGCTGCGCTTCAGCGAGACCGCCGAGTCCTACGGCTGGATGGGCACCGGCCAGCTCATCGGCGCCGCCGCGGGCAGCGCGGCGGCGGGCGTCGCGATCGATCTGCACGGCGGCGTCGGCGCCCTGTGGGTCGGTGCGGGACTCGGGGTGCTCGGCGTGCTGCTGCTCGCGCTCTTCCTGCGGGCGATCCCGGACCTGCGGGGACGGGACGCGCGGCCCCGAACCGACACGATCCCGCTCACGCTCCCCTCGTAGCCGGGAGCGACGCCGAGGTCCGACTGATCCCGGTCACCCCGACGTCACGCTCCCCCCGTCGCCGGGAGCGGAGCGATGCGGCGCACACCGCGGGGGCCGAGCGGTCCACGTCTGCCTCGTCGCCGAGGAGCAGGCCCGTTCCCCGCCGAGGGCGACGGGGCCTCGGCCGGACGGCGGAGAACCGGGCCTCGCGCCCGGAAAGACTGGCGCGCCACGGGCGAACCGGAGTTCGATGGAGCCATGAAGACACCGCGCTCCCGCATCCGCGTCGTCGCGATCGGCGCCGCGCTACTCGCCGGCCTGACGGCGTGCGCCGCCCCGCCCTCCGCCTCGGCCCCGGACCAGGAACATCTCGCCCCCGAGCAGGCCCAGCAGGGCGCCGAAGCGCAGACGGGCCCGGGCGGCGCGGTGACCGCCGACACCGCCCGGGACGGGCGGACCGTCGTGACCAGCGGCGTCATGACGATCGCGAACGAGGACGTCGCGGGCACCGCGGGCGCCGCCGAACTGGCCGCGACCGAGCTGGACGGACGCATCGACCGGCGCGACGAGTCCGGCGCCGGGGGCGGGACCGCGCGGGTCGAGCTGACGATCCGGGTCCCCGCGGACCGCTACGAGGATCTGCTCGCGCGCCTGCGCGAGCTCGGCGAGGTCCACTCCCTGGAGACCCTGAGCGAGGACGTCACGCTCGAGCGGACGGACCTGGAGGCCCGCATCCGGACCCTGGAGTCCTCCCTGGAGGGGCTGCGGGGCATGCTGAGGCAGCAGGGCGAGATCGCCGATCTGCTCGAGGTCGAGCGCGAGATCACGGCGCGCGAGGCGGAGCTGCAGAGCCTGCGCTCCCAGCTGGAGGTCCTGAAGGACCGCAGCGCGATGTCGACCCTCGACCTGTCCGTCGTCACCTGGAGCGCCGAGACGCCGAGCCCGCGCCCCGCCGGCTTCCTCGGCGGCCTGCGGGCGGGATGGGAGATGCTCCTCTATGTCCTCGGCACGGCGGCGACCGCGTTCGGCTTCGCGCTGCCGGGGCTGGGGGTCCTGGCGATCCTGCTGTCGACGCTGTGGCTGCTGCTGCGCGCACTGCGCCGGCGCGGCGCCCGGCCGACCGGCCCGCTGCCGGCGGCCGCCGTCGAGATGGAGCGGCCGGCGGCCGCGCAGGCCCCCGCGGGCGCGGAGGGGGCGAAGCGCACGGCCGCCCGGAGCGCCGCAGCGCCCGAGCCGCAGAGCGAACCGCGGAGCCGGCCGGTCGTCGGGGAGCCGGAGGAGGGCCGCCCGGAGGAGGGACACTCCGATGCTCCCAGCGGTGACGGACCGCCTCCCCGCTAGGCTGACGGGGCGCGCGGCCATCGCCGCGACGGAATCGACACCCCGGAGGAACCCATGTCCTACCAGGATGCGAACGTCCCCGACGGGCCCCGGCCCGACCGGTTCGCCGCAGACGCGCACGGATACGGGGACGAGGGGCTGCTCTCGAACGGGCAGGCCCAGGAGACGGAGGCCGGCCTGACCGCGGCCCGCGCCGAGAGCGCGGCCATGGCCGAGCAGCTCGCCGCGCAGCAGGAGCGGCTGACGAGGCTCTTCACCGCCACCGTGGTCGGCTCGGACGGCGAGCGCATCGGCAAGGTCGGTCAGGTGTACCTGGACGACCAGACCCAGGAGCCCAACTGGGTCACGGTGAAGACGGGGCTGTTCGGCACC
>JAUNLB010000140.1:6329-6618 GCA_030532485.1 Pseudoclavibacter sp.
AAGGAGTTCTTCATCCCCCTCGACGAGGCCCGACTGGAGGGCAAGCAGATCCTCGTCCCCTACGGCAAGGCGCACGTCTTGGCCGCCCCGGCCACCGAGATCGACCAGAACCTCTCCCCGGAGGAGGAGGACGCGCTCTACAACCACTACCGGGTCCCCGGCAGGCAGACCGGGACGCAGGCGGGCGTCGACCCGCTGGGAGCCCCGGGCTTCGAAGCCCCGGAGCACGCCGAACAGGCGGCCTACCCGGATCCGGCCGCGCAGGACCCGCAGGACCCGGGGTACCGAG
>JAUNLB010000141.1 GCA_030532485.1 Pseudoclavibacter sp.
CGGAGCGCTCGGCTTCGGCGGAGCCGCTCCCCTCGCGCAGCAGATGCAGCCGCTGCCGGATCTCGGCCGCTCGGCGCTCGGCGATCCCGGGCATCCCGGCGGCCCGCTCGCACAGCGCGATCGCCTCCTGCGGCCGACCGGCCGAGGCGAGCAGCTCGGCGGCCCGCAGCACCCCGAGCGCCGCCGCCTCGCCCGTGTACTCGTCGCCGATCGACCGCCAGCGGGCGACGGCGTCGTCGGTGCGGCCGAGCGCCGCCAGCGCGATCGCGAAGGACGCCTCGATGTCGTCGGCGCGCTCGCCGCCCGCGGCCAGGCCCGCCGCGGCCCGCAGGTCCGCCAGGCCCCGCTCGTCCTGCGACCAGGCCCGGCTCAGGCCCAGCAGGTCCAGCAGGGTCACCGCCTCGTCCGGGTCCTCGGACTCCATCGCGAGCGGCAGCAGGGGGCGCAGCTCCCGCTCCACGGCCGCGTAGTCGCCGGCCTCGGCGGCCTCCTGGGCGAAGTGCTTCGCGGCGGCGAGCGCGAGCTGCGGGCGGCCGATCGCGAGCGCCGCGTCCCGCGCTGCGAGCCAGCCGGCCAGGGCCCGGTCCCGCTGCCCGAGCTCGCGCCGGGCGTAGGCCAGGAAGAGCAGGGCCTCCACCTCGCAGACGCCGAAGCGCTGCGCCGGGACCGAGTCGTCCGCCAGCAGGGGCGCGGCGATCGGCTCCAGCGTGCGGACCGCCTCCTGCGCCCGCCCCTCGTGCACGAGCAGGCGGCCCAGCTCGGTTCGGGCGGCCGTCGCCGCGTCGCCCGCGCTGCGGAGGCGCTCGACGGCGAGGCGCTGACGCTCCACCGCCTCCTCCCGGCGGTCGCTCAGGGCGAGCATGCGGGCGGTCTGCTCGGCGATGAAGGCGACCCCGCGGGGCAGGCCCAGCCGCAGCAGGAGCTCGATGAGCCGTTCGCCGGTGCGCAGGGCCAGACGCGTGCGGCCGGCCGTGGAGGCGGTGGCCATGCGCGCGTAGTCCAGGGCGAAGCGGGTGGCGGGATCGGCGGGGCGGCTGCGCAGCCGCTCGTAGAGCTCGTCCACCTCGGCCCAGCGGCCCAGGCAGGACAGGGTCATCATGCGGGAGGCGCCCGACGCGCCGACGAGATCGGCCTCGCCGAGGCGTTCGGCCGCCTCGCCCGCCGCCAGGTTCGCGCTCAGGGCGCCTTCGTAGTCGCCGTCCGCGAAGGCGTGCTCGGCCAGAAGGCTCATGATCGCGTGCTCCAGCCGGTCGTCCCGCGGGTCCCGGTGCCGCCGGGCGATCTCCGCCAGTTCGGCGGAGCCGCCCGGGCGGATCGGGCCGAACACCCCGAGCCCCGCCTCGCGGTAGAAGGCGGCCACCGCCCGGCGGCCGCCCTCCTCGACGAAGGCGAGGTACTCCTCGGCGAGCGCCGCCGCGGTCCGCCGGTCGACCGCCCCGCGTCCGTCCAGGCGCACCCGGACGCGGCCGGAGAGCTGATAGCCGCGCAGGGGCTCGGGCAGATCCGGCAGGGGCGAGTCCAGCGTCCGCCGGGCGAACTCCAGATCGCCCGCCATGAGCGCGATGTGGGCGATGCGCAGGCGCTCCTCGTCGTCGGCCGGACGGCGGGGGACCGTGTTCTCGGCGGCCAGGGCGAACTCCCCGGCCCCGAGGGGCAGGGCCGGGCTGTGCTCGGCCAGTTCGAGGAGGGACTCCAGGCGCCAGCGCGTGCAGTCGTTCCCGTTGCGCTCGTCGTAGGCGTCCGCCAGCCGCTCGGCGGCGGTCCTCGCAAGCGGGGCCAGCTCGGCGGCCGTGAAGTCGCGCGTCGCGCCGTTGCCGTCCTCCGGCGGGGAACCGAGGTGCTCGGCGAGCCGCGGATCCGCGCTGCCCGGCACGCGCGTCGCGCCGTAGCCGGCCCGGGCGGTCGCCTCGAGCAGGATCGCCGCCCCGCCGAACACCGACAGCAGCCGGTCGCTGCGCAGCGGGTCCCGGGCGCACCGGGGCAGGGCCTGGCGCAGCAGGCGTAGGCCGCGGTCCAGATTGCCCGTCATGCCGCAGAAGGCCGCGTTCTCGCCGATGTCCCCGGCGTCCAGATTCGCGCAGCGGTCCCGGGTGACGCCGAGGTGCAGCTCCCGCGCGTCGTCCGGCCGACCGGCCCGCAGCAGCGCCGGCAGCAGGCGGGAGGCCAGCCGCTCCGGCTGCTCGGGGCACGAGCGGGCCTCCCGCAGCATCCGCTCCAGCGCCGCCAGGGCGTCCTGCTCCCGGCCGGCGAGCAGCAGCAGTTCGGCCTCCGCGGCGATCGCGCAGGCCGGGCAGGCGCCGCGGCCCTCCGTCTCCCGCAGCCGTTCGAGCTCCTCGGCGGCCCGTTCGGCGAAGCCGTTCGCGACCCGGTCCGCCAGCCGCTCCAGCACGACCGGGCCGGGCGGCCGTCCGTCGCGTTCGGCCAGCTGCGCCAGGCGCCCGAGCCCCCGATCGACGTGCGCCCGGTCGAAGCGGAGGCAGCGGCTGAACACGCGGACCGCCCGGATCCAGGCCTCGAAGAGGTCGCCGTCGGCCGTGCGGGCGGGGAAACGGGCCGGGTCGCGCTCGTGCAGCTCCAGGCAGGCCCGGACGTGCTCGAGGACGCGGGCGGTGTCCCCGGTGTCCGCCTCGAGCCCCAACAGGCGCATCCGGGCCCGGTACCCGCCCTCCTCGTCCCCTCGCGCCCGGGCCCGCTCGAGCGCCTCGGACAGCGCCTCGGCGTCCGCCCGGCCGGAGGCGCGACGGGGCGGCGTCCACGGATGGCTCGTCTCGCTCATGGTTTCCTCGCGTCACCGGGGGGAGGCGAGCGACATCGCTCGATGCGTCCCCCTTCCCGAGGGTACACCTCGGTCCGACCCGGGCGAAGCTTCCGGCCGGGTCAGCCGGGAAGACCGCTGGTCCGGCACTCCGCCAGCAGCGCGCGGATCCGCTGGGAGGCGGCCGCCTCCAGCCCCGGCAGCCGGCAGGCCCGCTCCAGCAGGGCGCGAGCCTCCACAGCGCGCCCCGATGCGGCCAGCAGTTCACCGGCCCGAATCAGGCAGTGCGCGGCGGCGCCGGACGGCATACCCGCCTCGAGCTGCGCCTGGTGGGCCTCGAGCCACCGCTCGGCGGCCTCGGCGGTCCGGCCGAGCGCGGCCAGGGCGACCGCGGCGCTCGTCTCGACGTGGACGCGCAGCCGCGCGTCCGCGCCGGCCAGCGTCTTCGCGCGCTCCAGTTCGGCCAGGCATTCCTCCTGGCCGAGCCGGGCCCGGGCCTCCGCGCGCCGTGCGAGCAGCCGCACCGCGGGCTGCGGGTCGTCGAGCCGCTCGGCACAGGCCAGGGCGAGGGGCAGCGCCGGGGTCACGGCCTGCACGGCCTGCCGGAAACGGTGCAGGCCGATCGCCAGCTCGCTGCCCGCCAGCGCGGCCTGCACCGCCAGTTCCAGATCCGCCAGCCGCCCGGCGTGGGCGCCGGCGAACAACCACAGGCGCAGGGCGGCTTCGGGACGCCCGGCCTCGGCGCTCGCAGCGGCCAGTTCGGCGGCCGCCTCCACGAGTTCCACCGTCTCGACCCCCTCGCCCGGCGGCTCCCCGGTGCGGAGCCGCTCCAGGAACGGCTCCAGCAGCTCCTCGGCCTCCGCCAGACGCAGCCGGGCGGCCAGCAGGCGGCCCAGCAGCAGTCGCTGGACGCTCCCGTCCCCGCCCGCCGCCTGCGCCTCCCGCAGGGCGAGACGCTGCCACGCGCAGGCCTCCTCCACACGCTCCAGGGCCGTCAGCCGCATGGCGGCCTGCTCGGCGATACGGGCCCGTGCACGGCCGGCGTCGGCGGGCAGCAGGCGCAGCAGTTCGACGGCGGCGCCGATACGCCGCACAGCGTCGGGGTCGTCCATCGGGCCGTGCAGCAGCGCCTCGGCGGCGGCGGCGCGGACGAAGAGGCAGTCCGAGGCCGCCGCCTCCCGATACGCCGAGCGGGCCGGCTCCAGGCGGCCCAGCGCGTCCAGGGACCGGATGCGGGCGGCGTGCAGCGCTCCGGAGGCGAGCGGGTCCTGGAGCCGTCGGCAGATCGCCAGCCCCCGTTCGGCCTCCCGGAGGGCCCGTTCGGGCAGGCGCTCCGCCAGCGCGTGCGCGACGCGGGCGCTCAGCAGTACGAGCGCCAGCCGGGGCTCGGTGCGGTCCATCGTCTCGGGCACCGGCCGCGGCGCGTCCGGCAGCGGGCGCAGGGGATCCAGGCCCGCCCGCGCGCAGCGCGCAGCGGCGTCCCCGCCGCCGATGGCGGCCGACAGCTCGGCGAAGTAGGCGCCCGCCCGGTCCTGGGGCGGTTCGGGGTCCGCCCCGTCGGGCCGCAGCCGCAGCAGCGCCGCCAGCCGATGCAGTCGGCGGGTCCGCTCCTCGGGACCGGCCGGCCGTTGCAGCGCGCCTCCGGCCCACTCCGGGTCGCCGCACAGCTCGGCGGCGAGCGCGGACTCGAGCAGCCCGCCCGCGGTCGGCTCGCAGGCCGGGGCCGGCTCGGGGGGAAGCAGCGTGCCGTCGCTCATGGGCCTCGTCCGGCTAGGCGGACTCGAGGATCTGCTCGCCGCGCTTGCGGGCCTTCTTGGCGCGCCGGGGTTCGCCGTGCTCCTCCCACATGTCCGCCAGCCGGTCGTAGAGCTGGGCGGCGTGCCTGGGGTCGACGCCTTCGATCGCGGCGGCCTGCTCGAACAGCGCGGCGGCGTCCTGCGGACGGTCGGCTCCGGAGAGCATGTCCGCCGCCCTGGACATCGCGGCCGCCGCGGCGTCGGGACCGGAGACCTCGGCGTGCTGGTCGCTCACCGACAGCCAGCGGGCCACGCCCTCGTCGATCCGGCCGAGGGCGCCGAGCGCCCGGGCGACCGATTCGTCGATGTAGATGCGCCGCTCGGGGGTCGTGACCAGGCCGGCCGCCTGCTGCAGATCGTCCAGGCCGCCCGCGTCGCCCAGCTCGGCGCGGGCCACGCCGATCCAGTCGAGCAGCAGGATCGCCTCGTCCTTGTCCTCGCGCTCCAGGGCGAGGGGCAGGACGCTGCGCAGTTCCTGCTCGACGGGGGCGTAGACCTCGTGCAGGACCGCGAGCCGGCCGAAGTCGATCATGGCCACGATCGCGAGCTCCGTGTTGCCGATGCGCAGGGCGTGGTCGCGGGTCTCGCTCCACAGGGCGGCGGCCATCTGGGGTTCTCCCGTGTCCTCGGAGGCGTGGCCGAGGAAGAAGAGCGCCTCCGCCTCGGGCCGGCTCAGATCGCGATCGACGGTGAGGCGCTCCTCGTCCTCCGGCGCCATGAGCGGCTCGACGATCGGACCGAGGGTCTGAATGGCCCGATCGGGCTGACCGGCCTGGGCGAAGATGCGTCCCAGCTGGACGCGCTCGGCCAGCGCGTCCTCGCCGGCCGCCTCCATCTGCTGGACGGCGAGCTTCTGGCGCTCGACGGCCTCCTCGCCCCGGCCCGAGCCGAGCAGCGCGAGCGCCGTGAAACCGGAGATCTGCGCGACGCTGCGGCGCAGGCCCAGATCGATCAGCTCGGGGATCAGCCGCTCGCCCGCCTGCACCAGGCCCTCCGGGTCGTCGGCGATCTGGGCGACGGCGCCTCGAGCGTGGTCCAGGACGAAGGCGCCGTCGATCGTGGCCGCCGCGGGACGCACGCTCGCGTACACCGCGAGGGCCTCCTCGAAGCGGCCGAGCCGGGCCAGCACGATCATGCGCAGCGCGTGGGAGACCTCCTCCTCGGCCCGGCTGCCCAGCTGGGCGGCGGCGGCGATCGAGCGGTCGCAGGCCTCCAGGGAGGCCTCCAGCTCCTCGGCCGCCAGGCAGTAGGAGCGCAGCTCGCTCAGCAGCTCGTACTCCAGCAGCGGATCGGCGGCGTCCCGGTGCTTCGCGACGAGCTCCCGCAGCCGGGGCAGGTCCTCCGCACGCTCCTCGTCGAAGATGCCCAGGCCGAACTCGTGGTAGAAGGAGGCCAGGGCGCCGTGGCCCGTCCCCTCCAGCCAGGCGAAGTACTCGTCGGCGCGGCGCCGGGCGCGCTCCGGGTCGCCGTGCCTCTTGTCCAGCTCCAGCCGGATGCGCATGGCGAGCATGCGGCTGCGGTCGGTCTCGTCGAGCCCGGGCAGCTCGCCCGACAGCAGCTCGAGCGCCCGGGCCGGGTCGTCGACGATGGCGGCGATGTGCGCGATCGCGAGCCGTTCCGCGTCGTCCGCCGGCTCCCGGCGCTGCGCGGTGCGGGCGCGCAGCGAGTAGTCGACCGCACCGAGGGAGACGGGGTAGCGCTCCGCGCCCTGGGCCAGCAGCGTCTCCAGGCGCCAGCGGTAGAAGTCGTTGCCGTTGCGCTCGTCGTAGCGGGCCGCGCGCCGTCCGGCCGCGGCCTCGGCCAGCGGGGCGAGCTCGGCGGCGGTGAAGTCCCGCGGCTCGCCGTCCGGGCCCAGCGGGGCCGGGCCGAAGTGCTCGGCATAGTCGGGGGAGCCGCTGCCGGTGATCGCGA
>JAUNLB010000142.1 GCA_030532485.1 Pseudoclavibacter sp.
GGCGGGGGCCCCCCCCCCCCCCCCCCCGCCGCCGGCTACTTGTCTTCGCCGAAGGTCTGGTCGGCGCGCTGCACGAGCGCCTCGGGGATCGTGACGCCCTGCGCCTGCGCCGCGGCCGGGTTGATCGACAGCAGGAACTCGCTCTGCTCCTCGACCGGCATGCTCGCGGGGTCGGCCCCCTCGGTGAGGATGCGGATCGCCATCTGACCGGTCTGGTAGCCCAGCTGCTCGTAGTCCAGGCCGAGGGTCGCGACGGCGCCCGCCTCGACCGTGTTCTCCTCGGCCGCGAACAGCGGTACCCGGTTCGTCTCGGCGTACTCGACGACGGTCGCGACCCCCTCGGTCACGCGGTTGTCGGTCGGCACGTAGATCGCGTCCACGTCGCCGAGGGTCGAGAGCGCCGTGGACAGTTCGCCCGCGCTCGTGATGGTGACCTCCTTGATCTCCAGTCCCAGGCCCTTGGCGGCCTCCCTGGCCAGCCCCAGCTGCACCTCGGAGTTCACCTCGCCGGAGGAGTACACGACGCCCACCGTCTTGGCCTGGGGCAGGACCTCCCGGATGAGTCCGATCTGCTCGGCGACCGGGTTGAGGTCGGTCGTGCCCGTCACGTTCCGACCGGGGGCCTCCAGCGAGTCCACCAGGCCCGCCTCCACCGGGTCGGTGACGGCCGTGAAGAGCACGGGCTTGCCCGTGACGGCCTGCGCGGCCGATTGGGCGGCGGGCGTCGCGACCGCGAGGACCAGGTCCGTGTCGTCGCTCGCGAACTTGCCGGCGATCGTGGTGGCCGTGCTCTGCTCGGCGTTCGCGTTCTGCACGTCGAAGGAGACGTTCAGGCCGGCCTCCTCGAAGGCCCGCTGGAAGCCGGCCGTGGCCGCGTCCAGTGCGGGGTGCTGGACGAACTGCGAGACGCCGATCCTGTACTCGGCGCCGCCGCCGGAGGCGTCGCCGCCCGCGCAGGCGGAGAGGGAGAGGACGGCGGCCGCGGCCAGCGCGACGCCGCCGAGGATCTTCCGAGGACGCATGGGTGCTCCTTCATTGGAGTGGTGGGTGGTGGGGGATGCCGGACGGCACCGTCCGGGCTCCGGGCGCACGGCCCGGACCGGCCGGCCCGGGGCGGGTCGGCCGGGTGGGGGGGAGGACTCAGTTCCCGGCGCGCAGCTCGGCGGCGACCCGCAGCACCGCGTCGTTCGCCTCGGGCGTGCCGAGCGAGATGCGCATGCCCTCGCCGGGGAAGGCGCGCCCGAGCACGCCGGCGGCCGCGAAGGCCTCGGCGGCGGCCGCGGTGTCGGGGCCCGTGCGCAGCCAGACGAAGTTCGCCTGGCTCTCCGGCACCGTCCAGCCCTGCTCGCGCAGCCCCGCGAGCAGGCGCGCCCGCTCGTCGACGAGCAGCTGCACCCGGCGCTCGAGCTCCTCCTCGGCGTCCAGGGAGGCGAGCGCGGCGCGCTGCGCGAGCCCGCTGACGCCGAACGGGACCGCGACCTTGCGCAGATTCGTCGCGACCTCCTCGGGCGCGACGGCGTAGCCGATGCGCAGCCCGGCCAGGCCGTAGGCCTTCGAGAAGGTGTGCAGCACGGCGACGTTCGGGTGCCGCCGCAGCGTCTCCAGGCCGTCGACCGCGTCCTCGTCGCGCTGGAAGTGGAGGTAGGCCTCGTCGATCACGACGAGCACGTCCCGCGGGACCCGGTCCAGGAAGGCCTCCACCTCCTCGCGGTGCAGCACTGTGCCGGTGGGGTTGTTCGGGGTGCACAGGAACACCAGGCGCGTCCGCTCCGTGACCGCCTCGGCCATGGCCTGCAGGTCGTGCCGCTCGTCCGAGTCCAAGGGCACCGGGACGGGCGCCGCGCCCGCGACGCGGGCGATGATGGGATAGGCCTCGAAGCTGCGCCAGGCGAAGAGGATCTCGTCCCCGGGCCCCGCACAGGCGCGGGCGAGCTGCGTGGCCACCTCCACCGAGCCGGCCCCGAAGGCGAGCCGCCCCGGATCGACGCCGTAGCGCTCGGCGAGCCGCGCGCCGAGCTCCTCCACCCCCATCGAGGGGTAGCGGTTGATGCCGGCCAGCTCCCGCTCGAGCGCCTCGCGCACCGAGTCCAGCGGACCGTAGGGGTTCTCGTTCGAGGAGAGCTTGTGGACGTCCGCGCCGGAGGGGATCGCGCCCTGCTTGTAGGCGGGGATCTCGGCGAGGTCCGCTCGCTGCTGCACCGTCATGCTCGTGCCCTTCCTGCGTGCGCCTTCGCACGTCCCGCACAAAATACGAGCAGAGGGAGAAAGCTGTCAATTCCGGCCCCCGGAACGGGCGAGCATCCGACACATCGCCGCCCGGGGCGGTCCGGCGCGCGACACTCTGCCCGATCCGGCCCCGCGCGCGCCTCCGCCGCCGCCGGAAGGTGCGGCAGAATGTGGGGCGTGACGAGCTGCGAGGACGAGGAGCCGCTGCCCCCGGGCGCACAGGACCCCGTGTTCCGGCCGTGGGCGAGGCGGCGCATCCGTCTGGCCGGTCTCGCGGCCGGCCCCCTGGCGGCGGCCGGCTTCGGCATGGCCGTCCACGCCGTCAGCGGTCCGACCCTCCCGATCGACGCGGCCGGACCCGGCCCCGCCCCGCTGTGGGCGCTGCGCGCAGCCGGCGCGCTCGCGCTGCTCTGCTGCGCCTGGCTCGTCTCGCGCCGCCTGCTGCGCGAGGTGCACCGCGGCGCGCGCATCACCTTCTTCGGCCTGCTGCTCGCGGGTCTGCCCCTGGCCCCCGCGGCCGGACGCGTCGCGCTCCTGACGGGCCTGGCGGTCATCGGGCTGGGCCCGGTCACGGCGGGCGGGCTGCTGGCCGCCGATCTGAGCCTGCTCGGCGTGCTCGCGCTCCTGGGAGCGATCGGCGGCCCCCTCGCCTGGGCCTTCGTGGGCGCCATGTCGGCGCGGCTGCCGGACGCGCTGCGCCGGGACGAGGCGGCACTCGCCCGGTACCGCGCCAGCACCCGTCCCCGCGGCCGGGCATGAGCGGCTCGGGCCGCCGACGCGATCCGCGCGCCCTGGCGGCGCTCGCGGGCGCGATCTGCCTGGAGGTCGCCTCCACCCTGGGGCTCCGGGCGGCCAACGAGACCCCGTGGCTGTTCGCCCCGGTGGCGCTCGGCTACGCCGGCTCCTTCGCGATGCTCGCGCTCGTGCTGCGCCTGGGCATGCCGGTGGGGCTCGCCTACGGGATCTGGTCGGCGACGGGCGTGGTGGCGACCGCCGCCCTCGCGGCCGTGCTGTTCGGGGAGGCGGTCGACCGGCGGCTCGCGATCGGCTTCGCGCTCGTGGTGGCCGGGGTCCTGCTCGTGGAGCTCGGCTCCCGGCCCGCCGCACGCGACGAGGAGGGAGCGTGAGCTGGCTGCTGCTGACGGCCGCGATCGTCGCCGAGGTGGGCGGGACGATGCTCCTTCGCCTCTCCGAGGGTCTGCGCCGACGCCGCTGGGCGGCGCCGGTCGCCCTGTGCTACCTCCTGGCCTTCACGATGCTCTCGCTCGCGCTGCGTCACGGCATGTCCGTCGGCGTCGCCTACGGGGTCTGGGCGGCGAGCGGCGTCGCGGCGACGGCCCTGCTCGCCCGCCTGTTCTTCCGCGAGCCGCTCACCCCCGTCATGGCGCTGGGCATCCTGCTGATCGGAGCCGGCGTGCTGCTCGTCGAGCAGGGCTCGGCCCGCTGAACGGCGGCCGGACGGCTCTGCGGACGCTCAGCCGCACGCCGCCGCGATGCGGTCGGCGAAGGCGTCCACCTCGTCCCAGTTGCGGAAGTCCCCGGTGCACGCGCGCGCGGCCCGGATCATGCGACGCTCCAGCGGGCCCAGTTCCGCCGGATCCACCGCACCGCGCAGATAGGCGTGCTCGACGGGCTGCAGCGGCTCGACCAGCCGGGCCGCCGCGGCCGTGATCCTGGGGGCGCCGCCCACCGTGAACACCCACAGGCGCTCGCGGCGCTCGCGCAGCTCGGCGTGCATCCGGCGCAGGAAGTGCACGCCGCGCCGATGCCAGGCGGTCGCGTAGACGGGGCAGCCGACCACGACCGCGTCCCAGGAGGCGAGCTCCTCGACCCGGTCCAGCTGCTCCGTGCGCGCCGACAGGCCGTCGTCGTGCAGACGCACCGCGATGCGCTCGGCGATCGACTCGGTCGCACCGTGCTTGGAGGCGTAGCCCACCAGGATGGCCATCGTTCGGACTCCTTCGCAGCCGGGGCCCGCCGCGCCGCGACGGCCGGGCCCGCACCGCAAGCCTAGCCGCCGAGGCCGAGGCCCAGGAGCCCCGGGGGTCAGGCGGGCAGGGCCGCCGGAGTCCCCGTGCGCACCTCCTCCGCCTCCAGCTCGCGCACGACGGGGATGACGGTGCGGCCGAAGTGCTCGATCTCCTCCCGGAAGTGCAGGACGCCGACGAGCATGAGCTCCACGCCCCGGCGCTTGTAGGCCAGGATCCGGCGGGCCACCAGCTCCGGGTCGCCGATCAGCCGGGTGCGGAAGCCGTCGTTGTACTGCACGAGGTCCTCCAGCGTGGAGTCGGCCCACATGCCCTTGCCGTCCGCGGTGCTCGCCCCGGCCTGACGTACCTGACGGCGGAAGCGCTCGACGGCGCCCCGGTCGGCGTTCTCGACGATCTCCCGCAGCTGCGCCTCCGCCTCGGCGAGGCTGTCGCGCACGATGGCGAAGCCGTTGAGCGCGAAGCGCACCCGACGGCCGTGCTCCGCGGCGATCCGGGAGACCTCGTCGTACTGCTCGGTGAATCCCTCCAGGTCCTTTCCGTTGGAGAAGTACCAGTCCGCGTAGGCGCCGCCGTTGAACCTGGCGGCCGTCGAGTTGCCGCCCTGGAAGATCTCCGGATGCGGCCGCCCGGGGACCGGGTAGGGGCCCGGCCGGAGGGAGAAGTCGTTGACCCGGTAGAAGTCGCCGTGGAAGGAGAACTCCTCCTGGGTGAGCAGACCCCGCAGCACCCGGATGAACTCGCCGGAGCGCCGGTAGCGCTCGTCGTGCTCCAGCCAGGGCAGGCCGAGGCCCGTGTACTCGTCCTTGAACCAGCCGCTCACGATGTTCACGGCGGCCCGGCCCTTGGAGAAGCGGTCGGCGGTGATGAGGAACTTCGCGAGCGGGCCGGGCTGCCACAGCTCGGGCAGGACCGCCTGGATGACGTTGAGCCGTTCGGTGGCCAGCAGGATCGCCAGGCTCATGGCGGCCGCGTCGTGCTGCTGGGCCGCCCCGTAGCTCGACTGGTAGCGGACCTGGCTGAGCGCGTAGTCGAAGCCGACGCGCTCGGCCGTGCGGGCCAGCTCGACGTTGTCCTCCAGCTGCCAGCCGGTGCGCTGCTCGACCTCGCTGACGACGAGGCCGCCGGAGACGTTCGGCACCCAGTAGGCGAAACGGATCGGTTCGCACCGGATCGGCTCGGACCCGGTCCGGGGTTCGATGGTCATGTCGCGGTTCCCTTCGCTTCGGTGGTGTGCCGGCCACGCTAGGCCCCCGGCCCGCCGGGGGCGCCTCGGATGACGGGAGTTTTCTCCGCGTGAAGTCCTGTGACCCCGGCCCGCCGAAAGCGTGGCGTCGAAGCCGAGGGCTCAGTAGGCTCGTGGGATGAGCGCTTCAACGACGACGGACGCGGCCATCGGGCTGGACATCGGCGGCACCGGGATGAAGGCGGCCCTCGTCTCGCTGCGGAGCGGGGAGCGGCTCACCGAGCGCAGGCGCGTGCCCACTCCCCCCGGCGGAGAACCGGAGCAGGTGGTGGACGCCGCGGTCGAGCTCCTGCGCCAGGTGCGCCGGGACGCGGCGCCGTACAGCGACGACCCCGACGGGCTGCCGCTCGGGGTGTGCCTGCCCGCGGTGGTCCGACGGGGGGTCACCCGCTCCGCGGCGAACATCTCCGAGGCATGGATCGGCCTGGACGCCGGCGCCCGGTTCGCCGAGGCGCTCGCCTGCCCCGTCTCGCTGGTCAACGATGCGGACGCAGCCGGGTACGCCGAGGTGCGCTTCGGGGCCGGGCGCGAGCAGCGCGGCACGATCATGATGATCACGCTCGGCACCGGCATCGGTTCGGCCCTGTTCCACGACCACCGGCTGCTGCCGAACACCGAGCTCGGCCACCTGGACATCGTGCCCTACGAGGACTTCGAACGCTTCGCCTCCGCGAAGGCGCGCAAGCGCCGGGGCATGGAACTGGACGAGTGGGCGAGCGAGTGGCTCACCCCCTACTTCCGTCGGCTGGAGCGGCTGTTCTCCCCCGATCTGTTCATCGTGGCCGGGGGGATCATCAAGCGGGCCGAACAGTTCCTGCCCCTCGTCGACGCGGAGGCGCCCGTGGTCCCCGCCAGGCTCCTGAACGACTCCGGGATCGCCGGCGCGGCCCTGCTGGGCGCGGAGGGCTGGCGCTAGACCCTGTCGCGAGACGAGGGCGCGGCGCTCGCACCGTCGAGCACGCCCCCTGCTCCCTCTCCGACGTCCGGCGGCTCCGAC
>JAUNLB010000143.1 GCA_030532485.1 Pseudoclavibacter sp.
GGCGGCCTGGAGGCGGGGCAGGAAGTTCGCCCAGCCGTCGGCGTGGCCGGGCGGCTCGATGTCCGGCAGGCCGCTGTGCGCAGCGCCACCCTGGTGCCGCCCGGGATCGCGCTGAGGCGGAACTCCACGGTGGAGGAGCCCGCGGGCAGGTCCTCGCTGCCGGCGAAACCCCAGGAGACGACGATCCGACGGGGCGGGTCGACGAGCAGGTACTCGCCGCGAACCGGGTGTCCGGCGACGTCCACCGCGAACCGTCCGCCGACCCGGGGCTCGAGCCGGGCGGAGTGCCCCATCCAGGCCGTCATCCCCTCGTTCGTCGTGAGGCAGCGGAACACGGTCTCCGGCGGCAGATTAACACAAAGATACTCTTGTGCAATGGGCTGCTTGTGGTTGCGGCTCGGTCTCGGGGCCGGAGGGCGCCGCCGGATCGGTGCCGTGCATCGCGTCCGTGCATGCGGAGCGGGCGTCCCGACTCGGGGTACGCCGTGTCGTGCGGGACGATCGCGCCCGCGCACGCGGAGGGGGCGTCCGGCAGGGCGGGCAGGCGAGGTGGCAGGAGGCGTCGAGCCCGTGTGCGTGTGTGCAGAACGGGCGCACCGGGGTGGTCCGTGGGGTGGCGGCGGTGGTTGCCGCGCCGGTTCCTGCCGTCGACCCTCGGGGGAAGAGAAGCTCCCCCGAGCGCGCATCGTGGAGGGGCGCGGGGGATGTGGTGCGGACGCTCTCCCACCATGGTGTGAGCGGGTTTTCCACAGCCGTGCTCGCGGGGCTTGCCGGGCACCGCGTCGGGCGGGAGGCTGGGGGAGGGTCGGATCGGGACGGCCCCGGCGGCTGCGGCCGCCGGTTTCGGGGAGCGGACGGGATCGAGGGGACGTGAGGGCGAAGGACGCGCTCGGGCGGCGGGGCGAACGGCTCGCCGCCGGGTATCTGCGGGACTGCGGGCATCGGTTGCTGGACCGGAACTGGCGGTGCCGGCACGGCGAGATCGACCTGGTGAGCGCGCACGAGGGCGCGCTCGTGTTCACCGAGGTGAAGACGCGCGCCTCCACCCGGGCGGGACACCCGCTGGAGGCGGTCACGCCCGCCAAGCTCGCCCGCCTGCGGATGCTGGCCGGGCTGTGGCGGCAGGAGCATCCGGAGGCCGGTGGCCGGATGCGGCTGGACGTCATCGGGATCGTGCTGCGGCCGGGGCGCCCGGGCGTGCTCGACCACTTGCGGGGCGTGTGATGTCCACCCGGCGGGCGCACGCGATCGCCCTGAACGGGCTGCGGGGCGATCCGGTGACGATCGAGGCGCATCTGGCGGACGGGCTGCCCGCCTTCGTGCTCATCGGCCTGCCCGACGCCTCGCTGGGCGAGGCGAAGGACCGGGTGCGGGCGGCGCTCCAGTCCCTGGGCCGGCCGGTGCCGCAGCGCCGGGTGACGGTGAACCTCTCGCCCGCGGCGCTGCGCAAGCACGGCTCCGGCTTCGACCTGGGGATCGCGGTGGCGGTGCTCGCGGTCATGGGCGTGCTCGGCCCGGAGGGGGCGGGGGATCGGACGGCCTGCATCGGCGAACTCGGCCTGGACGGCCGGGTGCGAGGCGTGCCCGGGGTGCTGCCGGCCGTCGCGGCCGCCCGGACGGCCGGTTTCCGCCGCGTCGTGGTGCCCGCGCAGGCGGCCGCCGAGGCCCGCCTGGTGGAGGGGGTCGAGGTGCTGGCGGTCGCCAGTCTGCACGAGGCGGCGGTGCAGCTCGGCGCCGATCCGGCGGGCCTCGCCGCCCCGCCGGCCGCTCGGGTGCAGGAGCCGGCCGGATCGCGGCCGCAGCCCGAGGCCGATCCGGCCGAAGCGGAGCTGGCCGAGGTGGTGGGCAATCCGGAAGCCGTGCGGGCGCTGCTGCTGGCCGCGGTCGGCGGGCACCACCTGTTCCTGCTCGGCCCGCCCGGGGCGGGCAAGACGATGCTCGCCCGGCGGCTGCCGGGCCTTTTGCCGGAGCTGCCGGTGGACGAGGCGATCGAGGCCGCCGCGATCCGCTCGCTCGCGGGCCTGCCGATCGGCTCGCGCCTGGACGCCCGTCCCCCCTTCCACGCCCCGCACCACACGAGCTCCGCCGTCGCCCTGCTGGGCGGCGGCAGCGGCGCGATCCGGCCCGGCGCGATCTCGCTGGCCGCCCACGGCGTGCTCTTCCTCGACGAGGCGCCCGAGTTCCCCCGCAGCGTGCTGGACGGGCTGCGGCAGCCGCTGGAGTCCGGGCGGCACACCGTGCACCGGGCCGCGGCGGTCGCGGAGTTCCCCGCCTGCTTCCAGCTCGTGCTGGCCGCCAACCCCTGTCCCTGCGGCAATGCGGGCTCGGCCGCATGCTCCTGCTCCCCGCTCGTGCGCCGCCGCTACCTGGCCCGGTTGTCCGGACCCCTGCTGGACCGGGTGGACCTGCAGCTGAACGTGCGGCGCATCACCGCGGCCCAGCGTCGGGCGGCCGAGGACCGCGATCGGACGGGCGGGCCGGAGGGGCCGCTGACCACCGCGCGGGCCAGGGAGCTCGTCGCCCGCGCCCGCGAACGCGGCCGGGAACGCCTGGCCGGCACCCCCTGGCGCGAGAACGCCCGGGTGCCGGGCGGGGTGCTGCGCGGCCCCGAACTCGCGCCGCCGCGCGAGCAGCTCGCGGAACTGGACCGGGCGCTGGAGCGCGGAGCCCTCACCATGCGCGGCTACGACCGGGTGCTGCGGGTGGCGTGGAGCATCGCGGACCTCGACGGGCTGGACCGGCCGGGGAGCGAGCAGATCCGGGAGGCGCTCTTCTACCGCCTGCGGGGCGGGTGAAGACCCGCGGAACGGGTGGAACGCCTGCGGGCCGGACGAACACGGACCGCCGGCGGAGACGAGACGGGCGCCCGTGCGCTCCGGCTGTTTCGACGGGCGGGTGCGGGCAGCGGGACGGACGCGGACAGGAGGGAATCGCGGTGGAGAGCGAGACGGGGCCGACGGAGGCAGAAGCGACGGGGCCGGGGCCGATGGGGACGGGGCCGAGCGGCGCGAGGGCGCGCAGGAGCTTTCGGCGGCCGAGCTGCTGGCGGCGCTGCGGGGAGATCCGTCCGGGGCTCGGGCGCCGGAGGGGTGCGCCGCGACGCGGGAGCGCCTCGCGCTCGCGGCCTGGTCCGGGATCGCTGAACCGGGGGACCGGGCGGCGGTGCTGCTCACCCGGCTGCTGGGCGCGGACCGGGCGCTGCGGGGCCTGCGCGGAGCGCAGCCGGCCGCGCGCCTGCGTTCGGCGGCCGCGGCGGCGGTCGAGCCCGAACAGGCCTGGCTGCTGGAGGAACTGCCCCGGGCGGTGGAGCGCTGGTCCCCGCGCGCGCAGCCCGAGCGCGGCGAGGCGCTGCTGCGCGCGGCCGTCCGGCTCGGGGTGCGCCTGCTCACCCCGCTGGACGCGGCCTGGCCGCGCCGGGTGGAGGACCTCGGCGAGCACGCCCCGCTCGCCCTGTGGTGTCGTGGGGATCTCTCGCTCCTGGACGATCGGGCGCCGACCGTGGCGATCGTCGGGGCGCGGGCGGCCAGCGGCTACGGCGAGCACCTCGCGATCGAGCTGGCCGCGGGGCTGGCCGAACGGGGGGTGCGGGTCGTCTCCGGCGGCGCCTACGGCATCGACGGCGCGGCGCACCGCTCCGCGCTCGCCTCGGGCGGCGCGACCCTCGCGGTCATGGCCGGCGGCCCCGACCGGCTCTACCCGCGCGGCAACCTCGAGCTGCTGCACCGGATCGTGCGCGAGGGGCTGCTGCTGTCCGAACTGCCGTGCGGCCAATCGCCCACCCGCTGGCGCTTCCTGCAGCGCAATCGGATCATCGCGGCGCTCGCCTCGGCCACCGTCGTCGTGGAGGCGGGCGAACGCTCCGGGGCGCTCAACACCGCCGCCCACGCGGCGGGGATCGCCCGGCCGCTGGGCGCGGTGCCCGGGCCGGTCACCTCGCCCGGCTCCGCCGGCTGCCACCGGCTGCTGCGGGACTTCGACGCCGTGTGCGTGCGGGACGCCGAGGACGCCCTGGAACTGGCCGGGGGACTCACGGTCCCCGTCGGAGGAGAGGCCGAGGAGGAACGGGGCAGGCAGGAGCCCGCGCCCGGCCCGGACGGGGTGGGCACGCGGGTGTGGAACGCGCTCGGCTCGCGCACCGAACGCAGCCCCGAGCAGCTAGCGCTCGCGGCCGGGGTGTCCTGCGCCGACGCGCGCGGTGCGCTCGCCGCCCTGGAGCTGGAGGGCTTCGCCCGGCGCGGCCCCGCGGGCTGGCGCCGCAGCCGCCCCGCCTGAGCGTCGGCTCCTCACAACGTGCGTCTTCGGCCGAAACGTGCGGTGCTGCCGCACGCTTCGGCCGAGCATGCACGAGCGGGAGCCCCGGGGGCGAAGGTCGAGGCCCTATTGCGAGCCGATCCGGTCGAGCGCGGGCCGCCGCTGCTCCCGCTCGGCGAGGCGGGAGGGCGATCGCGGGGGCCCGCCTACAGTGAGAGGCATGGCCGAGAACGCCGAGACGCCGCAGGCCCCGCAACAGGAAGCTCCGCAGCCGGAGGCCGCGGCCGCGGGGCTGGCGGGGCTGTGCGCGGAGTACCTGCGGGCGCTGGAGCTGGAGCGCGGCCTGTCGCCGCACACGCTGCGCGCCTACCGCTCCGATCTGCGGGAGATGACCGCCTACGCGGCCGCGCGCGGGGTGAGCGGGCTCGACGGGCTGGGGCTGGAACTGCTGCGGGACTGGCTGTGGCAGGCGAGCGAGCAGGGCAGGACCCCGGCCACGATCGCCCGCCGGGCCGCCGCGGCGCGGGGCTTCACCGCCTGGCTGGAGCAGAGCGGTCGGGGCCGGGACGTCGCCCGTCGGCTGCGCTCGCCCCGCACCGGCCGGAGCCTGCCTCGGGTCGTCTCCCGGGAGGGGATGGGCGAGATCCTGGACGCCCTGAGCGACCGGGCGCAGACGGGCGAGCCCGTCGCGCTGCGGGACTTGGCGATCGTCGAGACCCTCTACGGCTCGGGCGTGCGGGTCTCCGAGTGCTGCGCGGCGCAGATCGGCGATCTGGACTTGGATCGGCGCACGCTGCTGGTCACCGGCAAGGGCGACAAGCAGCGCACGGTCCCCTTCGGCGAGCCCGCCGCACGGGCGCTGGCCGACTATCTGCACCGCGGCCGCGGGGAGCTGGCCGGGCCCGAGTCGGGGCAGGCGCTCTTCCTCGGCGCGCGGGGCCGGCGCATCCAGCCGCGCACCGTCTACGGGCTGACCCGCCGGCTGCTGGGCCACGGGCCGGGCAGTGGACCGGCCGGTCCCCACGCCTTGCGGCACACCGCCGCCACGCACCTGCTGGACGGCGGGGCGGATCTGCGCTCCGTGCAGGAGATGCTCGGCCACGCCGACCTCGGCACCACCCAGATCTACACGCACGTGAGCGCCGAGCGGCTGCGCGAGAGCTACCGCCTGGCCCACCCCCGGGCCTGAGCGCCCGGGACCTTCGGCGGCCCGTGCCCGCTGCCGCGGAGGCGGGGGTCGTCGTCGAGCGGCAGCAGCACCGCGGCGGGCGGCGCCGCCAGCAGCGGGACCGGGTCGAGGTAGGCGCCGTCCAGCCGCGCGCCCAGGTGCAGCCCGCCGTGCGGGGGATGGCGGATCGTCCCGGAGAGCGTGCCGATCCTCTCGCCCGCGCGCACCGGATCGCCCGCCGCCAGGAGCGCGTCGACCGGTTCGTAGCTGGAGACAAGCCCCTCCGCGTGCTCGATCGACAGCACCGGTCGGCCGGCGACCGTGCCGGCGAAGCGCACGGTGCCGTCGGCGACCGCGCTCACCGGCGTCCCCGCCTCGGCGGACAGGTCCGCGCCGCGGTGCCCGGCGGCGTAGGGGTCGGGCAGGTGGAAGTGTCGCAGCACCAGGCGGGGCGCCGGCACCGGCCAGCTCCACGAGCCGCGCGGCGGGAGGGCGCGGGCGACGGCCCGGGGCGCCGAGGGCGCAGGGGCTCCGGGGGCCGCGAGCGCGAGGCCGAGGCGCTCCGGGGCGGCGGGCGGCACCGGCGGGGTCCCCGGCAGCGGCCGGGCCGGCAGGGCGAAGCCTGTGAGCGCGAAGGCGACGATCGCGAGCAGGCAGGCGGCGCCCGCCAGCAGGCGCCGGTCGAACCGCTTCGGGTGCCCGCCCGTTCCGGACGCCCGCCCGCTGCACGCCGTGCCTCCCGCCCCCGTCGCGATCCCCGCTCCTCGTCCCGACATGACCCCGGCTCCCTCGTTCCCGCTGCTCTCGTCCCTCACATCGTCGCGGCCCCGGGAAGCGGGCGCCAGCGGCGGACGCCGGGCTGTGGAGAACCGCTCTCCTCGGACGCCCCCGTGACGGCGGCCGGGGCGGGCCTCGGGCTGCGGAGGGCCGCACCGGCGCGCTCGCAGCGCGTGTAGACTCGTCGAAGCGGCTCGCCGCGGCGAGCCGACTTCGCGTGCCCGCGTCCGGCACCACCTCCCACG
>JAUNLB010000144.1 GCA_030532485.1 Pseudoclavibacter sp.
CCCGACCCGGAACCGGTACCGGACCACGAACCCGTCGATCCACCCTTCTGACCGACCACGAAATTCGGTGACGCTTACATCCAGCGAAAGGTCCATCCGTTGTTCGCGATTTGACTACTCGCGGCTCGACTCCAAGCACCCCGCCGGAGTCACTCGTCCGAGCGCGTCCCGGGTGCCGGTGCCATCCGTCCGGACGAGTCGGCCGCTCGCCTCCGTTCTGACGTTTCTGCCCGCCGGACCGGGACACCTCCCGAGATGACCGCGAAGATGTCTGCATGCCACACGACGACGTGACGCAGGGCATCCCGCGCCCCGGCAAGACCCCCATCCAGCTCATCGACGAGACCGGAAGACCCGCCGACCCCGAGCGTTCCGGCGGCTTCGAGACCCCCGGCGAGCAGGAGCTGCTGCGCCTGTTCCGCGGCATGACCCTGGCCCGCCGCTTCGACGTGCAGGTCACTGCGCTCACCCGGCAGGGCCGGCTGGCCACCTACCCCTCCGCGCAGGGCCAGGAGGCCACCGAGATCGCCGCGGTGCAGGCGCTGAGCCCCCAGGACTGGCTGTTCCCCACCTACCGGGACACGATCGCCCTGCTGGAGCGCGGCGTCGCCCCCGTGCAGCTGCTGTCCTTCTTCCGCGGCGACTGGCACACGGGCTTCGATCCGCGCGAGTTCCGCATCTCCCCCCAGGCCACGCCGCTGGCCACCCAGACGCTGCACGCGGCGGGCCTCGGCACCGCCATCAAGCTGCGCGGCGACGACGCGATCGCCATGACCTTCGTCGGCGACGGGGCCACCAGCGAGGGCGACACCCACGAGGCCTTCAACTTCGCCGCGGTGTGGCACGCGCCGGTCGTCTTCATCATCCAGAACAACCAGTACGCGATCAGCGTGCCCAACGACAAACAGTTCACCTCCCGCTGCCTCGCGGACCGCGCGATCGGCTACCGGCTGCCCGGCTACTGGGTGGACGGCAACGACGCGGCCGCCATGTCCGCCGTCATCCGCCAGGCGGTCGAACGGGCCCGCAGCGGCGGCGGCCCCTCGATCGTGGAGGCCCACACCTACCGCCGGGAGGCCCACACGAACTCGGACGACCCGAGCCGCTACCGCGAGCGCAGCGAGGAGAAGGAGTGGGCGAGGCGCGATCCGCTGGAGCGGCTGGACGTCTACCTCACCGAACGGGGCGTGCTGGACGACGAGGTGCGCACCGGACTGGAGCGGGAGGCCGAGGAGCTGGCCGCCGCCACCCGCGAGTGCATGAACGAGGAGCCCGATCTGGATCCGCTGGAGATCTTCGACCACGTGTACGCAGAACCGCGCGCCGCGCTCGCCGAGCAGCGCGCCGCCCTCGCGGCCGAGCTGGCCGCGAGCGAGACGGAGGTGACCGCATGACCGCCGACAGGACGCAGGACGCCGGCCTGCTGAACGTGTCCGGCACGGCCGCCGCGACGCGCGATCGTCTGCCCGCGGGCGGGGAGGAGCCCGACGGCCCGCAGCGCATGACCATGGCCGCCGCCCTCAACCGGGCCATGCGGGACGCCCTGCGGGAGGACGACCGGGTCGTCGTGTTCGGCGAGGACGTGGGGCCCCTGGGCGGGGTGTTCCGGGTCACCGACCGGCTCTACGACGAGTTCGGGGATTCGCGCGTGAGCGATTCGCCGCTGGCCGAGTCGGGCATCGTCGGCACCGCGATCGGCATGGCGATCTACGGCCTGCGCCCCATCGTGGAGATGCAGTTCGACGCCTTCTCGTATCCGGCCTTCGAGCAGATCACCTCGCATCTGGCGAAGATGCGCAACCGCACCAAGGGCCGGCTGACGCTGCCGATCGTCGTCCGCATCCCCTACGCGGGGGCGATCGGCGGGGTGGAGCACCACTCGGACTCCTCCGAGGCCTACTGGACCCACACGCCCGGCCTGACGGTCGTCACCCCCTCGAACCCGGCCGACGCCTACGGCATGCTGCGGGAGGCGATCGCGAGCGAGGACCCGGTGATCTTCCTGGAGCCCAAGAGCCGCTACTGGATGCAGGGCGAGGTCGATCCGGCCGCGGAGGACCTGCCGATGCGACGGGCCCGGGTGCTGCGGGCCGGCGAGGAGGTGACGCTCATCGCCTACGGCCCGACCGTGAAGACGGCCGTGCAGGCGGCGGAGCTGGCGGCCGCGGAGGGCCTGAGCGCCGAGGTGGTCGATCTGCGCTCGCTCTCGCCCTTCGACGACGAGACGGTGTCCGCCTCGCTGCGCAAGACCTCGCGGGCCGTGGTGATCCACGAGGCGGCGCAGTTCGGCGGCTACGGGGCGGAGGTGGCTGCGCGGTTGACGGAGCGCAACTTCTTCCACCTGGCCGCGCCGATCCTGCGGGTCGCGGGCTTCGACGTCCCGTACCCGTCGCCCAAGCTGGAGAAGCACTATCTGCCGACGGCCGAGCGGGTGCTGGCCGCGATGGACACCTGGGAGTGGTGAGGTGAGCAAGTCGTTCCTGCTGCCCGATCTGGGCGAGGGCCTCACGGAGGCCGTCATCGTCTCGTGGCTCGTCGAGGAGGGCGGGCCCATCGCGATCGACCAGCCCTTCGTGGAGGTCGAGTCGGCGAAGTCCGTCGTCCAGCTGCCCTCCCCCTACGGGGGCACGGTGGCGCGCCTGCACGGCGCGGTGGGCGACACGGTGCTCATGGGCGAGCCGCTGCTGACCGTCGAGGACGGCTCGGGCGGGCAGACGCCCGAGGAGCGCGCCCCCGAGGCGCAGGCGCCCGAGGAGCGGGCGTCGGCAGCGGCGCCCGCCGCGGGGCCGCCGGACCCGATCGCGGCGGACATCGCCGCCGACGCCGCATCCGGCGGCTCCGGCGCCGTGCTGGTCGGCTACGGCACGAGCGAGAACACCGTGCGGCTGCGCCGACCGGCCGGCGGCCGCTTCGGCAAGGGCCCGCAGGCCGAGCCCGTGGGGGCGTGGGGCGACGGCAAGGCCCTGCCGCAGCCGGAGCGGGGCGATGCCGCCGGGGACCCGCGGCACGGCCCGGTCCGCGGCTTCAACGCGGCCGGCTCCGCCCGCCGCTCCCCCGTCGTCTCGCCCATCGTCCGCAAACTGGCCCGCGACCACGGCTTCGATGCGAGTCGGCTGCGCCCGCGGGCCGAGGACGGCATCGTGCGACGGACGGACGTGGAGGCCGAGATCGCCCGCCGCGAGCAGCTCGCCGCCCGGCCGTCCGCGCCGGAGGCGGCCGCCCCCCCCGAGCGGACGGACGGGGCGCCCGTGCCGGCCCCGGAGGCGGACGGCACGCTGCGCCTGCCCCTGAGCGGGCTGCGGAAGGTCGCCGCCGACCGTTTCACGAACTCCCGGCGCACGATCCCGGAGGCCACGATCTGGATGGACGTGGACGCGAGCGGGTTGCTGGCCGCCAAGGCCCGGCTGCAGCAGTCCACCGGGGAACGCTTCGGGCTCACGGCGCTCGTCGCCCGCTTCGCGGTCGCGGCGCTGCGGCAGTACCCGATCCTCAACGCCTCGGTGGACGAGGAGCGCGGCGAGATCGTCCAGCACGGGGCCGTGCACCTGGGCATCGCCGCCCAGACCGGGCGCGGGCTCATGGTGCCGGTCGTGCGCGACGCGCACACGATGAACCTGCGCCGGCTGCGGGACGCGATCGCTTCGATCACCGAACGCTCCGAACAGGGCCACTTCCCGCCCGAGGAGCTGAGCGGCGGCACCTTCACGGTGAACAACTACGGCGGCTTCGGCGTGGACGGCTCGGCGCCGATCATCAACCACCCGGAGGCGGCCATGCTCGGCATCGGCCGGCTCAAGGAGCGGCCGTGGGTCGTGGACGGCGAGCTGTGCGTGCGGACGGTCACGACGCTCACCTTCGTGTTCGACCACCGGGTGTGCGACGGGGAGCCGGCCTCCCGGTTCCTGAACACGGTGGCCCGCTGCATCGAGGACCCGATCGCGGCGCTCGCCGAGTTCTGAGCCCCGCCGCGGCGGCGGGCGTGGCAGGCTGGACGGATCCGACCTCCGGAAGGAACGCATGTCCGCCATCCGCCGCCGAAGCGCCCCCCTCGCGGTCCTCGCGGCCGCCGCCCTGATCGCCCTGAGCGGCTGCCGGGCCGCGCCCGCCGATACGGGCGCGCCCGCGACGCTCGTGCAGGAACTGGCGGAGCAGGGCCCGGGCGCGAGCCCCGAGGCCTCCACCGCCCGGCTGGCCGAGCAGGTGCTGGAGGGCCTGCCGGTGCGGCCGCGCACCGAGTGGGACGGCCCCTTCGACCGCAAGGCCGCCTTCGGCGAGGGCTGGACCGATCCCGACGGCAACGGCTGCGACGCCCGCAACGACGCCCTGCAGGAGGCGATGGCCGACGAGCGGCTGCTGGGCGACGGCTGCCGGGTGGACCGCGGCACCTTCACCGACCCGTACTCGGGGCAGACGGTCCCCTTCCAACGCGGCCCGCAGTCCAGCGAGCGGGTGCAGATCGACCACGTGGTCGCCCTCTACAACGCCTGGCGCACCGGCGCCCGGGACTGGAGCTTCGAGCAGCGGCAGGCCTTCGCGAACGACCCGATCAACCTGCAGGCGACCCTGGACTGGGTCAACGACGAGAAGAAGGCGCAGGACGCCTCCCGCTGGCTGCCGCCGGACGAGTCCTACCGCTGCACCTACGTGGCCAGGCAGATCGCGATCAAGGCCAGCTACGGGCTGTGGGTCACCCGGGCCGAGCACGACGCCATGCGCGAGGTGCTCGACGGCTGCGCCTGAGCGGCGCTCGCTCCGCCTCGTTCACTCCGGCCCGGCGGGGCGATCCGGGCGGCGCCGCGGCCGCCACACCACCAGCTCGGTGGGCCGGGCCGCCCGCCGGCCGCGCGCGAGGGTGACGACCCCGTGCTCGCCGGCCGCGAAGACGCGGGAGCCGGGTCGGCTCAGCCGCTCGTCGGCCAGCTGCTGCTCCAGCAGCCGCACCCGCCGCTGCAGCCGCCGGTTCTCCTCCTGCAGCTCCAGCACCCGCGCGATGCCCTCCAGGCTCAGCCCGGCCTGCGAGAGCTGGCCGATCTCGCGCAGCTTCGCCACGTCCCGCAGGGAGTAGCGCCGCACCCGGCCGGCCGTGCGACGGGGCACGACCAGGCCGATGCGGTCGTACTGCCGAAGCGTCTGCGGGTGCATGCCCGCCAGCTCCGCGGCCGCGGCGATCGCGAAGATCGGCGCGTCCTCGTCGAGCGCTTCCGGGCGGGGCATCGGAATCTCCTCTCCGTCGGTCCGATCGTGCGCGGGGCCTGGGCGCGGACTCAGGAGGACTGGCGCGCGCTGCGCAGGAGGTCCTCGCGCGGGGAGGAGGCGTCGGGGCTCGCGGCCACGAAGGCGTCCAGCGCCTGCTCCTGCTCCCGGTTCAGCCGTTCGGGCACCGCGACCTGCAGCTCTACGAGCAGATTGCCCGTCCCCTTCTTGGTCGCCACGCCCCGGCCCTTGACCCGCAGCACGCGGCCGGACTGGGAGTGGGCGGGCACCTTGACCTTGACCGTGCCGCCGTCGGCGGTCGGCACCTCGATGGTCGCGCCGCGCACCGCCTCGGCGAAGGTCACCGGCACCTGCACGCGCAGATCGTCGCCCTCGCGCTGGAAGACGGGGTGGGGGCGCACCCGGACGTGCAGGATCAGATCGCCCGGCTCGCCGCCGTCGGGGCTCGGCGCGCCCTTGCCGCGCAGGCGGATCTTCTGGCCGTCCTCGACGCCGGCGGGGATGCGGACGGTGATGGTCCTGCCCTCCCCGGTCTGCAGCTGCACCGTGTCGCCGCGGATCGCGGTCATGAAGCCGAGGGTCGTGGAGGCGGTCTGGTCGCGGCCGCGCATGGGCCCGCCGAAGCCGCCCCGGCCGAAGCCCGCGGCCCCCGGGCCGGCGCCGAAGCCCTGCCCGGCGCCGAACATGCCGCCCAGCAGGTCCTCGAAGTCGGCGTTCGTGTACTGCTGTCGGCCTGCGCCCTGGCCGAACATGCCGCCGAAGACGTCCTCGAAGCCGCCGCCCTGGCCGCCGGGCCCCGGGCGGAAGCGGGCGCCCGCGCCCATGGCGCGGATCTGGTCGTACTCGGCGCGCTGCTCCGGGTCGGAGAGCACCGAATACGCCTCGGAGATCTCCTTGAACTTCGCCTCGGCGGCCGCGTCGCCGGGGTGCTGGTCGGGGTGGTGCTCACGGGCGAGCCTGCGGTATCGCTTCTTGAGGTCCTGCTCGGAGACGTCCTTGGAGACGCCGAGGACCGCATAGAAGTCCTTGTCGAACCAGTCCTGACTGGCCATGGGGTCCTTTCCAAGCGGGGTTCTGATGGTGTCCGGGGTCGGGGGGGGGGGCGGGGCCCCACCCCGCCCGCCCCCCCCCCCGCGGGGGAAAAGGGGGGGGCCGGGGCCCCGGCCCTGGGGGCCCGGCCCCCCCGCGCCCCCCC
>JAUNLB010000145.1 GCA_030532485.1 Pseudoclavibacter sp.
CAGGAGGCACCGGACCACCCGGAGGCGCCGAACCTCGCGGCGGCACCGGGGCAATCGGATCCCCGGGCGACACCGGGCCAGACACACCGTCGCTGTTCGCGTCCACAAACGCGAATTCAATCGGCCTCACATCGATACCAGAAATTACTTCCTGATGCCTATCCAGAGACACCTTGAGCGCATCTAGAGCCTCCTTGGCCTGACGCTCTCGCTCCGCTTCTCGTGCCGCCGTCACCGACGCAAGAAATTCCTGCCCCGTCATGATGTAACTGCCGACCTGCACAATAGGGTTCGTCGCTGCAAAGTACTCGAAGACGTTTGGCTCGGTCGAATCCGGCAAGCCATCATAGTTCCCCTGAGCGGCTTGGATCGCCTCCTGTGCTAGCGCGTCTGCACTGACAACTTTACCTGCAGCAGTTTCGAGTTCTTGCAGGTGGGCACCCAGACCCTTTGCAACTTCAGCAATTGACCCATCGGTCTGACCACCGAACAACTCGGCCGCTTCCAACTGGCGAAGCAGCTCGCGACTGCTGGTCAAATCTTCGACTGCGCGGTTAAGAGCATCTTGGTCCTGCACGAACTGTGCCAGATTAGCCGCCTTTACCTTACCCAGTTCATTCCAGTAGTGACCCATTTCGCCTACCTTTTCACCATCTTCTCGAAACCCAAAGTTACCCCTGTCCTTCCTCAGTGTCACCACTTCCAGCAGAAGAAAGCAATCCCGCAGAGGCCATGGCGACAGTTGCTGCCATGGCACTCATTGCCTGGCCGAGTTCCCTCGCACTCCTGGTTCCTTGGTTATACCCCTGGAAGACATCGCAAAGTTCCTGCAGCTTACCCGCCATGAGTTGCTGACCCTGCTCATCCTGGGTGCGGAACTCGCGATGCGTGGCGTGGATCAACTCACAGAAAGACTTCGTCGTCTTAGCGGCCGACTGCATACCTTTCGACAACTCTGTTGAAATCTTACGCATCGCATCACTGGACCCACTCGCCCCCCGCACATCCGACCACTTCGCACCACCCTGCGTCTCGGCAACATTGCCGGTCTGAAGCGATGCCGTGGTGCCGTAAGCCTCAACATTATCGAGGGTTTGTCCAGCCTGGGCGATATTCTCTTCCTGAACGTGGGTATCGTTCATTAACTCACTCCTTGCTCCCTCAAAGTGTGTGGCCATCAGCAGTGTAACCCTCGGGCACGCCATATGCCAGGTGCAGGATGCGAGGTACAACCAGAGGATGACATCCACCGGGCCTGATCCAAGCCGTGCGGCGAGACACGCCGGGACGGGCACACGGCGACACGCCGGCGCGTTCCGTCGAGGCCCGTCTCCACAGCTCACACACCGCCCCTCACACCGAGATGCACGCCCGCTGCGGCGGCGAGGTACGGCCATCGTCCCCGCGCACCCACACCTCGATGCAGTTCGATCCCGGCACCGCCGGGAAGCGCATCGACGAGTCCGAGGTCACCTCCGTCACCGGGTCCCGGCCCGAACGCTCGATCCGGTAGCCGTAGGAGGAGCCGGTGATGTCCGGCAGCGCCTCGGGCGCCTGCCACGTCGCCAGCACCTGATCGCCCTCCAGCGTCAGCTGCAACTCCCGCACCCCCGGCACCGCCGAGGCCACCGGCGAACCCACCCCCGTCGCGGCCGGGGGATCCGGCGCGAGCGTCCAGCCCCCGCCCCGCAGCACCGCCAGCAGCATCACCCCCGCCAGCAGCATCGCCGCCAGCACCGCCACCGAGACGCCCAGCAGCCGGAAACGCGCGGGCGCCGGCGCCTGGGGCGCCGCAGCGGCCTGCACCGGTCCCCCGCCCGAGCCCGTCGAGGCGTCCGCCCCCGGCGGCCCGCCCTGCTGCGAGAACTCGAAGGAGCGCGGCTCGGTCGAAGTCGCCAGCACCGGCACCGGCCGCAGCCGCGTCGCGTCCGGATCGTCCGCGCGCGCCGACACGGCCCGCGCCCGGGACGCATCGCCCGGCACCCGGACCTCCAGCGAGGTCTCCGGCAAACCCATCTGGCGCTGCACCCCCTGCAGGGCGCGCCCCAGCTCCTCGGCCGTCGGCCGGTCCTGGGCCTGCTTGGACATGCCCCGCGCCAACAGCTGCTCCAACGCCGCCGGCACGTCCCGGCGGCCCGTGCCGGGCGCCGGCTCCGTCAGGATCCGCGCGGTCACGGCGGCCCGGGAATTGTCGCCCCCCACCACCTCGAAGGGCGACACCCCCACCAGCCAGGTCCACAGCGTCGCCGAGAGCGAATACACGTCCTGGGCGGGCAGCACGACCACCTCGGTACCGTGCACCTCCGGGGCCGCCCACGGCACCGACAGGCCCCCCTCGCCGTGCCGCATGGGGGAGCCGGCCGAACCGGAGATGCCGAAATCCGTCAGCACCGGCGCATCGTAGGCGGTCACCAGGATGTTCGACGGCTTCACGTCCCGGTGCACCACCCCCAGCGCGTGCAGGGTCGCCAGCGCCCCCGCCAGCACGACGCCGCTGCGCAGCACCTCCACCACCGGCAGCGGCGTCGTCCCCCGCTGCCAGCGCTGCGGCGCGCACGCCTCCAGGGCCAGCCAGGGGCGGCCGTCCTCGGTCGTGCCCGTCGCGTACAGCGAGACGATCCCCGGATGCGAGGAGACCAGCGCCAGCACGTTCGCCTCCCGGCGCAGCATCGCCTCGGCCTGCGGGCCCGTGCGCTCCCGCAGCACCTTGATCGCCACATCCCGCGTCGGCACCAGCTGGCGGTATCGGTGCACGTCCGCGCTGCCGCCCGAGCCCAGCAGCTCCCGCCACTCGTAGCCCTCGATCGCGGGCCCGGCCCGTCCCTCGCTCATCCGAACACGCCCCTTCCTGCCCTCGGGCCGATGCGCACCACCAGGCGCCTGCGCGCATCGGCGAACGTCCGCCGGATGCGCCCGAGCAGCGCCACGAGCCGAGCCGACAGCGGCAACGAGCGCCAGGACATCCGCACCCGGTGCCGCGGCCAGCGGCCGGGCGGCCGCAGCCCCGCCCGCAGCACCCCCTCCGCCTCCCACGCCGAGCGCACGTCCGCCTCGGACACCAGACGGCCCGAGAACTCGGCCGAGGCCACCAGGCGTGCGAAGGCGACCGCCGAGCCGCCCAGCTCGCGATGCCCCTCGAAGATCTCGGCCGTCTCCAGCAGCGTCGCCCGCTCCGGCATCTCCAGACCCGCGTCCAAGGCGTAGTCCTGCGCCTCCCGCCAGGCGCTGCGGATGCCCTCGCGCCCCTGCGCCCGCTGCCGACGCCTGCGGCGTCGGCGCTTCCACATCGGCACGCCCAGAAGCGGCACGAACACCAGCAGCGCGATCACAAGGCCCCCGACCGCCTGCAGCCACGGGAAGCGGAACGGCGCCTGATAGGCCTCGTCCCGCTCGTCGTCGCGGCGGTCCGCGGGCAGCCGGGGCGGCTCCTGCGGCGGCTCCGGCGGCTGGAGCACCTGCGGCTGCGGCACCGACTGCGGCTCGGGCACCTCGGTCTGCGGCGTCTGGTCCTTCGGCGGGGTCGGGTCGAACGGCACCCAGCCGACCCCCTCGAACTGCACCTCCACCCAGACGTGCACGTCCGAGCCGCGCAGCACCAGCTCGCCGGCGCCGTACTCCTCCGGATAGGCGCCCATGACCACCCGCGCCGGCATGCCGAGCGAGATCGCCGCCAGCGCCATCGCCGTCGCGTACTGCTCGTCGTCGCCGATCATCTGCTCGCCGTCGATCAGTTCGGCGATGCGCCCCACCCCGTGACCGGGCCGGGAGGGGTACTCCAGCCCGTTCGCGAAGAAGCCGCTGTCCCGGAAGTACCGCTCCAGCGCCCGCAGGCGGTCCAGCGGGGTGACCGCGCCGCTCGTCGTGCTCGAAGCCAGGCCCGAGAGCGACTCCGGGACGCGGGCCGGCTCGGGCACCGCCGCCGTGCCGAGCGGCAGCCCCGTCAGCTGGGGCTCGCTCCACACCGGCTCGCTCCACCCCGACAGCCGGTACGGCATGCCCGACGGCGCGGACACGGTCGAAAGCCCCGTGCGCAGATCCCCGTCGTAGAACATCGCCCCCGCCACCCGCGGGTCCCCGATGTCGACCTCCTGCACCCGCCCGACGCCCGGGATCCAGCCGGCGATCGGCTGCTGCAGCACCAGATCCGCCGTGTACCGGACCGAACCCGGCGGCATCGAGAGCGGCGGGGCCACCGTCCGGCCGATCTGGACGAAACCGGCGTCCTCGCCGTTCGGCGTCGCCACGCCCCAGCGCAGGCCGTCGTACTCGTTCACCGCCGCGAAGCGGACCCGGGCGCCCTCCGGCAGCCCGGAGACGCGCAGCACCTCGTCGTCCGCCAGATCGGCGCTCAGATGCCGGAACTGCTCCAGCGGCGTCGGCAGATCGTGCACCCGCAGCGGCGGGGCCACGTACTCGCGCAGCACCGTCCGCGGCCGGGCCTGCGCCCACAGCGGCACCGCGAGCGCCGCGATCAGCACCCCCAGGCCGATCGTGCCCGCCACGCCCGCCGCCCGGCGCCACGGCGAACGGGCCACCCGGCGGCGCCGGCGCTGGGAGCGCACGCGCGTGTCCGTGACCGCGAGCATCGAACCCTCGCGCTCCTGGGCGGCCCGGGCGGCGTCCCCCGCCACGACCGTCTCGCCGGCGTCCCGCTGCTCCCAGGCCGCGGAGACGACCGCCCAGACCGCGGCGGCCGTCACGAACAGCAGCCCCCACCACAGGGCGTGGGGGGCGTAGGGGACCGACCAGGCCGCGCCGATCCCGTACCACAGCGCGGGCGGGGCGATCGCCAGCAGCCTGCGGCGCGCGAAGGCGGCCCGGCCCGCCAGGAGGGCGGCCAGCAGCCCCGTCGCGTACGGCAGCACCGTCGGCCCCGTGAAGGCGGCCGCGGGCGGCACCAGGGTCAGCAGGTCCTTCCAGGCGTGCACGAGCTGCACGAGCAGCAGCTGCCAGCTCTGCGCCGTCGGCAAGAGCCCCGCGACCGTCGTCGAGGGCAGCGCGAGCGCGCCGCCGAAGGCGAGGTAGACGAGCACGGCGGCGCCCCACAGCGTCCACCACCGCCAGCGCAAAAGGCCGCCGAGCAGCGCGAGCGCCGAGCCGAGCAGCGCGCCGCCGGCCGCCGCGCGCAGGCCGGAGCCGTCGCCGAACACCGGCTCGTGGGCGAAGACGCCGGGCAGCAGCAGGAGCCATAGGAAGCCGAGCGCGATCCACGCCCGGCGGCCGCGCAGCGGGCCGGGGCGCGCGGCGCCCGCCCCCGGGGCGGTCACGCCCGCACCCCCGCGATGCGGCGCAGCTGGGCCAGATCGGGGCAGTCGAACACCGGGGCGCGGCCCAGCTGCCTGCGCACCACGGCCCCCTCGCCGCGTGCGCGCAGCACCAGCGGCATCGCCGAGGGCGGCACCGCGTCGATCGCCCGCAGCAGCTCCTCCGCCTCGATCCGCTCGCCGGTCACGATCGTGACCGCCGAAGCCTGCGGGGCGCCGCGGATCGCCGCATGCACCTGGCCGGCCAGGGGCTCGCCCTCGTCCTCCACCAGGGTCACCTCGGTCACCGCGTCCAGCAGCCGCATGGGCGAGCTCATCGGCATGACCTCGCCGCCGCACCACAGCGCCCCGTCCCGGTCCTCCATCAGCACGTCCACGGCGAAGGAGGAGGCGATCGCGAGCGCCAGCTCCGCGTCCTCCGGCCGGACGTAGGCGTCCAGGCGCGGGTCGGCGATCACCACGTGTTCGCTGCGCCGCGTCTCCTCGAACTGGCGGACCATCATCTTGCCGGTGCGGGCCGTGGTCGGCCAGTGCACGTGCCGCCGCTCGTCGCCGGGCACGTACTCGCGCAGGGCGTGGAAGGCGACGTCGGAGGGGGACAGCGAGGAGCTCTCCACCCCCTCCAGATCGCGCAGCAGCCCGATCGCGTCGTAGCCGGGGCGCATCGTGGGCGGGTGCACGAAGATCTCCTCGCGCCCCGAGAGCACCACGTCCCGGTGCAGCAGGCACAGGGCGTCCGTGCGCACCGCCGTCACCGGCCCCATCGTCAGCACCTGCCGCCGCGAGGTCGGGATCAGGAAGGGCTCCCGCCACCGCTCGCCCGCACGGAGCCGGGGCACCAGGAACGAGGCCGTCAGCTCGCCCACCGGGACGTCCACGACCACCGCGGAGCTGCCCCGGGGGCCGGCGAGGACCTCCAGCTCGGCGACGCTGACCCGGCCCACCACGACCCGGGAGCGGTCGGTGCGCATCCGCACCTCGAAGCGCACCGGGCGCAGGACCACCGCGAAGGCGATCCCGAAGGCCGTCAGCAGCAGCGCCGCGATGCCCGCCGCCCCCGCCCAGCCCCAGCCGAGCGCGAGCGCCGTGCA
>JAUNLB010000146.1 GCA_030532485.1 Pseudoclavibacter sp.
GAGACCCGACCGTCGAAGCCGCGGCTGCGCTCGTAGACCTCGAGCAGCAGCTCGCAGGCCGCGCGCACATCGTCCGTGGTGACCCGGAAGATGGCCTCGTCCACCTCGGCGCCCTCGGCGGCCAGTTCTCGCATCTGCTCGGCGTAGGCGCCGCCGTCCCGCAGGGCGGCGGCGAAGATGGTCGGGTTCGTGGTGACCCCGACGACGTCGCGCTCCGCCACGAGCCGCCGCAGGGAGCCGGAGGCCAGGCGTTCGCGGCTCAGGTCGTCGAGCCAGATGCTGACGCCCGCGTCGGAGAGCGCCCTGGTGGATTCGGTCATGTCTGCTCCAGTCCTCCTCGGAGTCGTGAATGGTCCGGGCCGCCGGGCGCTCAGGCCGACAGGCTCTCCCGCGCGGCGGCCACGATGCGCTCCACGGTCATGCCGTAGCGCTCGTACAGCACGTCCCCGTCGGCCGAGGCGCCGAAGTCCTCGATGGAGACGGCGCGGCCGCGATCGCCCAGCAGGGGGGCCCAGCTGAGGGCCAGGCCCGCCTCGACGCTCACCCGGGCGGCGACGGCGGCGGGCAGGACGTGCTCGCGGTAGGAGGCGTCCTGCTCGGCGAACCACTCCTGGCAGGGCATGGAGACCACCCGCGTGGGCACGCCCCCCTCCTGCAGCCGTTCCCGGGCGGCCAGCGCGTACTGCACCTCGGATCCGGTGGCGACGATCAGCAGCTCGGGGGCCCCGCCCGCGGCCTCGGCCAGGATGTAGCCGCCCCGTGCCGTCAGCTCCGCCGAACCGAGGGTCTCGGCGGTCCCCTCGCCCTCGCCGCGCTCGAGCACCGGCAGGTCCTGCCGGGAGAGCACCAGGCCGGTGGGCCCGTCGTGGCGGCGCAGGGTCTCCAGCCAGGCCGCCGCGGTCTCCGGGCCGTCGGCGGGCCGGACGACCGCGAGGCCCGGGATCGCGCGCAGCGCCGTGAGCGTCTCGACCGGCTGGTGGGTGGGACCGTCGCCGCCGAGGGCGATGGAGTCGTGCGTCCAGACGTAGATCGCCGGCGCCCGCATGAGCGCCGCCAGGCGCACCGCCGGGCGCATGTAGTCGCTGAAGATGAGGAAGGTGCCGCCGAAGACGCGGGTGTTGCCGTGCAGCGCGATCCCGTTCAGGATCGCGCCCATCGCGTGCTCCCGCACGCCGAAGTGCAGCACCCGGCCGTAGGGTTCGGCGGTCCAGGCCTTCGTGGAGTGCTCGGCGGGGGCGAAGCTGGTCGCGTCGGCGATGACGGTGTTGTTGGAGCCGGCCAGGTCGGCCGAGCCGCCCCACAGCTCCGGCAGCCGCCCGGCCAGGGCGGAGATGACCGCGCCGGAGGCCTTGCGGGTGGAGATCTTGGCGGTGCCGACGAAGTCCGGCAGGGCCTCGGCCAGGTCTTCGGGCAGGCGGCCCTCGTGCACCCGGTCGAAGAGGGCCTTGCGCTCCGGGTTCGCGGCCGCCCAGGCGTCGAAGCGCTCCTGCCAGCGGGCGCGCGCCTCGGCCTGGCGCTCCACCAGCCGGCGGGTGTGCGCGAGCACCTCCTCCTCGACCTGGAAGGAGCGCTCGGGGTCGAAGCCGAGTCCCCGCTTGAGCGCCGCGAGCTCCTGCCCGCCGAGGGGGGCGCCGTGGATCTCGCCGGTGTCCCGCTTGCCGGGGCTGGGCCAGCCGATGACCGTGCGCAGGACGATCAGGGAGGGCCGCCCGGTCTCCGCCTCGGCGGCCGCGATCGCCGCGGCCAGGGCCGGCATGTCCTCCCGGTACTCCCCGGCGGCGTCCCCGCCCAGCCAGTCCACCGTCTGCACGTGCCAGCCGTAGGCCTCGTAGCGGGCCGCGACGTCCTCGCTGAAGGCGATCCCGGTGTCGTCCTCGATCGAGATCCGGTTGGAGTCGTAGACCGCCACGATCGACCCCAGTCCCTGGTGTCCGGCCAGGGAGGCCGCCTCCGAGGTCACCCCCTCCTGTAGATCGCCGTCGCCGGCGATCACGTAGACCCGGTGGTCGAAGGGGCTCTGCCCGGCCGGGGCGTCCGGGTCGAACAGGCCGCGCTCGAAGCGCTGGGCGTAGGCGAAGCCGACGGCCGAGGCCAGGCCCTGGCCGAGGGGGCCGGTGGTCATCTCGACGTGGTCGGTGTGGCCGTACTCGGGGTGGCCGGGCGTGCGCGAACCCCATCGGCGCAGCTGCCGCAGGTCCTCCAGCTCCAGCCCGAAGCCGCCCAGGTAGAGCTGGCAGTACTGGGTGAGGGAGGAGTGGCCGGCCGAGAGGATGAAGCGGTCGCGGCCGATCCACGCGGGGTCGCGGGGGTCCTGGCGCATGACGCGCTGGAACAGGTAGGCGGCCAGCGGCGCGAGGCTGATGGCCGTGCCCGGATGCCCGCCCTTCGCGTGCTCGACCGCGTCCGCCGCCAGGATCCTGGCGGTGTCGACGGCGCGGCGGTCGAGCTCGCCCCATTCGATCGGGGGGACGGATTCGGCTGGGGGCACGGCGGGCTCCTTCCTGCAGGGCGTTGCGGAGCGGGGGTCGGGTCCGGCTCCGAGGCACACAGCCTAACCCCGTCCGCTGCACGTTCGGACCCGCCCCGCCGTCCCGTCCGCCGCGCGCGCGGCCCCGGTGTCGTACCATCGTTCCAGAGGATCCCAGGGCGATCGGGCGATCGGCGGGAACGGTCCGTTCGCGCACGGCGCACGGCGAGACGAAGGAATGGTGACGGTGACGGCGGAGCAGCTCGCGCAGAGCTCGACCGGACGAGGCCGGGCGCGCGGCCGCGGTCGGCTGGGGGCGTACATCGCGCTCACCAAGCCGCGGATCATCGAACTGCTGCTGGTCACCACGGCGCCGACCATGTTCCTCGCCGCCGGCGGGGTGCCCGATCTGCTGCTGCTGGCCGGGGTGCTGCTCGGCGGCGCCCTGTCCGCGGCCAGCGCCAACGTCTTCAACTGCTACCTGGACCGCGACATCGACCGACTCATGAAGCGGACCGAGAACCGTCCCCTGGTGACCGGCGAGGTCTCGCCCCGCGAGGCCCTCGTGTTCGCCTGGACGCTGGCCGCGGTCTCCACCGCGGTGCTGTGGGCGGTCGCCAATCCGCTCACGGCGGGCCTGTCGGTGCTCGCGATCCTGCTCTACGTGGTCTTCTACACCCTGCTGCTCAAGCGCCGTACCGAGCAGAACATCGTCTGGGGCGGGGTGGCCGGGTGCATGCCCGTGCTCATCGGCTGGGCGGGGGTGACGAACTCCCTGGGCTGGGAGCCGTTCATCCTGTTCTCGGTCGTCTTCCTGTGGACTCCGGCGCACTACTGGCCGCTCTCGGTCAAGTACCGCGACGACTACCACGCCGCCTCGGTGCCGATGCTCTCGGTCACGGAGGGCGAGACGAGCGTCTCGCTGCAGACCGTGCTCTACGCCTGGGCCACCGTGATCTGCTCGCTGCTGCTGGTCCCGGTCGCCCCCATGGGGTGGGTGTACACGGCCGTGGCGCTCGGCGCGGGCGGCTGGTTCGTGTGGGAGTCCCACGTGCTCTACCACCGCACCATCTCCGGTGAGAACCCGAGGCCCATGCGGGTCTTCCACCTCTCGATCAGCTACCTCACCCTGCTCTTCGTCGCGGTCGGCGTCGACCCGCTGGTCCGCCTCGGCGGCTGAGCCGGGCCGGGTCTGCCGAGGATCCGAGTGGAACAGGAACGCCCGGCCGCCGAGCCCGCGGAGTCGGCCCGCGGCCATCGCAGACGGCGCAGCACCTTCGCGGTCCGTCGCACGTTCCTCTCCGATGCGGGCCTCGTCGACCGCTTCTTCTTCCTCGCCGGCGGCGTGGCCAGCGCCGGGCTCGGCGTCATGCTCGTCGTGCGGGGCCTGCGTTTCGGCTGGGGCTACATCGCCGTGGTGGTCGTCATCTGGCTCCTGCTGGCGTACCTCACCCTGCCGCGGCTGCACCGGATCCTGTCCGGCATCTACGTCCCCAACTACTTCATCGGTCGCACCCGCACGAGCGACGGACTGCTGGGGGACCCGGTCAACGTCGCACTCATGGGGGACGAGGCGCAGATCCACCACGCCATGCGGGAGGCGGGGTGGACGCGGGCGGACGAGATCACCGCCGCCTCCACCTGGGGCATCGTCGCCTCCACCCTCAGCGGGCGCAGCTACCCGGAGGCGCCGGTCTCGCCCCTGTTCCTGTTCGGGCGCCGCCAGGACTTCGCCTACCAGCAGGAGGTGGACGGCAACCCCGGCAAGCGGCACCACGTCCGCTTCTGGCGCTGCCCGGACGGCTGGCTGCTGCCGGGCGGCCGCCGAGTCGACTGGCTGGCCGCGGGCACCTACGACCGGTCGGTCGGCCTCTCGCTGTTCACCCTGCAGATCACGCACAAGATCGACGAGAACACGGACATCGAGCGCGACTACATCGTGCGCACCGTCTCCGAGGCCTCCCCGCAGGTCCGGGTGGAGGTCCTGGCGGACTTCTCCAGCGGCTACCACTGCCGCAACGGCGGCGGCGACTCGATCGTCACCGACGGGGACCTGCCGGTGCTGGACGTGCGGGGCCTGGACGCGCGGGCCCACGAGCACGAGCTGGTCGCCCGCTCCGCGGAGATCCTGGACTCCACCGGCCACGACTTCCTGCCGAGCGCGCGGGAGCTGACCGAGGAGCTGTGGAGCAGACGGCCGCTCGCGGTCGTGAGCGGTGCGCTGCTGATCGTCGCCAACGCGCTGCTCGGCGTGCTGCGCTTCACCGTCCGCAGCCCGCTGTGGGAGCAGGCGCTGGCCGGCGAGCTGGTGACGGCGGTCGATCGGGTCTTCGAGGCCGCCGGGGTGGACCTCATGGGGCAGCCCGACGATCTGCGCACCGCGGTCATCGTGGCCGTCGCCTCGATCGGAGCCGCGTTCGTGCTCGCGGAGCTCGTGCTCATCGTGCTGCTCCTGCGCGGCAGCCGCGTCGCCCGGCTGCTGCTCATGACGGTGCTGCTGGCGAACACCTGCGGGCTGATGGTGTTCACCGGCGGCGAGGAGCCGACCGATCTGCTGTTCATGGACCTGCTGAGCCTGAGCCTGCAGATCTCCGCCCTCATGGCCCTGTCGAGCAACGCGGCCCGCTCCTACGCCATCGCGGCCAACGCCTGGGAGTCGGCCGCCGCCCGCCGGCGCCGGCTGGCCGAGCTGGCGGCCTCCCGCCGGCGCGGCGAGCGCACTCCGCTGTCCGAGGAGCAGCGGTTCGGCATCCCCGAGAGCTGAGGGCCCGGCGGAACGGGAGTCGACACGATCCGCGGAACGCTTCGCTCCGGCGGGCGCGCCGGTCCGCAGGGCGGGGGACTCGACGGGCCCGTCCCGAGGCGCTTGAATGGGATCCATGGCGATCGACGGCGAAGGCGGCGGCGGAGACCGGGCGCTGCGGGACTACGAGACGGTCATGTTCGAGCACGCGGATCTGCGCCGGGCGTTCTGGGACCGGTACGCGCGGCGCGACCGCACCCCGGGACTGCCCGAGGGCCTGTGCTTCTTCGGGCCCACGAACGGCATGGGCTCGCCGTGGCCGGGCTGCGCCGAGAACTTCGTGCCGATGCTCACCCCGGACGGCTGCCTCATCACGACGGACGGGCTTTCCTCGCCCTGGGGCGAGGACGGTGACGACGAGGTCGAGGAGGACGATTGGGGGGAGGGGATCGAGCTCTACGCGGAGACCACGGATCTTGCCGATGCGGACCTGGAGCGCATCGGCGGGCACTGGCTGCTGCGCGCGCTCATGTCGCTCGTCGCCGAGATCGCGGGCCGGAACTACCGGCCGACGCTGGAGCACTACCGCTGGCTCTCCGCGCGGATCCCGCTTCACGACGTCCCGGAGGGGTGGGCGAACGCGGCCGGCGAGTTCTGCGCGCTCTTCGGCGGACGGGACCCGCGCCGGCCCGCCCACATCCCCTCGAAGCGGGACCCGGAGGCCGTGCTGCTCGTCCCGATGGTGCCCCTGCGGCCGGAGGAGTACGAGTGGGCGATCGGCCCCGGTCCCGGCAGCCGCGACGAGCTGGGCGCCCGCATCGAGGCCTCGCCGGACGGGATCGTCTGGTCCGCGGACCGGCCGAGCCTGGTCTGACGATCCGGGGCCGCGCTCAGGCCTCGGCGGCCGACCGCGGCGCGGCGCGGAACAGGAGCACGCAGGCGACGGTCGCAAGGCAGACGGAGACGGTGCCCAGTCCCATGTGCACGGCTACCAGCTCGACGGGCAGACCCGTGCGGGACTGCCAGATCCCGACGGCCGTCTGCACGAGCAGCAGGAGCAGCAGGCCGATCGCGGCTCGGCGCACCGGGCGCAGCCCGCGGTCGGCGGCCGA
>JAUNLB010000147.1 GCA_030532485.1 Pseudoclavibacter sp.
GGCCCGCGGCGGGCCGGGACAGGCGGCCGCGCGCCCCGGCCGGGATGCCCAGCTCCTCGTAGAGGTGCGGCGAGGAGGAGTAGGTCTCGGCGGGCTCCTCGGAGCCCAGCTCCAGCGCGCGGGAGATGAGGCTCCAGCGGGTCAGGTCCTCCCAGTCCACGAGCGTGACGGCCGTGCCGCTGTTGCCGGCCCGGCCGGTGCGGCCCACCCGGTGCAGATAGGCCTGCTCGTCCTCGGGGATCGTGTGGTTGATGACGTGCGTGACGTCGTCCACGTCGATACCGCGCGCCGCCACGTCGGTGGCGATGAGCACGTCCTTCTTGCCCGAGCGGAACGAGGACATGGCCCGCTCGCGCTGCTCCTGGTTCAGGTCACCGTGCACGGCCGCGACCTGGAAGCCCCGGTCCTGGAGCTCCTCCGACAGCTTGGCCGCGGCCCGCTTGGTGCGCATGAACACGACCGTCTTGCCCCGCCCCTCGGCCTGCAGCACGCGGGCGATGAGCTCGTCCTTGTCCAGCGGGTGGGCGCGGTAGACGATGTGCCGGATGTTGGCCTGCGTGACCCCCTCGTCCGGATCCTGCGTGCGGATATGGATCGGACGGGTCATGAAACGGCGGGCGAGGGTCACGATCTGCCCCGGCATGGTCGCCGAGAACAGCATGGTGTGGCGCGTCGCGGGGGTGCGGGCGAAGAGCTTCTCGATGTCCGGCAGGAAGCCGAGGTCGAGCATCTTGTCCGCCTCGTCCAGGACCATCTCGCGCACCGAGCCCAGGTTCAGCACCCGCTGGCTGACCAGGTCCAGCAGCCGCCCCGGGGTGCCGACCACGATCTGCGCACCCGCCTTGATCTGCTCGATCTGCCCCTCGTAGGCCTTGCCGCCGTAGATCGGCACCACCCGGGTCGGGCGCTTCGAGCAGGCCAGCTCCAGGTCCTCGAAGACCTGGACGGCCAGCTCCCGGGTGGGCACGACCACGAGCGCCTGCACGCCCGGGGCCGGGTCCGGGCCGAGCCGCTGGATGAGCGGCAGTCCGAAGCCGAGGGTCTTGCCGGTGCCGGTCTTGGCCTGGCCGATGATGTCCTGCCCCTGCAGGGCGAGGGGGATCGTCTGCTCCTGGATGGGGAACGGCTCGGTGATGCCGCTCGCGGCGAGCGCCTCGACGAGATCGGTTTCGATGGAGAGGTCGGAGAAAAGCACTTGGGGTACGCCCTGTCGGAGATGAGAGTTCGGGTGCGCCCGTCGTGATGCCAGGGGCGCGGGGGTGCGTCCGTCGCGCACCGGCACAGTCTATCCTCCGCTGTGTCCCCCGGCGGAGCCGCGGGCCCGGCGTCGCTAGGATGGTCGCGTGAACGACGACGCCATCCGCCTGGACGAGCTGATCCCCGAGCCGGTCGGCGTCACCGCCCGCATGGCCTATCTGCAGCTGCTGCGGTTCCAGGAGCTCTCAGCGAGCGTGGCGGTCGCCCACGATCTGGCGGCCAAGCAGCAGCTGGGCAAGATCGCCGCGTGGGCGCTGGAGGCGCACGAGCGGCTCATGGCGCTGCTCGCCGAGCACGGGACGGCCGGGCGCAAGCGCTTCGTCGGGGTCGCGCGGGAGAGCGACGACTTCGCGCGCCGGGTGGCCGGCCGGGACCCGGACGAACGCCTCGTCACCCTGTACATCGCCGGCGGCATCCTCGCGGACTTCTATGCCGAGGTCGTCGCGGCGCTGCCGGAGGAGCAGCGCGAGCGCCTGGGCCCCTGGGCCGAGCTCTCGGAGTCGGAGCGGGCGCTGGCCGAGATCCTGCGTTCGGCGATGGAGCGGGACGAGCGGCTCGGCGACCGGCTGGCCATGTGGGGCCGGCGCATCGCCAGCGACTGCGTGCTGGCCTGCCGCCGGGCCCTCGGCATCCCGGAGGGCAGCACGGCCGAGGAGGTGCGTCCCGGCTCGGAGGAAGCCGTGGATCGGCTCACGAGCCGGCTCATGGCCGACCACTCCCGGCGCATGAACGCGCTGGGCTTCGCGGCCTGAGCCGGATCCGGCCCGGGGCGCGTCCCGAGCCGGCCGCGCTCAGACCGCCGAGCGGCCGAAGTGGCGCAGCCGGTCGAAGAGCTCGTCGTCCACGCGCTTGCGGTTGCGGCCGATCGAGCCGGCCAGGGCGAGGGCGAGCACGGCGGCGGAGCCGAGCGTGATCCACCAGATCCAGCCCCGGTCGTAGGCGAGCCACTCCATGCCGGGGTTGCGGCCGAGGAAGCTCAGCGCGACCCACAGGGCCATGGCGTACGCGCCGCAGACGCAGGGCGTCAGCAGCACCCCGGACATCTCCCGGTGACCGAAGAGGAAGCGGGCGGTCAGGCCGATGAGCAGCGCGAAGATCGCGACGAAGAGGAGCTCCACGGCGCGGCCTAGGCGATGAAGCCCACGCGGCGCTGCTCCTCCGCGCCGAGCTCGACGAACTGGATCTCGGCGGTGCGCACCAGGAAGACCCGGCCGCGCTCGTTCACGAAGCGCACGAAGGGCTCGTCGGCCGAGAACGCGGCCTCCACGAGTTGCTCCAGCTCGTCCGGGGCGGCCTCGGTGTCGATCGTCAGCTCGCGGGCCGACTCCTTCAGGCCGATGCGGATCTCCACGCGCGGGCTCCTTCCGAGAGGGGTTCGAGTGTGCGGCGGCTCGGGCGGCGGCCGCCCGGGCGCAGTCCAGCGTAGCCGCTGCCGGGCGCGGCGCGGGCTGCGGATCGCCCCGCGCGAAACGAGACGTGTCCCGCGGTCCGGGCGGGCGTTCGAGGACGGCGGGATCGCCCCGCGCGAAACGAGACGGGACCGGGCGACGGGGCGCGGGCGGAATGTCCGGGGCTGGCGCTAGCGTGTCCGCTATGACCGCCTTCCGCAGCCGCGCCGACCCGTCCCAGCTGGCGGTGCTGTCGGCCGATCCGCGGCGCTCGATCTCGGTGGTGGGGGCGGCCGGCAGCGGCAAGACCGCGACCCTCGTGGAGCTTGCGGCCGAGCGCGTCGAGCGGGGGACGACGGGGGTCGACGAGCTCGTCGCGCTGGTCCCGGACCGGCGGCGGGCGGCCCGGCTGCGGGATCTGCTCGCGGTGCGCATCGGCAGGGTCTCCGGCGGCGTGCTGGCCCGTACCCCCCAGTCTCTCGCCTTCCAGATCGTGCGTCGCGATCGGGCGGCGCGCGACGCCGTCCCGCCGCGGCTCATCACGGGCGCCGACCAGGACGCCCTGCTGCGCGAGCTGCTCGCGGGCGCGGAGGACCCGGCGCCGCCCGGCCGGGTGCCGCCGGGCTGGTGCGAGCCGGTGACCGCCGAGCTGCTGCGGCTGCGCGGCTTCCGGGCGGAGATGCGCGATCTTCTGGCGGTCATGTCCGAGTTCGACGTGACCCCCGAGCAGCTGGCCGGGCTGGCCGGGCGCCGGGCGGTGTGGGACGGGGCCGCGAGGCTGGCCCGCGAGGTGCAGGAGAGCCTCGACTGGCAGGGCGGCGGGGTCTTCGACACCCCCGGACTGCTGCTGGAGGCGGCGAGCCTCGTGCTGAGCGAACCGGCCTCGGCCCGCCAGGCTCCCCGGCTCGTGCTCGTCGACGACGCGCAGGAGCTCACCGAGGCGGCCCGTCGCTTCCTCGCGGCCCTGGAATCGGCCGGCGCCGTGGTCGCGAGCTTCGGCGACCCGGACACCGCCACCGGGGTGTTCCGCGGCGGTCGCGCCGAGCACGCCGTCGGCTGGCGCGGCTCCGGCCCCGCCCCCGACCGCTTCGTGCTGGAGCGGGTCCACCGGCACGGGCCGGGCCTGCGCCGGCTGGTGACGCAGACCGTCGGCCGCATCGGCGTGCGCGGCGAGGGGCGCCAGCGCAGGGCCGAGGCGGCCCCGGTCGACGAGGGGACCGGCGGGGCGCCGGGCGTGCTGCCCGAGGCGGCGAAGGTCTTCGCCCCGAGCCCCGTGGCCGAGGCCCAGGCGATCGCGGGCCTGCTCCGGGAGCGGCACCTGGGCGCGGGCGTGCCCTGGGGGCAGACGGCCGTGCTCGTCCGCTCCGGTTCGGCGATCCCCGCCCTCGCCCGCCTGCTGGCCCGCGCGGAAGTGCCGACGAGCGCCACGCGGCCGCAGCCCGCGGGCGAGGACGCCGCCGTGCAGTGCCTCGTCGCGCTCGCGCAGGCCGCGGCCTCCGCCGCGGCGGGAGCCGACGCCCTGGACGCGGAGCTGCTCGCGGACGCCCTGGCCTCGCCCCTGTTCGCGGTGGACGGGCTGCGGCTGCGGCAGCTGCGCCGAGCCCTGCGCTTCGAGGAGCTCGCCGCCGGCGGCGAGCGCTCGAGCGACGAGCTGCTCGTGGAGGCGATCGCCTCACCCGCGGGCCTGGCCGGCATCGATCCGGCCGCGGACCCGCTGGAGCGCTTCGGCGAGGACCCCCGCTTCCGGCGGCACCCGGCCGTGCTCGCCGCCGGGCGGCTGGGCCGCATGCTGCGGGCGGCGATCGCCGTGGCACGGCGGGCGGGGGCGGCCGACGAGGTGCTGTGGGCGCTGTGGGAGGGGGCGGGCGTGGCCGAGGCGTGGCGGGCCCGGGCGCTCGCCGACGGGCCCGAGGCGGATCGCGCGAACGCCCGGCTGGACGCCGTGGCCACCCTCTTCGACGTGGCCAAGCGCTTCGTGGAGCGCGCCCCGGACGCCCCCATCGGGGCGTTCCTGGAGGAGTGGCGGGCCCGGGACGTGGCCGACGACACGCTGGCGCGCCGATCGGGGCGCGACGCGGTCGTGCTCGCCACCCCCGCCTCGGTCGTCGGCCTGGAGTTCGACACCGTCGTGGCGGCCGGCGTGAACGACGGGGTGTGGCCCGACCTGCGCATCCGGGACACCCTGCTGGGCGCCCAGGAGCTCGCCGAGATCGTCTCCGGCCGGGACCCCGGTCGGGAGCACGCGGACCGGCGCCGCGAGGTGCTCGACGACGAGCGGCGCATGTTCGCCCAGGCGATCAGCCGCGCCCGCAGGCACGTCTTCGTGACGGCCGTGAACGGCGAGGACGCGCAGCCCTCCGCCTTCGCCCGCGCCTTCGACGCGCCCCGGCTGGACCCCGAGCAGCTGCCCGGGCCGGGCACGCTGCGTTCGCTCGCGGCCGGGCTGCGGAACCGGGCGGTGCGAACCGGCGGCGAGGACGCCGCCGCCGTCGCAGGCCTCGCCGAGCTGGCCCGGGCCGGGGTGCCCGGGGCCTGCCCGGAGCAGTGGCTCGGCCACGCCCCGCGGACGACGCTCGCGCCCGTGCAGCAGACGGACGAGGGGGGAGCGCCGCTCGTGCGGGTCTCGCCCTCGGCGATCGGCGCCTTCGAGCGCTGCGGGGTGGACTGGTTCGTCTCCGGCCGCGGCGGGGACGCGGCGAGCCTGCCCATGGCGCTCGGCACGATCGTGCACGAGGTCGCCGAGCACGACTTCCCCGACGACGGGGCCCGCCGCGCCCACGCGCACGCGCGGCTGCGGCGCCTGCGCTTCGACGCGCCCTGGCAGGCCGTGCAGCAGGGGGTCGTGCTGGACGCGCTGCTGGACTCGCTGAGCGACTACCTGGCCGACCGGCGCCGGCGCAGCGTCGTGGTCGTCGGCGTGGAGCGCCCCTTCGCGGTCGAGATCGCCTCTCGCGACGCGGGCGAGCCGCGGGTGGAGCTGCGCGGCAAGATCGACCGCATCGAGCAGGACGCGGAGGGCACGATCACGATCCTCGACTTCAAGACCTTCAAGCGCGCCCCCTCCGCCGCGGAGGTGGCCGAGGACCCGCAGCTGGCCGGCTACCAGCTCGCCTACCGCAGCGGCGCGATCGACGCCCGACGGGAGCGGCCGCACGCCCCCGGCGCCCCGGCCGCGCCCAGCACGGACCGCGGCGGCGAGGTCCCCCGCGACGCCCCCCTGGGCGGCGCCGGCCTGATCGCGCTGCGCGTGCGCACGAACGACGGTCCCTGGCGGCTGATCGAACAGGAGGCGATGGACGAGCGCTCCCGGCTGGCCTTCGAGGAGCGCGTGCGCGCGGCCGCGGCGGGCATGACGGGACGGCTCGCCCCCGAAGACCCCGAGGGGGAGCCGCGGCCGCCGCTGCTCGGGGGCGAGACGGAGGGGCCCGTCTACCTGGCCGATCCGGAGGGGCACTGCCGCAACCGCTACCGGGGCGGCGCCTGCGCCGTCCACGCCGTCCCCGAGATCACGGAGTGAGACCGCAGTGAATGCAGCGAATCCGGCGGACGATGCGGCGCACGCAGCGGACGGGGCCGGTCACGAGATGCTCGCCCGGCTGCTGGCCGGCGGAGGGCGCCCGGCGATCGTGCCGACCGAGGAGCAGCGCCGCGTCATC
>JAUNLB010000148.1 GCA_030532485.1 Pseudoclavibacter sp.
GCACGTGGGCTTCGGCCTGCTCGAATACGCCTGCCAGGAGGGTCGTGTAGGCGGCGCTGGCCCGCTGCGCGAGCGCGTGCAGCAGCGCGAGTCGGTCCCGGTTCTGCGCGAACACCGACGTGACCGCCTCCGCCCGCCACAGGGGCACGTCCCGTTCGGGACCGGCGGCCGGGGCATCCAGCAACGCCGTCAACTCCGGACCGAGCAGCCCCGCCAACCGCTGGGCGGCTTCGGCCAGCGTCTCAGCCGGAGACGTCGCCCCCAGGGCCGCCGGAGTGCCGGACGTGCCACGCGAGCAACGCGCCCGCTTCGTCGTCGCCATGACCGATCACCCCGATCCCCAACACACGTGAAACACATCACTTCGAGAAGCACCGGACACGCATCGTCCAGTCGACTTCTCCTCTTGCCATCCCTCCGGGAGCCTATGCTTCCCCGATACTCCCGAAAGGATGCCACCAGCATATCTTGAACGGTACGACACGGCAAGCCCGGGAGAGGATTTTCTGCTGGGTATTTCCTGAGTGCCGGACGTGCAGAGTCACCCGAAACGACGGACGACACGCACCATGTGAGAGCCGTCGAGACAGGCCCCGAGTCGGGAAAGCAAAAAGACACAGAAAGGGTCCGAGTGAATCCTACCGACCACCTACGACAATCGAAGACCGGAGTGAAATTTTCCACTTATCACTCAAGTATTTCAGGCCGTCAAGCAGGATGTCATGAATCAGGGTGCGATCGGTGGTTGCTCTGGGCTGCGTGGAATCCACTCCGGAGCCGGAGAGGGTGAGGGGCGAAGACCGGAAGAATGAAGGAAGCACCGGTGGTTTCGCCCAGGGAGCCCCGCCTCGCCACACCGACCCCTGGAGCTGCTCCGCTAGGCTGCGCCGACGGGCCCGGGGTCCGGAAGCCGGATGCAGAGAGGAGCATCGCCATGCCCGTCGCCATCGTCACCGGAGCCTCCGGCGGATTGGGGGCCGAGTTCGCCCGGCAGCTGGCCGCCGAGGGCTTCGATCTGGTCCTGACCGCTCGCAGCGAGCCCGTGCTGCGCGAACTGGCCGAGGAGTGCGAGCGGCGCTTCGGCGTGCGCTGCGAGGTGCTGCCAGCCGATCTCGCCCGGGCCGAGGGCCGGGCGGTCCTGGCCGAACGGACGGGCCGCGAGGACGTGTCGGTACTCGTGAACAACGCGGGCTTCGGCAGCTTCGGCCGCTTCGCCGACTCCGAGCCGCAGACGGAGGCGGAGCTGGTGGCCGTGAACGTCCTAGCCCTGCACGAACTCACGCGCGCCGTCCTGACCGGTATGACCCGCCGCGGCCGCGGCCGGATCATCAACATCGCCTCCATCGCCGCCTTCCAGCCCCTGCCGTACATGGCCGGCTACGGGGCGAGCAAGGCCTTCGTACTGGAGTTCTCCCTCGCGGTGGCCGAGGAGCTGCGCGGCACGGGCGTCTCGCTCACCACCGTGTGCCCGGGCCCCACCCGCACCGGGTTCTTCGATCGGGCGGACGCGCAGGTATTCGCCATCGGCGGGGCGGCCGATCCGGCCGAAGTGGTGCGCGCGGCGCTGTCCGCGGCCCGCCGGCGCCGATCGCTGGCGACGCCCGGGGCGGGCAATCGCCTGGCGGCCTTCTCGCCACGGCTGCTGCCGAAGACCGCGATCGCCCGCATGCTGGGCGCGGTCCTGCCGCGCGTCAAGCCGCGGCAGCGGCCGGAGGCCGCCGGAATCGTGCCCGCCGCCGCGGCCTCGGAACGAGGCCGCGTCTCGGAATAGACTGTCCGGGCCGGGCGGCGCACCCGGGCGAAGGGAGACGGCGTGAGCGAGGATCGGCAGGACCTGTACGCCCGGTCGGGCGTCGACACCCGCGCGGGGGATCTGGCGGTGGAGCTCATGAAGCGCTCGGTCGCGGCCACGCACGGCCCCGAGGTGCTCGGCGGCGTCGGGGGCTTCGCGGGGCTGTGGGACGCGAGCGCCCTGACCCGCTACCGCCGCCCGTTGCTCGCCGCGTCGACCGACGGGGTCGGCACCAAGGTCGCGATCGCCCAGGCGCTGGACCGGCACGACACGATCGGTCAGGACCTGGTGGCCATGGTGGTCGACGACATCGTCGTGGTGGGGGCCGAGCCCCTGTTCATGACCGACTACATCGCCTGCGGCCGGGTGGTGCCCGAGCGAATCGCCGAGATCGTCTCGGGCATCGCCCGCGCCTGCGCCGAGACCGGTACGGCCCTCACCGGCGGCGAGACGGCCGAGCATCCGGGGCTGCTGGGTCCGGACGACTACGACGTGGCCGGCGCTGCGGTCGGCGTCGTGGAGGCGGAGCGGCTGCTGGGCCCGGAGCGGGTGCGGGACGGCGACGCGATCGTGGCCATGGCCTCCTCCGGGCTGCACTCGAACGGCTTCTCGCTGGTGCGGCGGATCCTGGCCGATCGAGGCCTGGGCTACGCGGACCGCTCCGAGGACCTGGGCGGGACGATCGGCGAGGTGCTGCTGGAGCCCACGCGCCTGTACGCGGGCCCGCTCGTGCGGCTGCTGCGGGAGGAGGGGCAGGGCCTCGGCGGGGCGATCCGGGCGTTCAGCCACGTGACCGGCGGCGGGATCGCGGCGAATCTCGCGCGCGTGCTGCCCGCGGGCGCCTGGGCGGAGCTGGACCGGGGCGCCTGGTCGCCGCAGCCCGTGTTCCGGGTGCTCGCGCAGATGGCCGGCGCCCGGCTCCAGGACGCCGAGGGCACCTGGAACCTGGGCGTCGGCATGCTCGCGATCGTCGCCCCGGAGCGGGCCGAGGAGCTCGTCTCGGTCCTGGGCGAGCGGGGACTGCCTTCCTGGCGGGCGGGCGCGGTCTCCTTCGCCCCGCGGGATCTGGACGGCTTCGAGCAGGGCGCGAAGGGCGTCGCGGGCGGCGCGGTGCGCCTCGTCGGGGTCTACCCGGCCTGAGTCGTCGGGCCGCCCCCGGCTCGCGCCGTTCCGCCCCCGGCGCCGCGGCGCTCCAGGAGCTCCGCGACGTAGTCCACGTCCTTGTCTCCGCGACCCGAGAGGTTTACGAGCAGGATCTGATCGCGGTCCATCCCGGGCGCCAGGCGCATCGCGTGGGCGACGGCGTGGGCGCTCTCCAGCGCGGGGATGACGCCCTCCAGCCGGCACAGCGCCGAGAAGGCCGTCAGGGCCTCCTCGTCGGTGGCCGTCACGTACTCGGCTCGACCGGTCTGGCGCAGGTGGGCGTGCTGCGGCCCGACCCCCGGGTAGTCCAGCCCGGAGGCGATCGAGTGGACCGGGGCGGGTTCGCCGCGCTCGTCCTGGAGCAGGAGCGTGTCCATGCCGTGCAGCGAGCCGTCGACGCCCCTGGTCATGGTCGCCGCGTGACGTCCGCTCTCCAGGCCCTCGCCGGCGGGCTCCACCCCGAAGATGCGCACCTGGGGATCGTCGAGGAACGCCGAGAACAGGCCCATCGCGTTCGAGCCGCCGCCGACGCAGGCCACGAGCGCGTCGGGCAGACGCCCCTCCTTCGCGAGGATCTGCTCGCGCGCCTCCTCGCCGACGACGGACTGGAAGTCCCGCACCATCGAGGGGTAGGGGTGGGGGCCGACGACCGAGCCGATGCCGAAGAAGTAGCGCTCCGGCTCGGCCGCGTAGACGGCGAAGGCGCTGTCCACGGCCTCCTTGAGGCTGCGGCCGCCCTCCTCGACGGCGACCACTTCGGCGCCCAGCATGCGCATGCGCACGACGTTCATGTGCTGTTTGGCGACGTCGATCGCCCCCATGTGGATCTCGCACTCCAGGCCCAACAGCGCCGCGGCGGTCGCGAGGGCGACCCCGTGCTGGCCGGCCCCGGTCTCGGCGATGAGCCGGGTCCTGCCCATGCGCTTGGCCAGCAGCGCCTCGCCGATGCAGTGGTTGATCTTGTGGGCCCCGGTGTGGTTGAGGTCCTCGCGCTTGAGGTAGATCCTCGCCCCGCCCAGTTCGGCGCTCAGCCGCTCGGCGCGGAACAGCGGCGAGGGGCGGCCGACGTAGTCGGCCAGCAGTCGCCGGTACTCGGCCTGGAACGCCGGGTCCTCGCGGGCCTCCTCGTAGGCGGCCGCCACCTCGGCGATCGGGGCGGCCAGCGGCGGGGGCACCCGGGCGCCGCCGTAGCGGCCGAAGCGCCCGGGCTCCTCGGCCGCGCGCTCGCCCCCGCTCACGCGCCGAACCCCTCGCCGTCGTAGGCGGCCAGGGCCTCGTCGATGACGGTCAGGCCCCGCTCGACCTCCTCGGCCTCGATCACGGCGGGCGGCACGACGTGCACGCGGTTCTCGGCGACGAAGGGCAGCAGGCCCCGCGCCATGAGCGCCCGCTTGAGCGAGGCCATCGCCGCAGCCGGCAGCGGCTCGCGGCTGTCCCGGTCGGCCACCAGCTCGATCGCCCAGAAGACGCCCAGCCCCCGCACTTCGCCGACGATCCGGTGCCGGGCGGCCAGGCGGTCCAGGCCGGGACCGATGTGTTCGGCGCCGATGGTGCGGGCGTGCTCGACGATGCCCTCCTCGGCGTAGGCGCGCAGCGTCGCGACGATCGAGGCGGCCGCCAGCGGGTGGCCCGAGTAGGTCAGCCCGCCGGGGAAGACCCGCTCGTCGAAGGCGTGCGCGATCCGGCCGGGGATGATGACCCCGCCGACCGGCACGTAGCCGGAGTTGACGCCCTTCGCGAAGGTGATGAGGTCCGGCACGACGTCGTAGGCGTCCAGCGCGAGCCAGTGGCCGGTGCGGGCGAAGCCGGCCATCACCTCGTCCAGGATGAACACGATGCCGTAGCGGTCGCAGATCTCGCGCACGCCGCGCAGGTAGCCGGGCGGGGGCACGAGCACGCCCGCGGTGCCGGGGACGGTCTCCAGCAGGATCGCGGCGATCGTCTCGGGCCCCTCGGCCTGCACGACCCGCTCCAGGTGCTGCAGCGCGCGGGCGCTCTCCTCTTCGGGGGTGGTCGCCCAGAACTCGCTGCGGTACAGGTACGGGCCGAAGACGTGGACGTGGCCGCGGGCGTACTCGTTCGGCACCCGCCGCCAGTCGCCCGTCGCCACGATCGCGGCGCCCGTGTTGCCGTGGTAGGAGCGGTAACGGGAGAGGACCTTGTCCCGGCCGGTGGTCAGGCGGGCCAGGCGGATCGCGTTCTCGTTCGCGTCTGCCCCGCCGTTGGTGAAGAAGACCTTCTCGAAGCCCTCCGGCGCCCGCTCCACGATGAGCCCGGCCGCCTCGGCGCGGGTCTCGTTGGCGAAGGCGGGGCCGATCGTGGCCAGGGTCGCGGCCTGCTCCCGGATGGCCTCCACGACGCGGGGGTGCTGGTAGCCGATGTTGACGTTCACCAGCTGGCTGGAGAAGTCCAGGTACTCGCGGCCCTCGTGGTCCCGCACGGTGCACCCCGAGCCGCCGGCGATGGGCAGCGGGTCCAGGGCCGCCTGCGCGGACCAGGAGTGGAACACGCGGTGCAGGTCCTCGGCGGCGACCCGGGCGTTGCCCGTGGCGGGTTCGGTGGGCGTCATCGCATCCTCCGGTCTCGTGTGCGGATCTCCGCCTCCACCGTACCGCGGCGCGGCCGCGCGCCGCGGGCGTCCCCGCGGTTCAGGATCCGGTCTCCACCGGGCCGGTCCAGGCGGAGAAGCCGCCCTCGAGGGCGACCACGTTGTTGAATCCGAGGGCGGTCAGCCGCTCGAGGGCCTGGCGGGAGCGGTTCCCGGTGGCGCAGTACACGGCGTAGGGCTCGATCGGGTCGAGCGCCTCGAAGGAGGCTTCGAAGCGTTCGTCCAGGGGGATGTTGACCGCACCGGCGATGTGGCCGGCCGCGAACTCCTCCGGGGTGCGCACGTCCACCAGGATCGCTCCCTGCTCGACGGCGGCGGCGAAGCGCTCGGGGTCCACGTGCGCCTCGCCCGCGAGGCCGGCGGGGGCGGAGACGGCCGAGACGGCCGGAGCGGGGGGCGCGCCGTCCTGCGGTGGAGCCGTGCAGCCGAGCAGCGCGAACGCGCAGCCGGCGGTCAGGGCGAGCAGGGAGGCGGTTCGGGCGTGCATGCGGCCATTCTGGCAGGGCCCGCCCGCTTCTGGCGGTGCCCGCCCGCCCCGGCGGGGTGGTCACTCGCCGGGCAGCAGGTAGACCTTGCGCAGCGTCTCGTGCACGGTCCAGCGCGTGCGCTGGCCCGCGTGCAGCCGGACGACGTCGCCCGGAGCGATGTGCAGGGCCCGCGGCGTCGCGCCGCCGTCGCCCGCCGGGTCGAGGAAGTCGATGCGCGCCGTGCCGTCGAGGACGACGAACACCTCGTCCGCCTCCA
>JAUNLB010000149.1 GCA_030532485.1 Pseudoclavibacter sp.
TCTGCTGCCGCTGCTGCTGCCGCTGTCCGCCGGAGCCCTTGCGGACGCCGCCGTCCACGACGGGCCGTTCCTCGCCGGCCTCGGCACGGGCCTGGGACAGGGCGGAGGAGGTGCCCATGCGCATCTCGCGCCGCTGCGCCTCCCGCGTCGCCGCCTGCTTGACGCGGCCGTCCGCCGAACGCACCTCGACCTCGCCCTGGTCGCTGGCCGCCGAGAAGCTCAGGCCCTTCTGGGGCGCGGCCTCCAGGCCCTTGGCCACCAGCTGCACATCCGCCTCGCCGTCACCGTCCGCGTCCTCGTCGCGCGCGACCTGGACCTCGAGGTTGAACAGCAGGCCGACGGACTCCTCCCGGATCCCGCCGAGCATCTGCTGGAACATCGCGAAGCCCTCGCGGGTGTACTCGACGAGGGGGTCGCGCTGAGCCATCGCGCGCAGCCCGATGCCCTCCTTCAGATTGTCCATCTCGTAGAGGTGCTCGCGCCACTTGCGGTCGATGACGCTCAGCACCACGCGGCGCTCCAGCTCCCGCATGGCCTCGGATCCGATGCGCTCCTCCCGGGCCTCGTACGCCAGCCGGGCGTCGGACAGCAGCTCCTCCTCCAGGAAGGAGCGGGTCAGCCGGGAGCGGCTGCCCGCCTCCTCGGCCAGCTCGTCCACCGTCAGGCCCACCGGGTACAGCTGCCCCAGGTCCGCCCACAGGGCGTCCAGGTCCCAGTCGTCGATCGTGCCCTCGGCGGTGTGCTCGTCGATGATGTCGGCGATCGAGTCGGTCAGGAAGCGCTGCACCTTGACCGCCAGGTCGTCGCCCTCCAGAATGTGCCGACGGTCCGCGTAGATGGCCGCCCGCTGCTCGTTGAGCACATTGTCGTACTTGAGGACGTTCTTGCGGATCTCGGCGTTGCGGGACTCGACCTGCCCCTGTGCGGAGGCGATGGCCCGCGAGACCACGCGGGACTCCAGGGCCAGATCGTCCGGCGTCGCGTCGTTCGCCATGATGGCGCGGGCCGCCCCCGTGTTGAACAGGCGCATGAGGTCGTCGGTCATCGACAGGTAGAAGCGGCTCTCGCCGGGGTCGCCCTGACGACCCGAGCGGCCGCGCAGCTGGTTGTCGATCCGCCGGGACTCGTGCCGCTCGGTGCCCAGCACGTAGAGCCCGCCGAGCTCGGCGACCTCCTCGGCCTCTCCCGCCACCTGCTTCTTGACCCGGCGCAGGACCTTGCCCCACTGCGCCTCGTACTCCTCCGGGGTGGACTGCGGGTCCAGGCCCTTGGCGGTCATCTCGGCGACCGCGAGGAACTCGGCGTTGCCGCCGAGCATGATGTCGGTCCCGCGGCCGGCCATGTTCGTGGCGACCGTCACGGCCCCCTTGCGGCCGGCCTGGGCGACGATCGCGGCCTCCCGGGCGTGGTTCTTGGCGTTCAGGACCTCGTGCTTGACCCCGCGCTTGGCGAGCAGCTTGGAGAGGTACTCGCTCTTCTCCACCGAGGTGGTGCCCACGAGCACCGGCTGACCGGCGTCGTGCCGCTCCGCGATGTCCTCCACCACCTGGTCGAACTTGACCTTCTCGTTCTTGTACACCAGATCGGGCTGGTCCTTGCGCTGCATCGGCTTGTTGGTGCGGATCGGCACCACCCCGAGCTTGTAGGTCGACATGAACTCGGCGGCCTCGGTCTCGGCCGTGCCGGTCATGCCCGCGATCTTGTCGTACAACAGGAAGTAGTTCTGCAGCGTGACCGTCGCCATCGTCTGGTTCTCGGCCTTGATGGCCACGCCCTCCTTGGCCTCGATCGCCTGGTGCAGCCCCTCGCTGTACCGGCGGCCCTTGAGGATGCGGCCCGTATGCTCGTCGACGATCGACACCTCGCCGTTCTGGACGACGTACTCCTTGTCCCGCTTGAACAGCGCCTTGGCCTTGATGGCGTTGTTCAGGAAGGAGATGAGGGGCGTGTTCGCCGACTCGTAGAGGTTGTCGATGCCGAGCGCGTCCTCCACCCGGTCGATGCCCGGCTCCAGCACCCCGATCGTCCGCTTCTTCTCGTCCACCTCGTAGTCCCGGCCGGCCTTGAGGCGCTTGGCGATCGCCGCGAACTCGACGTACCAGCGGTTCACGTCCCCCTGGGCGGGGCCGGAGATGATGAGGGGCGTGCGGGCCTCGTCGATGAGGATGGAGTCGACCTCGTCGATGATGGCGTAGAAGTGGCCCCGCTGGACCGTGTCCTCCTTGCGCCAGGCCATGTTGTCGCGCAGGTAGTCGAAGCCGAACTCGTTGTTCGTCCCGTAGGTGATGTCGCAGGCGTACTGCTCCCGCCGCTCCGCCGGGGTCTGCCCGGCCAGGATGCAGCCGGTCGTCATGCCGAGCGCGCGGAACACCCGGCCCATGAGATCGGACTGGTAGCCGGCCAGGAAGTCGTTGACCGTGACCACGTGCACGCCCTTGCCCGCGATCGCGTTGAGGTAGGCCGGCAGGGTCGCGACCAGCGTCTTGCCCTCGCCCGTCTTCATCTCGGCGATGTTGCCGAGGTGCAGGGCGGCGCCGCCCATGAGCTGCACCTCGTAGTGGCGCTGGCCGAGGATCCGGTCGGCGGCCTCGCGCACGGCCGCGAAGGCCTCCGGCATGAGCTCGTCGAGGGACTCGCCGCGCTCGTGGCGCTCGCGGAAGTCCGCCGTCATCTCCTTCAGTTCGTCGTCGCTGAGCTCCGTGAAGTGCTCCTCCAGGCGCCCCACCTGCTTGGCGATGCGCTCCAGGCGGCGGACCGTGCGGCCCTCGCCGATGCGGAGGATCTTCTCGAGTAGTGCCAAGAGCGGACTCCTGATCGTCGTGCGGGCAGACCGGGCGCGCGGCATTCCGCGACGCGCATCTGTTCATCGTAGTCGCGGGGCGATGCCGCGCGCTCGTCCGCGCAGCCGCAGCCGCCGTCAGCCGGACAGGCCGCCCACGTTCTCGTCCAGGCCGATGACGCCGTAGTCCCAGCCCTGGCGCCGGTACACCACGCTGGGCCGGCCGGTGCCCGATTCCAGGAAGAGGAAGAAGTCGTGGCCGAGCAGCTCCATGTGGTCGACCGCCTCCTCCTTGCTCAGCCGCTTCGGCTCGAAGAGCTTCTCCCGGATCACCACCGGCGTGTACTCCTCGGCCGGGTACTGGGCGTCGTCCGCCGCCTCCGAGACCGCGGGCTCGGTCATCCGGCCGTCCTTGAGCAGGCGGATCGTGTCGGTCGCGACCGGCACCACGTCGACCTGTGCGAAGCCGTCCGCCGCGGCCTCGTGGAGCGCCGTGTTCCGGCGGCCGCCGCCGCGGTGGATCTTGCGCCGGTCCTTGTTCCGGCGCATGCGCTCGACCAGCTTGTCGAGCGCCAGGTCGAACGCGGCGTACTTGTCACCGGCCTCCGCCTCGGCCCGCACCACGGGGCCGGGCCCGAACACCGTGATCTCGACCTTGCCCTTGTCCAGGATGTTCCCCTGGCGGTCCGTGCGACGCGTGAGCTTGATCTCCGCGCTGATCGCCCGGTCCTCGTACTGGGCGACCTTCGCGCGGGTCTTGTCCTCGGCGTAGCCGCGGAAACGGTCCGGGATCTCGGTGTTGCGACCGGTGATGGTGATGTCCATGACACCCTCCTTCTGACGCATGACCGCGGCGGCGCTGAGTCTGCCCGCCGGGGTCGGCGGTTCGTCCTTGTGGTCATCCTAGAGCCGGGCGGACACCGAGCGTCGAGGCACTTTCTCAGACACCGACGCCCCTCGGCGCGTCGCGGATCCGGGCGCTGCTCACCCGCCGGCCCGCGTCGCGCTGGCGACCGCGATCGGCTGCGCCCCGGCCTCCCGCAGCGCGCGGACCGCCTCGCGCACGCTCGCACCGCTCGTCACGACGTCGTCGATGACGACGACTGCTCGGTTCTGCGCGCCCCGCGAGGCGCGCATGGCCCCCGCCAGGTTCCGCTCCCGCTCGGCGGCGCTCAGGCCGTGCTGATCCTCGACGGGGCGGACCAGGCGCAGGGGGCGCCCCAGCCGGGCCGCGGGGACCGCCCGGAGGCTCAGCTCCGCCAGGTGCCGCGTGCCCCGTCGGCGCTCCGCCGCCGCCCGTGAGGGGACCGGCGCGAGCAGGAGCGGCGCGGCCCCCTCGGCCTGGCGCCACCGGGCCGAGCGCAGGGCGAGCAGCAGCGAGACGCGCAGCAGCGCACCGAGCGGTGCGGCGGCGTCCACCCGGCCGCGCAGCTTGACCGCCCGCACGAGCGCCGCGGCCACCCCGCGATAGGGGGCGGCGCTGGCCACCGGCAGCCCGTCGACGAGCAGGGAGTCGACCGTCGGGCGCAGGCTGCGGCGCAGCTGCGCGCGGCATCCGGGGCACAGCGCCGCGTCCGGCGCACCGCACGCGGCGCACTCGACCGGAAGCAGCACCCCCGCGGCCTGTCCCGCCGCCCGCCGCAGCTGTCGGAGCATTCAGACCACCTGGGTGATGAGGAACGAGACGCGCGCGCCCGTCGCGTCCCAGCGCGCGCTGCGCGGCACGAAGAGGTTGCCGGACCGGTCCAGCACCCGGAGCCCCGCGGCCGAGTTGCCGCCTGTGATCTGGGCGCCGTTCGGCACCGCGCCGTTCTCCACCAGCTCCCCACCGACGTGCTGCACCCGCACGCTCGACGAGCCGGCGCCGTCGTCGACGAGCACCGCGACGTACGTCTGGCTCTCGTCCACCCAGGTCAGGTCCACCGGCTGGCCCGAGCCCAGGCCCATGACGATGGGCGAGCCGAGCCCGGTGGGCATGCCCGTGGCCACGTCCCGGATCACCGACATGATCGCCAGCCGAACCGTTCCCCGGTCGCGGACGAGCATCGCCACCCGGCTGCCCTCGCGGCTCAGCTGCATCGACAGGACGCCCTCCGCGCCCAGGGAGCCGGGGGCGAACTCCTGCCGGTGGCCGCCCCGATCCGTGCCCTCGACCCGCAGCTCGGGGCCCCGGTCGCTGGCCGTCCACACGTAGCCGTAGGGGTCCAGTGCGGGGGCGATGAGCCCCTCCCGGCGGTCGATGCGCTCGATCTCCGGACGGTCGAAGGGCACCGCGACCACCCCCTCCGGGGTCAGGAAGGCGCTCATGCGCTGCTCGACCGAGAGGGTCCCCTGGACGGGGGCGATGCCCGCGATCATGTCGTTGAGCTCCTCGGTGCCCGTGGGGGCCGTGAGCGCGTTCCCGGTGATGTACCCGATCTGGCCGTCCCGGTAGACCAGGGGGGTGGAGTTGACCTGCGGCTCCACCGTGACCAGGTCCTCCGGCGGCAGGCCGATGTCGATGGCCGCCTCGTTGACCGTCATCGACACCTCCTGGATCGTCGGCACGTCCCGCAGGGAGCGCTCCAGCTGCAGCCGCATCAGGCTGAACTGGCTGGTCACCGCCGTGGAGATGCTCTGGGAGAAGTCCGCGGTGGCCACGCCGTCCTCGATCCGCACGGTCCCCTGCAGCGTCGTCCCGGGCGGGAAGGCGCCGGTCGTCCCGGCCTGCGCGAGCCAGGGGGCCGGCCCGGCCAGGCTCGCCTGCACGATGCGGCTCGGGGTTCTCACGTTGTCCGCGAACCATCGCACGTCCGGCACCATGTACCGGTGGCTCTGGTCGAAGAACCACAGCGTGTACGCCTTGAAGGTGTCGGAGAACTGCTGTTCGTGCAGGACCAGGCCGTCCGGGCCCTGCCGGATGCGCCACTCCCCCTCCGTCTGCGCCAGGAAGTAGTCCAGCTCCATGCGCTTGGGGCTGTCCAGCCGCACGTACTGCCCGTCCGAGCCGATCTCGGCGACCGCCTCGATGCGCACGGTGATGCTGCCGTCGGCGTTCTCCAGGTACTCGGGTACGCCCGAGTAGACCAGGACCCGCTGGGAGGGCTCCCACTCGGCCACGAACTCGGCGGTGAGGAACTGCCGGGCCGAATCGTAGTCGGGCTGGGTGCCGATGCCCGCCCGCAGGAAGTACTGGACGATCTCGACGGGCGTCTCGCCGCCGATCGGCCCCCGGGGCAGGTAGCGGACGGTCTGGTCCCCGTCCTCGGCGATCTCCTGACCCTGACCCACCGGCCCGGAGGTCGGGATGCGCGCGCACCCCGACAGGCCGATCAGGAGCGCCGCCAGGCTCCCCGCGGCCGCGCGGCCCCGCGGGCCCCGACGCCTCCGGCTCATGGCCCGTCCCCATCCGCGGC
>JAUNLB010000150.1 GCA_030532485.1 Pseudoclavibacter sp.
CGCCGGGCGCGGCGGAGCCCGCCCGGGGCCCCGGGTCCGCCTGCGGCTGGGTGCCGCAGCCGGCGAGCAGCAGGGCCGAGGCGAGGGCGAGGGCGGTGCCTCGCAGGGCGCGGGAGCAAGGGCGCATATGCTTGGGTCCGATCGACGTCGAGCTTCGAACGCGTTCGCGGCCCGGCGGCCGGACGCGGTCGGGGCGCGTCCGGAGGAGTCCGGGATGCCGCGGCACAGACTACATAGAGTCCGGTAAATGCACGAGCCCGGGAGGGGAAGCGCCCGGACAGCGCGGCGCGTCGCCGCTACGCCCCGGGCGCGTCCTCGACGAGCCCGAAGGCGCGGGCGAGCCGCAGGATCTTGCGCGCCCGGCCCAGCCGGGGCGGGTCCGAACCGTCCCGCACCGTCCCGCCCGCCGCCTCGAAGTCCGCCAGGAAGTGCAGCGCCCACTCGATGTCGCTGCCCTGCGGGCGGATGACCTCGTTCACGACCCGCACCTGCTGGGGCCACAGGCACAGCTTGCCGGTCATGCCGAACTCGACGGTCCACTCGGCCTGCTCGCGCAGCACGCGCAGGCTCTCGTCGGTCGTCGGCCCGTCCACCGGACCCGGCAGGCCCGCCGCGCGCGAGGCCACGGTGAGCCGGGAGCGGGCGTAGGCCATGGCCTCGCGGCTGGAGCCCATGCCCGTGTCGCGGCGGAAGTCGCCGGAACCGAAGGCGAGCCGGAAGGCGCCGGATCGGGCGATGCGCGGCGCCTCCTGCAGGCCCCGCGCGGACTCCACGAGCGCGACCACGGGGATCCCGGCGCCGAGCGCGGCGGCGGTGTCCTCGACGTGCCCCGGGGCCTCGGTCTTGGCCAGCACGACCCCGCTCAGCCCGGGGGCCTCCCGCAGCTCGCCGACGTCGGCCGCCCAGAAGCCGCTGGCGCGATCGTTGATCCGCACCCAGGCCCGGCCGCCGGAGCCGAGCCAAGCGAGGACTCCGGCCCGGGCCCGCTCCTTGCGACCCGGGTCGACCGCGTCCTCCAGGTCCAGCACGAGCGCGTCGGCGCCCGAGGCGGCCGCCGCCTCGAAGCGGTCCGGGTCGGCGGCGGAGACGAGCAGCCAGGAGCGCGCGTCCGCGGCCGGGACCGGGCGCCCGGCCCGGGCCCGGTCCTCCCGCGCCCCGCTCATCCGGCCGTGCCCCGGATGGTGGCCAACCGGATGGTCTCGGGCAGCGCGAGCAGCTCGTCGATGACCTCGCGACCCGCGCCCCGGGCGTCGGTCACCGCGTAGCCGATCCGGTCCCGCGTGACCAGCTGCTGCCGGTCGATGTTCACGCCGTGCTCGGCGAAGACGCCGTTCACGGTCGCCAGCACGCCGGGGGTGTTGCGGTGGAAGTGCAGCAGGCGGGTGCCGAGCACCTCGGGTTCGACCTGCGCGTTCGGCAGGTTCACGGACAGCACGGTGGAGCCGGTGCGCACGAAGTCCGCGAGCTTGCCCGCAACGAAGGCGCCGATGTTCTGCTGGGCCTCGGCGGTGGAGCCGCCCACGTGCGGGGTCAGGATGACGTTCGGGATGCCCTGCAGCACCGAGCTGAACGCATCCCCCCGCGCCTTCGGCTCCTCGGGGAAGACGTCCACGGCCGCCCCCGCGACGTGCCCGGAGCGCAGGGCCTCGGCGAGCGCCTCGTCGTCGACCACGAAGCCGCGGCTGAGGTTGAGGAACAGCGAGCGGGGGCGCATCCGCTCGAACTGCGCGCGGCCGAAGAAGCGCGCGTTGCCCGGCCGGTCGTCGACGTGCAGGGTGACCGTCTCCACGCGTTCCAGCAGCTCCTCCAGCGAGTCGCAGCGCTGGGCGTTGCCGAGGGCGAGCCGGTCGACGACGTCGTAGTAGAAGACGCGCATGCCGAGCGCCTCGGCGAGCACCGAGAGCTGCGAGCCGATGTTGCCGTAGCCGACGATGCCGAGGGTCCGGCCGCGCACCTCGTGCGCACCGGCCGCGGACTTGTCCCACACCCCCGCGTGCAGGGCGCTGCTCTTCTCGGTCAGCCGCCTGGCCAGGGCGATGATCTCGCCGATCGCGAGCTCGACGACGCTGCGCGTGTTCGAGTAGGGGGCGTTGAAGCAGGCGACGGCGCGCTCGGAGGCCGCCTCCAGCTCGATCTGCTTCGTACCGATGCAGAACGCCCCGACGGCGATGAGGTTCGGACGCTCTTCGAAGACCCGGGCCGGCACGCGCGTCTTGGAGCGGATTCCGAGCAGCTCCACGCCCTCCAGGGCGTCGACGAGCTCCTGCTCGTCGAGCGCACCGGGACGGGTCTCGACCTCGATGCCCCGGGAGGCGAGGAACCGCTCGGCGTCGGGATGGATGTTCTCGAGGAGAAGGGCCTTCACCCGCCCGATTCTATGAGGCGGGCCTCGGCCGACACCCCCGATGATCGACGCGGAACACGCAGACGACCGCGAACCCCGACAGGAATACAGGCGGACCTCAGCCGACACCCCCGATGTCGGCGAGGAACACGAGGCCGATCGCGAACTTCAGCAGAGCGAGGAAGAGGTCGCCCAGCCAGATGCTCAGTATCGACAGGGCGATGAACACCGCGATGCAGAACACCCCGAACTCGATCCGGCCCCGACGGCGCGAGCCGAAGAAGGCGAAGCAGGCCAGCACCACGATGCCGAGCGGCAGCACGACGTCCAACACACCGAGGACCACTTCGATCGGATCGGGGATCTCCGAAGTCATCAACAGGTTGAACAGGAGGTAGTGACCCAGACGGTAGAGGGGTAGGAGCAGGATCCCGGTGATCGTCAGCGCCGTCACGGGGACCCGCATCGCCTGCCGCAGTTCGGCCCTGATGCGGAGCAGCTCGCTCCTGAGGCGCCCGGGCGGGGGAGGCGGCGCCAGCGCTCCCGCGATCGGGGGCACCCGCCCCGCGCTCAGGGGAACCGGCCCGACCGGACGAGGGCGAGGAGCGTTCCCCTGTCCCTGCGGAGCATTCTCGACGCGCGGCGGCTCCGGTACATCCATGCCTCTAGATCGTATGCTCCTGCACATCGCGGCCCCGCGTGTCAGAACCGCGCCGGATCGTGGCGAGCCCGGCCACGGCGTCTCGCTCACGCGGCGCAGCCGGAGCAGCAGCGCCGCAGGCGGCAGCAGGCAGGCCAGGACCCTGCCCCGGCCCCACCCGTCCCGCGCTCATCCCAGCGGCCCCGCTATCTGCCAGAAGAGCATGGTGACGGGGAAGGCGAGGAGGTCCGCCAGTCTGAAGAGGGGCACGGCCGCCGCCAGGAGCAGGATCGCAAACTCGATCGGCCCCCGGCCGCCCCGGGTGAAGAAGGCGATGCAGGCGAACACCACGGTCGACAGCATGGACAGGACGTATATCCCGGAACCCGCCAGCGTGAAGACGGCGACGGCGGCGAACGCGTGGTCCGCGGTCACGTTCCAGGGAAGCCCGAGGAGGAACCACATGAGCAGGAAGCACAGCATCTGCCCCAGGAAGCTGACGAGCGTCAGCACCACCGCGGGACGGCGCAGGGCCCGGCGCAACTCGGCGCGGAGCCAGGGACGCTCCGCAGGCGCTGCGGGGAGCCGGGTCCGGGGCGTAAGGGAGCCGACCGTGACGGCGGCCGGGAGGAACGGGGGCCGCGGCGACACCGGCTGCGACGACATCCCGGATCGATGCTCGTCCATGGGCTCACCCTAGCCGCACACTCCGGGAGGGCTCTGCACCGCCTCTCGCGACGGCCCGGCTCGGCCTCAGAAGCCGCCCAGAAGCGTGTCCCCCGCCACGGCGAAGCCGTACGAGATCCACCTCACGGCGTAGTCGGCGAACAGGACGCCCGCGACCGCGAGGCAGGCGAACTCGATCCGGCCGCGTTCACGCGAACGGAAGTAGGCGAGGCAGGCCGAGACGGCGATCGCGACCATGAACACGAAACCCACCGAGTTCACGATGAAGCTCACCACTTCGAAAGCGGACGGCTCGCGAGCGGCGCGGTAGAACAGCGGCGTGATCGCACCGAAGAACAGATACAGCGCGATGCAGAGGGTCGTCACCACGACCGCTGGGTTGCGCATCGCCCGCCGCCATTCGCTCGTCAGCGGCTCGGGGCCGGCCAGCGGCCCGGAGCCGAGCGGCGCCCCGGGGCCGTTCGGAGCAATAGAGGCCGACGGCTGCCCCGGTGCCGGTGCGGAGGCCCGGGGCCCTCCTCGATCCTGCGGTGCGGGCGGTCCTGCTGGCTCCATGGCCACAGCCTAGTAGGCAGTGTGCCGCACTGTCGTGCGTGTCCGGGCGACCCGACGATGCCCCTCGACTCGGGTTCGGCGGTCCCGGTCTCCGGCGCTCCGCTGCGGGACGGATGGCATACTGGCCGCGCGGCGCGTATGCCCGCAGCGACGGCGAGCGAGAGGAGAGGAGCGCCCGTGGCCTCGGTCCGCTTCGATCGTGCGACGCGCCGGCATCCGGACAGCTGGCGTGCGGCGGTCGAGGATTTGGAGCTCGAGGTGGCGGACGGCGAGTTCCTCGCCCTGCTCGGCCCCTCCGGCGGCGGCAAGACGACGGCGCTGCGCATGCTCGCGGGGCTGGAGCCCGTGGATTCGGGGCGGATCCTGCTGGGCGAGGCGGATGTGACGCGCGTCCCGGCCCGCCGCCGGGACATCGCCATGGTCTTCCAGGACTACGCCCTCTATCCCCATATGACGGTCGCCCAGAACATGGGCCTCTCGCTGCGACTCGCCGGTATCGGCAGACAGGAGCGGGCCCGCCGCATCCGGGAGGCCGCCCGGCTGCTAGACATGGAGCCGCATCTGGACCGCCTGCCGTCCTCCCTGTCCGGCGGCCAGCAGCAGCGGGTGGCGATGGGACGCGCGCTCGTTCGGAACCCTTCGGCGTTCCTCATGGACGAGCCGCTCTCGAGTCTGGATGCGGGGCTGCGCGCGCATATGCGCGCCGAGATCGCCTCCCTGCAGCGCCGGCTGGGCACCACGACCCTCTACGTGACCCACGATCAGGCGGAGGCCATGACGATGGGGGATCGGATCGCGGTGCTGCACGAGGGCATGCTGCAGCAGCTGGGCACCCCGGCCGAGCTGTACGGGGAGCCGGCGAATCTGATGGTGGCCGGCTTCATCGGCTCGCCGGCCATGAACCTGCTGGCGGTCCCCTACCGGGAGGGTCGGGTCCGCTTCGGGGACTGCGAGGTGCCCGTGCGCTGCGGGCCGGAGTTCGCCGCGCCGGGGCTGACGCTCGGCGTCCGGCCCGAGGACCTGCGGTTCAGCGGCGGGGACGAGGGGCTGGAGATGGAGGTCGACCTGGTCGAGCGGCTCGGTGCGGACGGCTACGTCTACGGGCACGTCGATCTGGGCGAGAGCGCTCACCCCTTCGACCGGCGGCGCAGGCTCGCGGTCCGCGTCGACACCCGCGAGCACCCCAGGCCGGGCGAGCTGGTGCGCGTGCTCCCCGATCCCGAGCGGGTACACCTCTTCGACACCGCCACCGGGCTCCGCATCCCGTCCTGAGCCCGAGCCGCCGAAGCAGGCCGGTAGCACCGGTTTGGACCACCCGGGTCTGTTCCCAGTGCGGGGGCGCGTCGCCGTGCCCGGTGTTCCGGGTTCTGGTCATGGTGTTCAGAAGGGTGGTTCGTCGAGTTCGGGGTCCGGCTCCGGTTCCGGCTCAGGTTCGGGTTCGGGTTCCGGTGTCGGTGGGGGTTTGGGTGTGTATTCGGGTCGGATGTTGCCGAGGGGGTCGCAGCTGCGTAGGTAGGTGGCCCGGACGGTCGGGTCGTTCCAGTCGGGTTCTTCCGGTGCGCCCCAGTCTCCGTCCCGGGTTTCGGGTTCGGTGACCACGTCGGGGTTGACGGTGCCGGGGCGGGTGTGGCTGGGTTGGAAGACCACGCGTCGGCGGAGGGTGCCGGGCAGGTGGGTGCGTTCGGGGAGGTCGGCGAGTCGTTGCCCGGCGGGGGTGACCCATTCCAGTTCCCCGTCCTCGGTTTGCCGGAGTTGGTAGCCCGGTGAGTGTTTGGTGCGGTGGTGGTGTCGGCACAGGAGGGCGAGGTTGCTGTTCGCGGTGGCCCCGCCTTGCCGGTGGGGGGTGGTGTGGTCCGCGTCGCAGTTCTCGGCCTTGCGGGTGCAGCCG
>JAUNLB010000005.1:0-21653 GCA_030532485.1 Pseudoclavibacter sp.
CTCCAGCCAGCGCTCGTGATCCAGGAGCCTCAGGGCCCGGCGCAGGGTGTCCGATGTGCTCTCTCCGGGACGGGCCGCCTCCCGCAGGATGCGCTCGTCCTCCGCCGTGGGGCGGAACCCGATCATCGACGACATGGTAGTCATCCTACCTCCATGTAAAACAGATGTTCAACAGACCTGTCCGCCGATCCCACCGCCGGCTCGCTCCTGCCGTGCGGCTTCTCGCCGGTTCATGCATAAGCCGACGGGGTGTTCTCTCGTGCGGCTCCGGTTCAGTTGTGACGGGGTTCGTCGTGCCGGAGACCGGCGCCGCGGTGGGGGAGCGGCGGATATGGAAGTGGGGAGCGGGGTGCGGAAGCCTTTTGCGCCCCGCTCGGGTCAGGCCCTCAATTCGATGCGAGTGCCCTTGCTGATCAGCTCGGCATACGTGGTCAACTCATGGTCCGGGATGGATCCGCCGAACTTGGAGAACTCGCGGCGGAGCACCGGCTTGATCGTCGATGCAGGCTGTCCTGCGTAGCGCCGCAGGATGGAGTCGAGGCCTCGTTGAAGGTCGGCCGCGACGTTTTTCGTCGCAGACCGGGCGAGTTCTTCGAGTCGCTTCTCCCACTGGGGGTTCGTCCTGACCGGGGGCATCTCTACTCATACCTCCTGGCTGATCGTGGTGCTCGGGTGGCGCCGGGCCGTGGACTTCGTGACGAACCTGCCGGTGACGGCGGACCGGTGAACGGTCGTCCCGCCGGACGTGGCGCCGCTGATCCGCTGGGTCACCGTGGTGCGAGGGCTTCGACGCGCGGTCGACGCCGTCACGAAGCGACCGGTTCGGGCGCTTCTGTTCACACGTCTCGCCATCGTGCACAAACCTCTTTTCTGGGCCGTAGCCCGTCATGAGCACTGCGCGTCGCCGCCGAGGGCGGCGTCATGGTCTTTCGACCGGACGTCGATCCCGAGCGGCCCGCCCCGAACCTTCGAGGCTTCGGTGCTCTCCGGGGGAGCGTAAACGGCACCTACGACAAATGGAGCGGGAGGCGCCCCGGGGAGCGGCTGCTCCGACGGCTCGGCGTCGTCGTCGCGTTAGATTGTCATAATGTACATTATCGGATGTCAGGTGTCGGTCTCGTGCCGGTGCTGTGAGAGCATGCACGGGTGGACGATATGGATGCGGTTCGGGCGGCCATCGACGAGATCGACGCGGAGATCCTGCGTCTGCTCGCACAGCGGCAGCGGTGCGTGCTCCGTGCCGGCCAACTGAAACGCGGCCTGGGTGACGAGGCGGTGCGGGCGCCCGAGCGGGTGCGTCGGGTCCTGGCGGCGCGTCGCGAGCAGGCCGCGCGAATCGACCTCGATCCGGATCTCGCCGAGCGCGTGTGGCGGACGATGATCGAGGCCTTCATCGAGCTGGAGCACGGGGTCGCCCGCCGCCCCGCTTCGGGCGCCGATCAGGGCGAGGTCCGTATCGAATTGTCATAATGTCGCCCCGCGTGCTCGGCGGCGCGCTCCGTCGCGCGCCGGTAGCCCGCCGGCGAATCCCCCAGCACTCGGCGGAACTCGCGCGCGAAGTGGGCGTGGTCGGCGAAGCCCGCCTCGGCGGCGATCCGGGCGATGGAGGCTCGAGGCTCCCGGCGGAGCCGGTGGGCGGCGTCCTGCAGGCGCCTGCGGCGGATGATCGCGTAGGGCGTGAGTCCCACGTAGCGCGCAGCCAGCCGGTGCAGCGTCCGCACCGAGACCGACAGCGCCCGGGCCGCGTCCTCCAGCGAGCGGATCTCCCGATCCTGCTCGCAGAGCCGGACCATCTCGTTGGCCAGAAGCCCCTCCTGCTCGGGCGCGCCGACCCGCTGCAGCAGCCACTCCTGCAGCACGCGGACGGCCTCGAGGGGGTCCTGCTCCCCCGCCGCCGCGAGCTCGGCGAACAGCCCCGGCTCCGGCAGGGCCACGTAGCGGTCGCGCAGGCCGGCGATGTCGTCCGTGAACGCCGGGATCGCCGCCGGTTGCAGCAGGGCGCCGACCACTCGGCCGCGCCCTGCCAGATCCCGGTGGGAGGCGCCCGTGGTGGGGCCAGCGAGGCCGATCAGCTCCCGCTCGGCCGCGAGATTGCTGCCCGGGAACGGCAGCAGCCGCTGTCTCCAGAGCCGTCCGGGCGGAACGTTCCAGCTGCAGCTCCACCACCAGCGCACGAGCCGCGCCGCCTCGGGCGCGGGCGCATGGCGGCGGAAGTCGAGCGGCAGCTGCTGCGGGAACAGCGTGCCTCGCTCGCTTCGCTCGAGCCCGCCGCACATGGCACGAATATACAAGGCCCGCGGCCGGTGCCGTTCCTAGGCTCGGCGCCATGAACGATCGCCACATGGCCGCAGACGGCCCGCACACCGACAACGGCGTCCCGAAGGGATGCACGAGCATCACCCCGTTCCTCGCGGTCCACGATCCCGAGGCGGCCGTCGAGTTCTACCGGCGCGTCTTCGGCGCCGAGCAGATCAGTCGCATCGTCGCGGGCGGAGGGATCGTGCACGCGGAGCTGGCCTTCGAACGGGGCCGGCTGCAGCTGGGCCCGGCGAACCCGGCGTTCGGGCTCGTGGCCCCGGATCCCGAGGAGGACCTCGTGTCCTGCTCCTTCGTGCACTACTGCTCGGACGTCGACGCGACGGTCCGGCGGGCGCTGGACGCCGGGGCGGTGCTGCGGGAGCCGGTGACGGACTTCGTCTCCGGCGACCGCTTCGGCAGCGTCCGAGACCCCTTCGGCGTGCGCTGGGCGATCCTGACCCGGATCGAGGACCTCGACGACGCCGAGTCCGCCGCCCGCGTCGAACGCTGGGCGACGGGGCGGGCCCGGGGACACGACGAGGGCTGAGCCGCCGCTCGGCGGTTCAGGACTTCTTCCGTCGGCGGGGCTCGATCCGCACCAGCTCGGGTATGACCCGGCGGAGATAGCGGTCGAAGTGCGGCACCGTGAAGGCTGCGTACCCGTGCTGGGGCGTGTACAGCAGTCCCATATTGATGAGCTCTGCGCGAGTCGGCCCGAGGTTCTGGGAGGTGCGGTCGAGCACGGTCGCCACATCCCCCGCCCTTTGCGGTTCGCCCCCCAGCTCCGCCATCGCCCGCAGATAGGCTCGCTGGAGGGGGGTCGTGCGATCGAGGCGAACCCGGAAGAAGGATTCATCGAGCTTCGCCTCGTAGCCGAGGACGGCTTGCCGGACGTCCTCGACGGTGACCACCGGCCCCTCGGCGACGGTCCACACGGCGTAGCCGAGTTCCTGGAGGAAGTACGGGTATCCGCCGGTGATCCGCATGGCCTCGTCGAGCGCCTCCTCCTCGAAGCTCACGCCCTCCTCGGCGGCAGGCCTGGTCAGCGCGGCTCGGGCGTCCTCCTCATCCAGATCCCCGATAGCCGGAAAGGTGAACAGGCGCTCGGCGTAGGACTTGGCGTCGCCGGCGAGTTCCGCCATCTGCGGCAGGCCGGCGCCGACCATCGTGAACGGCAGCTTGCGCTGCACGATCTTGTGCAGCGCTTGGATCACGGCCTCCAACTGGGAGCGGCTGAGGAACTGCAGTTCGTCGAGCAGCAGCACGACGCCGCGCTTCCGGTCCCGCGCGGCTTCGGCGAGGGCGACGAGGAGATCGCTGAGGTCCAGGGCGAGGTCCTGGTGGTCGGCGAAGCCTTCGGCCGCTTCGACGTCGACCCCCGCCGAGATCTTGCCCGTGCTGTCCAGGCTGAGTGTGAAGGAGGACAGAACGCCTGCGGCATGCCGCAGGCGTTCGCCCCAGCGGGCCTTGGGGGACAGTTCGAAGAGCGCCGTGCGCACCCGGGAGGCGATGCTGCGCCGAAAGCCCTGGTCGTCGTGCTTGCTCGCCTCCAGGTCCATCACCACCCAGTTGCGCTCCAGTGCACGGCTGCGGAACTGGCCCAGCAGCACCGTTTTGCCGACGCCGCGCAGCCCCGTGACGATCATGGACTGCTCGGTCCGGCCCCGTTCGATGCGGGCGAGCAGGATCTCGAACCAGTCCAGCTGCTCGTCCCGGCCGACGACCGCGAGGGGCTCGGCGCCCGCATTGGGCGTGTAGGGGTTGCTCAGCGCTTGCACCTCCCCCACACTAGCCGAACGTTATAGAGTTTAGGGTGTTTTATCTGATCTTCATAAAACAGGATAAAGCTTGTAACACCGACGCGGGCAGTCCTCCTCCGCGCTCAGAAGCGCAGGTGCACGCTCTGCGGCCTGACGTCCCGCGGACGCTCGGGACGCTGTCGCCAGAAGCGGCGCCACTCGCTCAGCGTCTCGATCACCAGCGCGTGCAGCTCGACGTCGCGCGCCGCCAGGCGCTCCAGGCCCGTGCAGCACAGCTCGACCTCCCGCTCCCCCAGCCAGCCCAGCTCCCGCATCGCCTCGTCCAGTGCGTCGGCGCCCGGACCGAGGTGGCCGGGGACATCGCACGCCTCCCGGACGCGTCGGCGGAACTCCCCGGCCGTGCGCAGACCGCCCAACTCGATCCGGATGCGCAGCCGGCCGGCCCCGGTCCGCTCCCGCAGGTACCGCACCTGCGGGCTCAGAGCGCCCGCAGGGCCTCCCGGTCCTCGGGCAGGCCCAGCGCGGCCAGGGTGCGCGGCGCCTCGGCCCGGAAATCGCGGCCGAGCACGACCGAGCCCAGCTGGATGATCGCGTCCATGGTCGGGGTGGGCACGCCGACCGCCCGGCCCAGATCGCTCATGAACACGAGCCCGTAGCCGATGTCCTCGGTCAGATAGCGGCCGTCCAGGGAGGAGGGCGCCCCGATGCCCTTGAAGCCCGGCGCGTTCGCGTAGCCGGTCTCGTAGCTGGCCTCGGTCATGTAGCCCTGCTCCAGGCTCAGCACGGGGTCGGGCACGATCTCGGTCCCCAGCGCCGCGCCGATCGCGATGCGCTCCCGGTCCACGGCCTCGATCGCCCGGCCCACCGAGGGGGTCACCCCCTCCTCGTAGAACAGGAAGTCGCCGGAGGTGCGCTCCAGCAGCCCCGCGTTGAGCAGGGTGACGGCCGGGTGGATGACCGGGTTCGCGTTCTGCAGGGTCGTCTGCCAGATGCCCGTCGCGACGGTGCCCGGGTAGACGCTCGACAGCGTCTCGGCCACCCGCGCGGACTCGGCTGCCGGCAGCGCCGAGGCGAGCATGCCGCCGCGCAGCTTCAGGAAGACGTGCACCTCGCCCGGCGCGCTCAGCCGCGCCGCGTACGGCAGGGTGTGGGTCTCCCCCACCACCACCCCGGAGTCCTTCGGCAGGAAGCTGCGCACGACCAGCCCGCCGCCGCAGGAGGACGGGCAGACGATCACGGTCTGTCCGTCCCGCAGGTGCGGGGCGGCCGCCTCGGCGAAGGAGGCGGTCGCGAACGCCGGCCCGACGATGAAGACGAGGTCTGCTCCGGTCACCGCGGCCCCGATGTCGAAGCCGGACTGGGCGATGGGCGCCTCGCCCTCCAGTTCGCCGCTGGCGCGCAGCACGCCCCGTTCGGCCGCCGGCTCCACCGAGCGGGCGTGCTCGGGGAAGTCGGCCAGACGCACCTCGTGGCCGGCCGCCGCCCAGTCGAAGGCGATGGCGGTCCCCCCGTTGCCCGAACCCAGAACCGCGACGATCATCGGCGACCTCCCGAAAAGACGTGCCGCGACGGTCGCGGCGCTGCTCCAACGAGCCGAGCCTACCGCTCCGCGCCCGGCTCGCCGAACGCCTCGTAGCCCGGCACACCCCTCGCGGCCAGCCGGCGCAGCAGCAGCCGGGTGTCCGGCACGAAGGGCCAGCCCGGGTCGTCCAGCCGCCGGCGCAGCTCGGCGGGCGCCAGCCAGGCGCCCCACACCGCCTCGCCGTCCGCGAAGCGCACCGGCCCGTCCCAGCGGGTCTGGAAGACGAACTCGTAGGCCCGCGAGTCGGGGCCCTCGTACAGCGAGGAGCCGAGCGGCTCCAGCTCCGCCCCCTCGACCCCCAGCTCCTCGGCCAGCTCCCGCCGGGCCCCGGCGGCGGGCTCCTCCCCCGCCAGCAGCACCCCGCCCGCGCAGGCGTCGTGGCGGGAGGGGGCCCAGTCCTTGTCCGGGGAGCGGCGGTGCACGTACAGCCGCCCCCGGCCGTCGCGCACGAACACCGCGGTCGCCGCGTGCAGCAGCCGCAGCTCGCGCATCCGCGGCCTCGTCGCCGTCCCGGCGGGCCGCCCGGTCGCGTCCACGAGCGCGACCAGCTCCCGCGCCCCGTCGTCCGGACTGCTCCGCCGCATGCCGCAACGGTACACGAGTCGATACGCTCGGGATCCCGGCTGCGGCTGGGTTGCGGGGACGCGCGAGCCGAGACGCCGCGGGCTGCGGCTGCGGCTAGACTGAGCGGGCACCTCCCGTTCGAGCAGAAGGAACCGGTTCAGTGAACGCCCTGATCGCCATCGCCTGCATCATCATCTTCGTCCTCGGCCTGTGGTGCTACGGTCTCGCCTTCCAGGTGGACGGCGACACGATGCGACTGCTGGTCTTCTTCGCCGGCATCCTGCTCAACACGCTCGCCGTCTTCATCCCCTTCCAGGTCACCGGTCACAGCCGGAAGCGTCCCGACCGCGGCGAGTAGCCGGCGCAGCACGATGTTCGAGCCGTCACTCGACATCACGACGCGTTTCGAGGTGCCGGCCGAGTACGTCTGGCAGGCCCTGGTCGATCCCGAGCTGCGCCGCCGCTGGTGGCCCGAGCTGGACTTCGAGCCCAAGAAGGGCGGCGCAGTGGTCGGCGAGACGGTGCGGCCCGGCAAGAAGAAGTGGCGCAAGACCCGGGGCCGGGTGGTGCGCGTCAAGCGCGGCCGGCGGATCGACATCGAGTGGCGGACCAAGCGCGGCGGCTTCCACACCCGCGTGAGCCTGTTCGTCTCCCAGCAGAAGCACCATTCGAAGCTGCGCGTCGTCGAAGAGGGGTTTCCGCGCGACGAGTACGCCGAGATCCTCATCGCCGAGTGCCGGGACGGCTGGCGTCAGCACTTCGGCGATCTTGCCGCCTTCCTGGAGGGGACGAAGAACATCGCCCGCATCCGGGCGGCCCTCGCCGCCGCGGAGTGAACGGCCCGTGAGCGGCGGGGCCGTGCGACGCGGCGACCCCGCCGTCCCGCTCACCCGGGCAGCGGCGTGAAGCCGGAGGTGTCGCCCACCAGCCGGACACGGTCGGCCGGGACGGGCTCGACCGCGGCCAGGGCGACCTCGGCCGCGAACTCGGCGACGGTGTAGAGGCGACCCGCCTCGCTGCGCCTGGCCTCGATCGCACCCGGCCGCATGCGGTCCAGCAGCGTCGCAGTGATCGTCCCCTCGATCATGTCGCCGGAGACCACCACGAGCTCCACCCCCCGCTCCGCGAGCGTCGGCGCCTCGGCCAGCAGGGCGTCTTCGCCGGCCCGCTTGGAGCGGGCGACGGGCTCGTACTCGGGCATCGTGGGGGTGGTGCGGATGAAGTGGGCCTGATGGCTGGTGACGAAGACGACGCGGGAGCCGGGGGCCATGAGGGGCAGCGCTGCCCCCAGCACCTCCAGCTGGGCGTCGCGGTTCAGTCGCATGGCGTAGTCCTCCCCCATGCCGGACTCCATGCCGCCGGAGGCGTTCAGCACGAGCAGCTCCAGTCCCCCGAACTCCTCCCGGATGCGCTCGAACATGGCCCGGCGGGAGGCGGGGTCGGTCAGATCGGCGCCCACGGCGATCGCCTGTCCCCCGTCTGCGACGATGCGTTCGACGAGCCGCTCGGCCCGGGGGGCCTTGCTGCGGTAGTTCACGACCGTCCGGGCTCCGGCCTCGGCCAGGTAGCGGGCGGTGTCGGCGCCGATGCCGCGGGAGGAGCCGGTGACGAGCGCCCGCTTCCCGGCCAAGGAGCCGGGGGCGAGGGGGTTCTGGGTTGCTTCTGCCATGGCCCGCAGTCTACTGGCGGGGCGGGCGCTAGCCTCGTGGCATGGACCGCACCCTCGACCGCCCGCGTCCCGTCTACTTCGATCCGGCCCCGCCCCGGGTGCTCGCCCACCGGGGCCTCGCCCTGCGGGCGCCGGAGAACACCCTGGCCGCCTTCCGGGCGGCGCTGGAGGCGGGGGCGACGCATTTGGAGACCGACGCCCACGCGAGCGCGGACGGGCACGCGGTGCTGTGGCACGATCCGGATCTGGGGCGCTTCGACGGCTCCTCGGCGCGGATCGCCGAGCTCTCGCTGGAGCAGTTGCGCCGGCGGCGCGTGGACGGGCACGCGATCCCGACGCTGGCCGAGGCGCTGGAGGCCTTCCCGGGGGCGCGCTTCAACATCGACCTCAAGTCTGCGGGGGCGGTGCCCGCGGTGGCGGCGGCGCTGGAGGACGCGGCCGCGGGCGATCGGGTGCTCGTGGCCTCCTTCTCGGAGCGGAATCTCGCGGCGTTCCGGCGCCGCTTGCCGCGGGTGGCGGTGAGCGCCTCCCGGTGGCGGGTGCTGCGGGCGCTGCTGGCGGTGGAGCTGGGCTGCGAGGCGATGCTGGCGCGGGCGCTGCGGGGGGTGGCGGCGCTGCAGATCCCGGAGCGGTCGGTGGGGATCACGCTCGTGGCCCCCGGTCGGCTGGCGGCCTTCAAGCGGCACGTGCGAGAGGTGCACGTGTGGACGGTGAACGAGCCGGAGCGGATGCGGCGGCTGCTGGCGGCGGGGGTCGACGGGCTGGTGACGGACCGGGCGGACCTGGCGGCGCCCATCGCGCGCTCCGGCGCCGAGGGTCACCGGCAGGTCACACTGCGCTGAGTACCTCCTCCGATCCGACTGGAGGTCCCCTGCGAGTCCTGCCCGGCCTGCCGTTCGAGGGCCGCGGCACGGCCCCCTTCCGGGTTCTCTGCGCTAGACAGGTGCTGAGGAGAGGAGGTCGAGGATGGCGGACCGCAGTCTTCGCGGCATGCGATTGGGGGCACAGAGCCTCCAGAGCGACGAGGGGGTCCACTTCGTCGAACGGCAGCTTCGGCGCTACGTCACCGAGCGCGGGGAGGAGTTCACGATCCCCTTCGCCCTGGAGGCGGAGGTGCCCGAGGCCTGGCCCTCGCCCAAGACGGGCGACCAGGGGCGGCTGGTGGACGAGGGGGGCGACTTCGTCCCCTACGAGCCGCCGGAGGAGAAGCCGCAGCGGACGCACTGGGACATGCTCCTGGAGCGTCGTTCGCGGGAGGAGCTGGAGGAGATCCTGCAGGAGCGGCTCAGGATCCTGCGGGAGCGTCGCGGCCAGAAGCCCGAGTAGCGCGGGCGGCCCGGCCCGTCGCACCGAGGCGCGGGCCGAGGAGCAGGGCGGTGCCGAGAACGCCCGCGGCCTGCTCGAGGCCGCGGCCGAACAGCACGGCGGGGGTGGTCCCGCTGCTGAGGGGGACGTCGACGATCATGGCGCCCTCCTGCAGGCGCGGGATCGAGGCGAGCTCCCGGCCGTCGGGGCCGTAGACGGCGCTGTCGCCGACGGTGGAGACCTGCACGATCGCGCGGCCGGTCTCGATCGCCCGCAGGCGGGCGAAGGCCAGCTGCTGGCCGAGCTCGTCGGTGTCGCCGAAGTCGGCGTTGTTCGTGGGGGCGTACAGCCACTGGGCGCCCTCGTCCCGCACCGCCCGGGTCGCCAGGCCGTCGTCGACGATGTCGAAGCAGATGAACACGCCGGCCCGGCTGTCCGCGAGCGGCAGCACGACCGCCCCCTCGCCGGGCGTGTAGCCGCGCTGCACGAGCCCCACCAGCTCGGGGGCGAACAGCGCGTAGAACTCCCGGTCGGGGATGTACTCGCCGAAGGGCACGGGGTGTTGCTTGTCGTACTGGGCGCCCCAGCCGTGCTGTGCGGTCCAGGCGAAGGAACTGTTGTAGTAGCGGTCCTCCCCGCCGTCCGCGCCGGGCACGAGCGTGACGGTGTTGCCCACCACGGGGGCGTCGTAGCGGGCGCTCAGCCGGCTGAGGGCCTGCGCGACCCGCGGATCGCGGACGGGGCTGAGGTCGACGGAGCCCTCCGGCCACAGCACGAGTCGGACCCCCGCGTCCGGGGGAACGTGCTCGAGGGTGGCCCGCAGGTGCTCGGCCAGCACCTCGCCCCGCTCCCCCGGCGTGAAGTAGCCGGCCTGGGGGGTGGCGCCCTGCACCGCGGCGATGCGCAGGCTCCCCGTCTGTCGGACGGGGAAGGCGGGCAGGGCCGCCAGCAGGGCGACGCCGCACAGGACCGCGGCGAGCCGCGGCCACGCGGGTGCGGCGGGGAGGGCGGAGTGGGGCGGCGCCTGCGGCTTCGGCAGGAGCGCCTGGGCGGCGGCGGAGGCGGCCCACACCATGAGGAAGCCGAGTCCGGACAGGCCCAGCCAGGACACGAGCTCGGCGAAGGGGCTCGCGGACTGGGACTGGGCCACCCGCCCCCAGGCGAAGCCGCCGTAGGGCCACACGGACAGCAGCGCCTCCCGCAGCGTCCACAGCCCGGCCGCCGCGAGCGGCGCCAAGCGGCGGGCGAGGGCCTGCGGGTAGCGGCGCGCGATGCCCCGCAGCGCCGCCGCGGTCGCGGCGGCGGAGGCGGCCCACCAGAGGGCGCAGAAGATCGAGAGGGCCAGATACGGGACCGGCCCCAGGAACAGGGACGACCAGGAGACGAGGCTCAGGAAGAAGGCGAGCCCGCCGACCAGGCCCAGCAGCAGCGCCGGACGCGTGCGGCGGCCGTAAAGGCCCGCGACGAGCAGCCCGATGCCGGGGAGGGCGAGCGGCCACCAGCCCCGGTCGGGGAAGGCGCAGGCCAGCAGCAGGCCGCCCAGCGCGGCCGCACACATCGCGGTCGGCATGCTCAGCGCGGCCGGTCCGCTCGGGGGCGCGGCGTCCGCGCACCGCTTCGGGGCGGCCCGGCTCATACCGGGTCCGTGCCCGAGTGGGCGATGATGCCGCGCCGCACGAGCCGGCTCGCCTCCCTGGCCGGGCCGCGGATCCCGAGGTGCGGCAGCTGCGCGAGCTGGTCCAGCACGTCCAGGACCAGCTTGCCGGCCCGTACGAAGTCCCCGGCCTGCATGCGGGCCCGCTCCAGCACGTCCTCCAGCCGGCCGCCTCGCGCCCACAGGTGCATGGCGGGGACCAGGGCCGTGCACAGGGGCGGGGAGACCGGCACGCGGGCCTCCCGTTCCGACTCGGCGAGTTCCTCGGCCAGCTGCTCGGTGGCCGCCATGGCCCGCCGGAAGGCTCCCGCGGGCAGACGGTACTCGGGGGCGTCCTCGTCGTCGCGCCGGGGCTCGAACACGAGCGCCGCGACCATGGCGGCGAGCCCCGCCCCGTCCAGTTCCGCCCAGGCGCCGCTGCGCAGGCACTCGGCGATCAGCAGATCGCGTTCGCCGTAGATGCGGGCGAGGGTGCGCCCGTGCTCGGTGGGCTCCAGCTCGCCGTCCGGGGCCGCCCGGATGTAGCCGCGCCGCTCCAGCATCCCGGCCAGCCGGTCGAAGAGCCTGGCCACCGCGCCGGTGCGCGCCTCGATCCGCTCCTCCAGCTCGGCCGTCTCGCGCTCCAGCCGCCAGGCGCGCTCCGCCCAGCGGGCGTGCTGCTCGCGTTCCGGGCAGGCGTGACAGGGATGGCGGCGCAGCCGGGCGCGCAGCCGGTCGATCCGCTCCCGATGCTCCCGCCGCGCCCGCTCGGCCTGCTCGCCCTCGCCCCCGGGGGGCCTGCGCCGCTCGCTCTCGCTCAGCTCGCGCCGGATCCCGGCGTACTCCGCGAAGTCGCCCCGATCGCATTCGAGCGCTTCCCGGTAGCCGGCCAGGGCGCGGCGGCCGTCCGCGGCCCGCCGGGCCAGGTCGACGACCGCCCGGTCGGCCTGGAACTGGGCGAAGCTGGACTCCAGCACCTCGCGGCCGCGGCGGCGACCGAAACGCTCCACGAGGTTCACGGTCATGTTGTAGCTGGGCCGGAAGCTGGAGCGCAGCGGGTAGGAGCGGCGGGCGGCGAGGTTCGCGACCGCCTCCGGCTGCATGCCCTCGCGCCAGAGCACCACGGCGTGCCCCTCGTGATCGATGCCGCGCCGGCCGGCGCGGCCCGTGAGCTGCGTGAACTCGCCGGGGGTGATCGGCACCCGGCCCTCGCCGTTGAACTTGTCGAGCTTCTCCAGCACGACCGTGCGGGCCGGCATGTTGATGCCGAGCGCGAGGGTCTCGGTGGCGAACACGAGTTTCAGCAGCCTGCGCTGGAACAGCTCCTCGACGATCTCCTTGAAGGCGGGCAGCATGCCCGCGTGATGGGCGGCCACGCCGCGCTCCAGGCCGTCCAGCCAGCTCCAGTAGCCGAGCACGTGCAGCTCCCGGCCGGGCAGTCCGCCGGTGCGCTCCTGCGCGACCCGCCGGATCCGCTCCCGCTCCCGGGGGGTGGTCAGCCGCACGCCCGCGCGGGCGGTCTGCTCGACGGCGTCGTCGCAGCCGGAGCGGCTGAAGATGAACCAGATCGCCGGCAGCATGCCCTGCCGCTCGAGCGTCTCCAGGGCCCGCAGGCGGTCCGGCGCGCGGCGACCCGGGCGGAGCGAGGGCCGACCCCCTCGACGTCCCGCCCGCCGGCCGCGTCCCCGTCCGCTCCGCTGCGGGCTCGCGGAGCGCAACTGGCGGGACAGCTCGGGGGCGACCCGCGGATCGGGCGGCCGACCCCCGTCCCGGTCGAAGAGGTCGAGCAGTCCGCCGTCGAGCAGCACGTGGTGGTAGAGAGGCGTGGGCCGTCGCTCGGAGACCACGACGTCCGTGGGGCCGTGGACCGTCTGCAGCCACTGGCCGAACTCCTCGGCGTTGGAGACCGTGGCCGAGAGGGAGACCAGCCGGACCCGCTCCGGCAGGTGGATGATGACCTCCTCCCAGACGGCTCCCCGAAAGCGGTCGGCGAGGTAGTGCACCTCGTCCATGACCACGAAGGCGAGGTCCTCGAGCAGATCGCTGCCCGCGTAGAGCATGTTGCGCAGCACCTCGGTGGTCATGACCACGATCCGGCCGTGCGGGTTCACGTTCGCGTCGCCGGTCAGCAGCCCCACCTCGGCCGGTCCGTAGCGGGCGAGAAGCTCACCGTACTTCTGGTTGCTGAGTGCCTTGATGGGCGTCGTGTAGAAGAGCTTCGCCCGCGGCCGGAGCATCGCCAGGTGCACCGCGAACTCCGCCACCACGGTCTTGCCCGCGCCGGTGGGGGCGGCCACGAGCACGCTGCGGCCCGCCTCCAGGCTCTCGCAGGCCTCCACCTGGAAGGGGTCGAGCTCGAAGCGCTGTCCCGCCCGGAACGCGGTCAGCAGCGGGGAGGCCGCGCGGCGGCGGCTGGCCGCGAAGCGCTCGGCGGGGCTGGGGCTCATGCCCCCTCCCCGCGCAGCTCGCGTTCGTAGGCGCGCTGCGCCCGGGCCTCCCGCCGGGCGCGGCGCCGGTCGTTCAGCAGCGCGATGCCGACCGCCGCGAAGTACAGCGCGAGCATGGGCAGCATGAGCAGGAACATGGACAGCACGTCCGCCGCGGGGGTGGCGATGGCCGCGAACAGGGCGGTGCCGAGGATCGCCATGCGCCAGGAGCGCAGGATCGTGCGCCCCGACAGGACGCCGGCGAAGTTCAGCATGACCAGCAGCACCGGCACCACGAAGGCCACCCCGACGGCCAGGCACAGCTGCAGCACGAAGGTGTAGTAGTACTTCGCGTCGAAGAAGACGGTGTCCTGGGCCGGGGCGAAGCTCGCCATGAGCTCCACGATGCGGGGCATGAGCGACCAGCCCGTCCAGCAGCCGGCCAGGAACAGCGGGATCGCCGAGCCCAGGAAGCCGAGCGCGTAGAGGCGCTCGTTGCGTTTGAGCCCGGGCATGAGGAACATCCACGCCTGGTAGAGCCAGACGGGAGAGGAGACCACCACGCCGAGCGTGAGCGCCATCTGGAGGCGGATGTCGAAGGCGCTCGTGACGTTCGTGAAGTTGATCGAGGCCCCGCCCGTCCGCCCCTCGGCGATCCGGGCGATCGGCACCCGCATGGCGTCCAGGGCCGGGCCGGTCAGCAGCCAGCCGACGACCATGCCCAGCGCGATCCCGACGATCGAGACGACGAGCCGGTTGCGGAACTCGACCAGGTGCTCGACGAAGCGCATGCGCCCCTCGGGATTGCGGGCGCGTCCGCTCCGGGAACGCCCCCGACGGGCGGGGCGGGAGTCGGCCGCGGGCGTGCTCGCCACGGCGGATCAGTCGCGGGAGGGGCCGTCCGCGGCCTCGCCTGCGGTCGGCTCGGCGGCCGAGTGCGCCCTCGCGTCCTCCTCCTGGCCGGCCCGGACCTCGCCCTTGAAGATCCGCATCGACTGGCCGAGGCTGCGAGCGAGCGCGGGCAGGCGGGGGGCTCCGAAGAGGAGCAGGATGATGACCAGCAGGATCAGGAAGTGCCAGCCGGAAAGGTTCTGAAGCATGGTCGGTTTACTTCCTCTTCGCGAGATGCGCGTATCGCATGGGATCGGCGTGCGTGATCATGGTAGCCCGCTCCAGCCTCGCCCGGCGCCGGGACTCCCTGCGTTCGTCCAGTTCGGCCCGAAGGCGCCGCCGCTCCCGCTCGACTTCGGCCAGTCCCCGCACGACGGCGTTCGGACGCGGCCGGTGTCCGGGCACGAGCCCCGCGGCCCGCTCCTCCAGCTCGGCCAGGATCTCGGCCAGACGGGACAGCTCCTCCTGCAGGCCCGCGGCCTTGCGCCACAGTCGCAGGATCAGCAGCGCGAACACGCCGAGCAGGACGAGGACGAGCCCCACCCAGACGAGTATCCACGACCACCACGGCACGGTCAGACAGTCTACGCGCCGTCGAGCGCTGCGCGCGCCCAGTCCGCCACCGCCCGGCGGACCGGCTCGGGTTCCAGCACCCGCATGCGACCCGCGGCGCCGGCGACGACCCGGACGAGCGGGGCGGGGTGCGCGACGCGCACCTCCAGGCGCACGAGGCCGTCCTCGCGGCGCTGCGGGGCGGCACCCTCGTCCAGGAAGCCCTGCAGCAGGGGCAGCGCCCCCGGCTCGAGCTCCAGCAGGACGCGCATCGCATCGGGCGCGGGGCGGAACACCGCGCCCTGCGCGGTTCCGGGGACGGTCTGGTCGTGGGGTTCGGCGGGGCCGAGCAGGCGAGGGGCGCGCATGCGGTCCAGACGGAAGCTGCGCGGCGCGTCCCGGGTCAGGCACCAGCCCCGCAGGTACCAGGCGTCCCCCTCGGCGTCGAGCGAGATCGGGTCGACCTCCCGCTCCGCCTCGTCGCTGGCCGGGCTGCGGTAGACGAAGGCGAGCCGCCGACCGCCGCGGACCGCCTCGCGGACCGTTTCGAAGCTGTGGGCCTCGGCCTGCGGGGGGCTCGCGCCGACGACCGCGGGCCCGCCACGCAACAGACCCACAAGCCCGTCGATGCGCTCCTCCAGCGCGCCGTCCACGCCCGGCAGCCGCCGCAGGATCTGCAGCCCGGCGAGCACGGCCGAGACCTCGTCGGCGGACATGGCCGGGGCGTGCTCGAGCGCGACGAAGCGGGTGACGGCGATCTCCCGATCCCGCTCCAACGCGTCCCAGTCGATGTCGAAGAGGTCCGAATCCAGATAGCAGCCGGTCTCCCCCGGGGCGCCTGAGCAGGCGATGAGCCGCACGGCCCGCTCGATCTCCGCCTCCGGGACCTCGAAGTGCTCCGCCGCCTCGGCGATCGAGGCCACCCCGTCCCTGGCCCGCAGGAAGGGGACCAGAGAGCTGGTGAGCACGAGGCGATCGGCGTTGTCGAGCCTGCGGGTCATCTCTCCTCCGAATCCTCGCGGGGTGCGGCGCGCTCCTCGTGCTCGGCCAGGAGGCGCTCGAGCCGCTCGCGGACCGCCGCGCGCAGCGAGCGGGGGGCGCGGACCCGCACCTCCGGGCCGAAGGCCGCGATCTCGTCCGCCAGCAGGGCCGCATCGCTGTAGTGCAGCACGACGCCCCGGCGGCACTCCAGCCCCCGGCCGTCGAGACTGCGGACGCGGTGCCGCAGCCGCGTGTCCGCATCGCTGCCCCCCTCGGTCACGAGCACCGCCCGCAGGCCCGCCTCGTGCTCCAGGAGCCGGGCCCGCGCCCGGGCGACCTCGTCCCGCCGCTCCCCGGCCGCCCGGCGGCCGGGGTCGACCGGCCCGCCTTTGGCGACCCCGCCGAGGATGCGGGACAGCAGGAACAGCCGTTCCTGCCCGCGCTGCAGGTCGTGGGCGGCCAGCAGCCAGCGGCCGTCGTGCTGCAGCAGCGCGAGCGGCTCGACCACTCGGCGGCCGGGCTCGGGCCGGCCCGGGACGACGTAGTCGAACTCGACCGTGCGGCCGGCCTCGATCGCGGCGCGCAGCGGCTCGAAGGCGGGATCGCCGATGCGCACGCGCAGGTCCACGCCGAGCAGGCGGGCCGAGCGCTCGTCTTCCAGCGCGCTCAACTTCATTCCCGCCCGCCGGGCCTGCTCGCTCAGGGAGCCGTCCCGCCACACGCCGGCCGCGAGGCGGATGAGGGCCAGCTCCTCGGCCTGCAACCGCACCCCGGCGCCGGCGAAGGGGCCCGGGGAGCGGACGCGGTAGCGGACGAGACGGTTGTCGCCCGGGGCCCCGGGGTCCTCGAACGACTCGAGCTCGAAGCCCGCGTCCCGCAGCTCCCGCTTGTCCCGCTCGAACATCCGACCCGCCGCGAGCCGGCCCCGCTCGTCGTCGCGCTCCGTCCCGTAGCCGTGCACGACGGACAGGATCTGCTGCTTCGTCAGCCCCTGCTCGCTCGTGAGGAGCGCGAGCATGAGCGCGAACTGCCGTTCGGCGACCGTGGTGCGCTGGGCCATGCGGAGGCCGTTCAGATGACGTCGAGCACGTCGATGACGAAGACGAGCGTCGCGTTCGGCGGGACGCCGCCGCTGCCCTCCGCCCCGTAGGCGAGGTCCGGCGGGATGACCGCGATCACCTGCGAGCCGACCCGCTGTCCGACGAGGGACCGGGTGAAGCCGGGCACCACCTGGTCGGTCGCGAAGGCCGCGGGCTTGCCCCGCGACCAGGAGCTGTCGAAGGGCTGCCCGTCCGCGTAGAGCACGCCGGAGTACTGCAGCAGCACATCGTCCCCCTCGGCGACCTCCTGGCCGTCGCCGCGCTTGCGGACGTCCAGCACCAGCTCCGTCGGAGCGGGCTGGGAGGAGTCCACGACGATCTGCGGCTCGCCCCCCTCGCCGTCCGTGACGGTCACCATCGACTGGGTGGCCGGCTGCACCGCGCCCCAGGCGCTGGTGCGCTCGACGCGCTCGACGTCCATGACCAGGAAGACGGGCTTGTTCCGGTCGTAGGTGGCCTGCTGGCCCTGGGCCTGCGGCAGATACCAGCCGGGCATGAGCACGGCCATGCGACTGCCGGCCGGCTTGCCGGACAGCACGTCCTTCAGGAAGGGGAGCTGGGTGCTGCTGGCCAGATCGAGGGTGTCGCCGATCCATCCGTAGGGCATGAACTCGGCGCCGTCCGCCATCGACCAGGCGGCGACCTTCAGCACGAGCGGCTCCTCGTCGGTGACGGGCTTGCCCTCGCCGGCGATCACGGTCGTCGAGTCGAGCTCGCCGGAGTAGTCGTCCAGGTTCCCCAGGCTGACGACGGGGGCCTCGCCGAAGGCGCCGTCGACGTGGAAGCTGCTGAACGCGCCCTCCAGCGTGGGGGCCGGCTGCTCGGCGTCCGACTGCTCGGCGGCGGGTCCGCAGGCGCTCAGGGCCAAGGCGGCGACGGTCGCCGCGGCGAGCGCGAGGACGCGGCGGGCGGGGAAGGTTCGCAATCGCATTCGGTGGTTCTCCGGATTCGTTTCTGCTTCCGATTCGGGCGGGCTCCGTGCGGGCAGGAGCCGGACCCGGGCTAGGGGGACAGCGGATCGGCGGCCAGGACGTCCACGACGAGCACGAGCGCCTGCCCGTCGAGCCGGCCGCCGCGGACCGGGCCGGGGGCGGCGGCGGCCTGCTCGGCGGGCACGATCACCACGAGCTGCGAACCGACGCGGCGGCCCGCCAGCTCCGGGGTCGCGCCGAACAGCCCGTCGTTCCAGCCGTCGGCCGTCGCGGGCGCCCGAAGCACGCCGCCGCCGGCCGTCCGGGTGCTGCCGAGCAGATCGCCGTCGGACCAGGCATGGACGGACACGTGCAGGGTGAGCCGCTGCCCGCTCCGCACGAGCGACCCGTAGCCCCGGATCGTCTCGGCGGACCGCATCCGGAGGGGCGGCTCCCGCTCCGGCACGGTGACCCCCGGGTGGCCGTCGGGCGCGGTCACCACGGCGGGGAAGCCCTCGTGCGGCGGCAGGGCCGTGCCCGAGGCGCCCGAGGGGTACACCCGCAGCAGATCGACCACCGCCAGGACCGTCTCGGGCGCATCGCCGTCGAGCAGGCCGCCGGGGCCGACGGGAAGAAGCTCCGGGCCGGGCAGCAGCGCGAGCACCCGCTCTCCGGCCGCGGCGCAGCGCAGGGCGCGGGCCAGGCCCGGCAGTCGCAGCTCGAGGGTGACCGCCGTGATCGGTGCGGCGGCGCCCCGCTCGTCCACAGCGAGCGGCCCGTACGGGAGCAGCTCGCGGCCGCTGCCGCCGTCCACGAGCGTGAACGCCCCCTCGAAGACCCCGTTCGGGGTGACCGGCAGCCCGGATCCCGTTCCGAGCCGCTGCACCGCGGGCGCGCTCGGGCGCTGCGGCTCCGTCCAGCGGATCCGGGGCGCGTCGCCGGGCCGTCCCTCGACGCCCAGACCGGCGATGGGCTCGGAGGGGAGCGCAGGGGTGCAGGCGCCGTCGCCCGCCGCCGCGCTCTCGGCCAGCGCTGTGCAGCCGGCGACGCCGGTGCAGAGCCCGATCGCGAGGAGCGCGGCGGACAGGGCGCGCATCGTTCCGGGGCGGCTCATGCCGCCCCACCGTCCTCGGCCGCCCCTTCCGGGGCCTGCGGCTGCTCCGCCCGTCCGCCGGCCAGGTCCAGCGCGTGCTCGGCGGCCCGCCGGGCGCGACGGGCGCGCTTCCGGAGCACCCGGTCGCTCGCCTGACGTTCCCCGAGCGCGCCGGGGGTCCAGAGCTCCACGTCCTCGTCGCTGTGCTCGGTCTTCGAGCCGCGGCGCTTGGGTTCGGGCAGCACCGCGCCGGGTGCGAGCCTGCGGGCGGTGATCAGGAACGCGGTGTGTCCCACCATGCGGTGCTCGGGGCGCACAGCAAGTCCCTGCACGTGCCAGCCGCGGACCATGGTCTCGTCCGCGAGCGGCTCGGTGAACCGGCCCGTGGCCCGGATCGCCTCGGCCACCCGGGACAGCTGGGTGACGGTCGCCACGTAGCACAGCAGCACCCCGCCGGGGGCCAGCGCCGCGGCCACCGCCTCCAGGCACTCCCAGGGGGCGAGCATGTCCAGCACGACCCGGTCGACCTCGCCCGGCTCCACCGTCTCCGGCAGCGCCTCGGCCAGATCGCCCGGCACGAGCCGCCAGCCGGCGGGACGTTCGCCGAAGACGCTCACGACGTTGCCCTCGGCGACCTCGGCGAACTCCGGCCTGCGCTCGAAGGAGAGCAGCCTGCCGGTCCCGGCCAGGGCGCGCAGCAGCCACAGGGTCAGCGCGCCGGAGCCCACCCCGGCCTCCACCACCGTCGCGCCGGGCCGGATGTCGGCCTTGGCCAGGATCTGGGCGGCGTCCTTCGGGTAGACGATCGCGGCGCCCCGGGGCATGGACATGACGATGTCGTGCAGGAGCGGCCGCAGCACCAGGAACGGCGTGCCGTCGCTGGCCTCGACCACCGAGCCGTCGGGCAGGCCGATGAGCGCGTCGTGGTCGATCATGCCGCGGTGCATGAAGAAGCGCTCGCCGGGCTGCAGGTGGATCGTCGACACCCTGTTCTTGGGGCCGGTCAACTGGACGCGCTCGCCCGATCGCAGCGGTCCGCGAGGCGGTTCGATCATGCCCGGCTCCCCCGTCCGCCCCCGCGGGCCGCGGCGCGCCCGTGCAGGAACTCGCCCAGGAAGCCCGCCGACACGCCGTCGAGTCCCGGCAGCAGGAGGTAGTCCTCGCGCTCCGGCAGGCTCATGCCGTGCGGGACGCCGATCGCGGCGCAGCCCGCCGCGACCGCGGAGGCCAGTCCGGTGGCCGAGTCCTCGATCGCCACGCAGCGTCCGGCGGGCACGCCCAGGCGGGCCGCGGCCAGCCGGTAGGGCTCGGGGTGCGGCTTGCCGTCCCCCACGTCGTCGATGGACACGATCGTGGCGATCGTGCCCGGCGGCAGCTGCTCGACCACGGTGCGGGCCATCTCCGAGGTGGAGTTGGTCACCAGTGCGGCGGGCACCCCGAACTCGCGCAATTCGGCCAGCAGCTCCCGGGCGCCGGGCCGCCACCTCAGCCCGCCGCGCATGCCGTGCAGCACCCGTCCGGTCACATCCGCCCGCATCCGCCGTTCGTCCAGGCGCAGGCCGAGCGAGGCGAAGAGCTCGGCCGCCCGGGGCCAGGCCGCGCCCACGAGCAGTTCCTCCTGCTCGGGGGAGAGCGCGGGCAGCCCGTGGTCGACGAGCAGTGCGTTCTGCGCCTCGACCCACAGGGGCTCCGTGTCGACGATCGTGCCGTCCATGTCCCACAGGACGGCCGCCGGTAGCTGCGGGGTCACGGGCATCGAGTCTAGCTCGCGGGCGCCTTCGGACGCGGCGGGCGTCCGGGCCGGGGGTCTTCGTTCGGCGACGGTCGGACGCGGCGGGCATATGCTGGGGCGAATGGGACGACACGCTGCTTCGGAACCGGCCGATCGGATCGAGGCCTTCGCCGCCGGTCGCATCCTCGTGGTCGCGCTCGGGGGATGGAACGACGCCGGCGAGGCGGCGACGGCCGCGGTCGAGGAGCTGCGCCGGGTGGTCGGGGCGACCCGGATGATCGACGTCGTCGACGACGAGGACTTCTTCGACTACTCGATCCAGCGGCCCCGCATCGGCAGGGACGAGCACGGCGTGCGCCGCTTCGAGTGGCCGTCCACGGTCCTGTTCGGCGCCGAGGCCGGGGCGCGGGAGCGGGTGAACCTGGCCGAGGACGCGGCGCTGCGGGTCTCCGGCGGGGGCGGGGATCTGCTCGTGCTCACGGGGCCGGAGCCGACCCTGCGCTGGCGCTCCTACGCTGATCGGATCATGGAGCTGTGCGTCCGCGAGGGGGTCACGCGCCTCGTGCTGCTCGGCGCCCTGCTCGCGGACGCTCCGCACAGCCGGCCGATCCAGGTCCATGCCTCCAGCGAGGATCCCTCGGTGCAGACCGAGTTCGGGGTGGAGCGCAGCGAGTACTCGGGGCCGACGGGCGTGCTCTCGGTTCTGGGCGCCGCCGGCGAGCGCCTGGGGATGCGTGTGCTGTCCCTGTGGGCCTCGGTGCCCCACTACGCGCACCACGCCCCCTCCCCCAAGGCGGTGCTCGCGCTCGTGGACCGGCTGGAGGAGGTCGTGGACGTGCCGATCCCCCGGCAGCACCTCGTGGAAGCCGCCCGGGAGTGGGTGGACGAGGTGGACGGCGCGGTCGCCGAGGACGGCGAGATCGGCGAGTACGTCCGCTTCCTGGAGCGCGCCTACGACACCGTCGAGGCCCCAGAGGCGAGCGGCGAGGCGATCGCCAAGGAGTTCGAGCGCTTCCTGCAGCGCGACGCCGGACCCGGGAAGCCGGGCGGGCCGGGGTGGGCCGGAACGGCGGAGGACGGCGAGGAGCCGGACGGACCCCAGCCCCCGCAGGCGGACTGAGCCCGAGGGCCGGTTCCGTTCAGCCGCCCGGTCCGA
>JAUNLB010000005.1:21663-41297 GCA_030532485.1 Pseudoclavibacter sp.
GTCGATCGCGAGGCAACCGCCCGGGTCCTCGTCGGGTGCGCCGCGTCAGTCCGCGCTCGGGTCGATCCCCAGCAGGGCGTCGACGGCCCGGGGCACGTCCCCGGCCTCCCGCGCGCCGCCCGTCCGCGCCGCCCACTCGTCGACCGCGGCGATGGCGGCGGGGGTGTCCAGATCGTCGGCGAGCGCCGCCTGCAGGGCCAGCACGGTCGACGACGGCTCCTCCTCGCCGGGACCGGCCTGCGGCGCCTCGGCGGCGGCCGTCCGCCACTGCTCCAGGCGGGCTTCGGCGATGCGCAGCTCCTCGTCGCGCCACTCCCAGTCCTCGCGGTAGTGGTGGGAGAGCACCGCCAGCCGGATCGCCGCCGGGTCGGCACCGGCCTCGCGCAGCCGGGAGACGAGCACGAGGTTCCCGAGCGACTTGGACATCTTTTCGCCCCGGTAGGCGACGAGCCCCGCGTGCGCGAAGACGCCGGCGAAGGGCTCGCCGGTCAGCGCGGCGGCGTGGCCCGCGGACAGGTCGTGGTGCGGAAAGCGCAAGTCGCGCCCCCCGGCCTGCACCGTCACGGTGGGGCCGAGCGCACCGGTCGCGATGACCGCGCATTCGACGTGCCAGCCGGGGCGGCCCTCCCCCGCCGGCGAGGGCCAGGCGGGCTCCCCCTCGCGTGCCGCCCGCCACAGCAGCGGGTCCAGCGCTCCGCGCTTGCCCGGCCGATCCGGATCGCCGCCGAACTCCCGGAACAGCGTCTCCCGCTCGGCCGCGGGGGTGCGGGCCGCCGAGCCCAGCCGCCAGACCCCCGAACGCTCGGCCGCGGCGATGTCGAAGTAGACGTCGTGGGCGTCGGGGCTGCTCGCGGCGGGTCTCGCATCGGCCGGGACCGGCACGAGGTAGGCGGTCCCCTCGGCGAGCATCCTGCGCACCGCCTCGCCGGTCTCCTCCACCACGTCCTGGACCCGCACATAGGCGTCGGGCGGCACGACCCGCAACGCCGTCATGTCCGAGCGGAACAGATCGCTCTGCTCCAGGGCGATCCGACGCCAGTCCCGGCCCGTGCTCCGTGCCCGCTCCAGCAGGGGGTCGTCCACGTCCGTGATGTTCTGGGCCGCGCGCACCCGCAGACCCGCCGACAGCCAGGCCCGCACGAGGGTGTCGAACGCCAGATAGGTGGCGGCGTGGCCCAGGTGGGTGGCGTCGTAGGGGGTGATGCCGCACACGTAGAGCAGGGCCTCGCCGGAGTCCGGATGCACCCGACGGAGGGAGCCGCTCGCCGAGTCGTAGAGGGACACCGGCGGCCCCGGCGGCAGGGCGGGGACGTCGGGTCGTGGCCAGCTGGGTACCGTCTGCACCGCTCCAGCCTAAGGGCACCGCTACGGAGGGCGGTGCGGCCCGCCAGCGGGTCCGCGACCCCGGACCCGGGGGCCGGGCCTCGCCCCGAGCGGCCTATGCGTGCCCGCCCGCCAGCGGATCCATGACCCCGAACATGAGCAGGATCAGGATCAGGGTTCCCAGCCCGATCCGGTAGAGCACGAAGGGCATGAAGGAGCCCTTCGAGATGTACTTCATGAGCCAGTGGATGATGGCCAGGCCCACCCCGAAGCCGATGACGGTCGCGATGATGGTCGCCCCCCAGGGGGTGGAGGTCGTCCCGTCGTCCTTGAGTGCCGAGTAGAGCTCGTAGAGCCCGGCGCCGAACACCGCCGGCACCGCGAGCAGGAAGGAGTAGCGGGCCGCAGCCGGGCGGGTGTAGCCCATGAGCCGGCCGGCGGTGATCGTGCCGCCGGAGCGGGAGACGCCGGGGATGAGCGCGAGGGCCTGGGCGAAGCCGTAGAGCACGCCGTCCCGCCACGTCAGCTGCTCCAGCTGCTTCGCGTTGCGCCCCAGGATGTCGGCCAGGCCGAGGATCACGCCGAAGACGATGAGGCTCGTCGCCACGAACCACAGGGAGCGCAGCTGGTCGCGGATGAGGTCCTGCATCAGGAAGCCGATGACGACGATGGGAGCCGAACCGACGATGATGAACCAGCCCATGCGCGCATCCGGGTCGCTGCGCGGGACCCGACCGGTCAGGGACCCGGCCCAGTTGCGCAGGATCCGCCAGATGTCGCGCCAGAAGTACAGCAGCACGGCGGTCTCGGTGCCCAGCTGGATGATCGCCGTGAAGGTCGCCCCGGGGTCGTCCGCACCGATCCACTGGCCGATGATGCGGATGTGGGCGGAGGAGGAGATCGGCAGGAACTCGGTGAGTCCCTGCACGAGCCCCAGGACGGCGGCCTGGAACCAGTTCATGGCTGTCCCTTCGGGTGTTCGCTGCTGCGGGCCGGACCGGTCGAGTCTATGCGCGGGCGCCCCGCCTCGGCGCGTCGGGAGGGGCGCCGGTCGCCCGCTCTCAGTAGCTCGTGAGGAAGTCCTTGAGCGTTTCGCGGCCGAAGACGAGGGCGTCCAGGGGCACCCGCTCGTCGATGCCGTGGAACATGGCCGGGAAGTCCAGATCGGCCGGCAGGCGAAGGGGCGCGAAGCCGTAGCCGGTGATGCCGATGCGGGCGAGGGACTTGTTGTCGGTGCCGGCGGGCATGAAGTACGGCAGCACGGGGGCGCCGGGGTCGCGGCGGTGGATCGCGGCGGCCGCGGCCCGCAGCAGCTCGCCGTCCGGGTCGGCCTCGGTGCCGATGTCCCGGAATCCGGGGTCCACCTCGACCTCGTCGCCGACGATGCGGCGGATCTCGGCCAGCACGGCGTCCTCCTCACCGGGGAAGGGCCGCACGTCGATCGAGACGAGCGCCTCCTCCGGGATCACGTTGTGCTTGTAGCCGGCCTGCAGCACGGTCGGGTTGACGGTCGTGCGCAGCGTCGCCGAGAGGAAGCCGGCCGCCTTGCCGGTGCGCAGCACGATCTCCTCCGGACCGGTCGCCACCGGGTCCACGCCCAGGATCTCGGCGAGCCGGCGGATCATGGCCTCGCTCGTGCGGTTGACCCGCACGGGCCAGTCGTGCGCGCCGAGCGCGGCGATCGCCCGGGCCAGCACGATGATCGTGTTCTGCTCCGGCGGGATCGCGCGGGAGCCGTGGGCCGAGCGGCCGCGGGCGCGCAGTCGGATCCACATGAGTGCCTTCTCGCCGGTCTGCAGCAGATAGGCGCGGCGGCCGCCGACGTGGATCGAGTAGCCGCCGACCTCCGAGATCGCCTCGCTCGCCCCGGCGAACAGCTCGGGCCGTTCGGCGACCATGCGGCCCGCGCCGTAGACGCCGCCGTTCTCCTCGTCGGCGAAGAAGGCGACGATCAGCTCCCGCTCCGGCGCCCGGCCCTCCCCCAGCAGGTCCTCCAGGGCGGTGAGGATCATGGCGTCCATGTTCTTCATGTCCACGGCGCCGCGGCCCCACAGCATCCCGTCGCGCACGACCCCCGCGAAGGGGTCGACCGACCACTGCCCGGGGTCCGCCGGCACGACGTCGGTGTGGCCGTGCACGACGAGCGCGGGCTTGTCCGGGTTCCGCCCGGGCACGCGGCTCAGGATGCTGCGCCGGCCGGGCGCCGCGTCGAAGCGCTCGACCCGCAGTCCCAGCGCCTCCAGGCGGGCGGCCAGGTACTCGGCGGCCTCCTGCTCGCCCTCGCTGCGTCCTTCGCCGTAGGTGGAGGTGTCGAAGCGGATGAGGTCCCGGGCGGTCGAGACCGTGCGGTCGTGCTCCAGCGTGTCCCGCCCCGCGGCGTCCCGTGCGTCGTCTTCGGCCATGCGCTCCACGCTACCGGCCGTGTGCGGGCCGACCCGTCCTGCGGCGCGCGGACTTGCGGCGCGGCGGCGGCGGCCCTATAGTTTCTCTTCGTGCCGGGGACGCCCCTGTCCCCGTCCGTCTTCACCTGCGCGGGTGGCGGAATAGGCAGACGCGCTAGCTTGAGGTGCTAGTGCCCGTATAGGGCGTGGGGGTTCAAGTCCCCCCTCGCGCACAGAGCGGGGACGGCCCCCGATCCGAGGTCTTCGAGGATCGGGGGCCTTCTCCGTCTTCGGTCTTCGCCGCGGGCGGACTCCCCCCTGGATCGCCGAGGCGACGGCCGGCTTCGGCGTGGAGCTGCGCGGCCGTCGCGGACCGCCGCGGTCAGCGGGACCACTCCCGCAGCACGGCGTCGAGGGCGTCGATGATGCGCTCGAAGGTCTCCTCGACGGGCCTGGGCTGCTTGAAGCCGTCGCCGAGCTCCAGGACGATGAAGCCGTGCAGGGTGCTGCGCAGCAGCCGCACTCCGTCGCTCAGCCCCTCGCCGTGCAGGCGGTAGGCGCGCAGCGCCGAGACGATCGTGTCGAGCAGCTCCTCGGCCGCCGCCGTGCCCTCGGCGTCCCCGGGATCGGGGGCGATCTGCAGGGCGGCGTACTGTGCGGGATGCCGGGCGGCCCAGTCCCGCAGGGTGCGGGCGAGCGCGGCGAGCGCGTCCCTGCCGGACAGTCCGGCGCAGGCGGACGCCAGTTCCGCGGCCGCCGCGCGGCAGGCCCGCCGGGCGATGGCGCGGCGCAGCTCCTCCAGGCCGGCCACGTGCCGGTAGACGCCGGGCGGGGCGATGCCGAGCTCGCGGCCGAGCCTGGTGATCGTCAGCTCCGCCAGGCCGATGCGGTCGGCCAGTTCGGCGGCCCGCTCCACCACCAGGGCGCGGTTCAGTCGCTCAGCCATGCGCCGCCCGCCGTGCGCGTCCGCGGTTCAGCAGCGGTTCCATCGCGGCCAGCACCTCCTGCGGCCGCTCGGCCATCGGGTAGTGTCCGGCGCCGGGGACCATCCGATACCCGCCCCGCAGCGCCCGGGCCGCCCAGGCGGCCTCCGCCTCGGGCTCGGGGAAGTCGGGGTCCCGCTCCCCCATGATCACGAGCGTCTCGGCGGCCACCCGCGGCAGGGCGGCCTCGGCGAGGGCGTGCGAGGTGCGGGCGGTGGCTTGGAACGCCCGCCACCTGCCCGGACGGCGCAGGAGCGCCAGGGCCCGGGCCGTGTGCTCCTCGTGGTCGGCCGGCCGCGTCCGGCCGAACAGGGAGCGGTAGAAGGCGTCCCACGCCGCCGGTCCCCAGGGGCGCAGCAGCGCCAGGCGGAGCAGCATGCGCTTCGCGGTCGAGCCGTGGTCCCGCAGGAACGGTCCGAGCAGCACCAGCGAGTCCACCGCCTCGGGCCGTTCGACGGCGGCCAGCACCGCGGCGGCGGCGCCCATCGAGCTGCCGATCAGCACGGCGGGGCCGCCGCCGATCGTCTCGAGGACCGCGAGCGCGTCGCCGGCGGCCGCCGCATCGTCGTGGGCGCGGAAGCCGGTCGAGCTGTCGCCGTGGCCGCGCAGGTCCATCGCCGCGACCCGGTGCCCGGCGGCTAGCAGCCCGGGCGTCAGGTGCCGGAAGGAGGCCCGCGACTCCCCCATGCCCGGCAGGCACAGCACGAGGGGGCCGGTGCCCTGCACCTCGACGGCGATGGCGCCGGACTCGCGCGGCACCCGGAGGAGGCGGGAGTTCGTCGTCGTATCGGTCATGTTATGGAGCATAACATTTCGTTACATGGCATAACTTTCCGGATCCGGGGCCGCGGGAGGGCTCAGAGCTTCGCGATCCGGCGGCGCAGCAGATCGATGCGCTGCTGCAGCTGGTGCACCGTCGCGTTCGCGACCGGCGGGCCGCCGCAGCTGCGGCGCAGCTCCGCGTGCACCCGACCGTGCTGCTCGCCCGTGCGCTTGGCGTAGAGGCCGACGAGGTTGTTCAGCAGCGAGCGCTGCTCCTTGAGCGTCCGGTGCACGGGCAGCCCCGTCGGCTGCTCCTGCGCCCGCCCGGCGCGCTCCTCCTGCCGGCGGCTCTGCCGCTCCTGCCGCTGCGCGAGCAGGGTCCGCACCTGCTCGGCCTCCAGGATGCCCGGCAGCCCCAGGAACTCCAGCTCCTCCTCCGAGCCCACCTCGGCCGCGTAGCCGAAGTCCCCGCCGTCGTACAGCACCCGCTCGAAGACCGCCTCGGATTCGATCGGCTGGAAGGCGAAGCGCTCCAGCTGCTCGCTCGCCCGCTCGGCGCGCTGCGCCTGCTCCAGCAGCCGCTCCTCCGGCGCGGGGCCGTCCTCCCCGCCCTGCTCGCGCCGGTCCAGGGCGTGGTCCCGCTCCAGCTCCAGCGCGTGGGCCAGCTCCGTGAGCACCGGCACGCTCGGCAGGAAGACCGAGGCGGTCTCGCCGCGCCGCCTGGCCCGCACGAAGCGGCCGACGGCCTGGGCGAAGAACAGGGGCGTGGAGGCGTTGGTGGCGTAGACGCCCACGCACAGCCGGGGCACGTCCACGCCCTCCGAGACCATGCGCACCGCCACCATCCACCGCTCCCGGGAGGCGGCGAAGGCGCTGATCCGGTCCGAGGCGCTCGGATCGTCCGAGAGCACGAGCGTCGGGGCGGCGCCGGTGATCCGCCGCAACAGCTGCGCGTAGCCGCGGGCGGCGAGGTGGTCGCTCGCGATGACCAGGCCGCCGGCGTCCGGGATCTCCCGGCGCACCTCCTGCAGGCGCTTGTCGGCCGCGTCCAGCACCTGCGGCATCCACTGCCCCTCCGGGTCCAGGGCCGTCCGCCACGCCTGGGAGGTGACGTCCCTGGTGTTGTCCTCCCCCAGCCCCGCGGACATCTCCTCGCCGGTCGTGGTGCGCCAGCGCACATTGCCCGCGTACTGCAGGAACAGCACCGGGCGCACCACCCCGTCCGCCAGGGCCCGGCCGTAGCCGTAGCTGTAGTCGGTCACCGAGGTGCGCACCCCGTGCTCGTCCGGCGCGTAGCTGACGAAGGGGATGGGGGCCGTATCGCTGCGGAACGGGGTGCCGGTGAGCAGCAGCCGCCGCTCGGCGAGGGTGAAGGCCTGTCGGATCGCGTCGCCCCAGCTGAGGCTGTCGCCGCCGTGATGCACCTCGTCGAGGATCACCAGGGTGCGGCCGGCGGCCGTCATGGTCTCGTGCACCTGGGGCTTCACGGCGATCTGCGCATAGGTGACGGCCACGCCGTGGAAGCCGCGGGGCACGGCGCCGGAGTTGTTGCCGAAGCGGGGATAGAGCTGGATGCCGACCCGCCCGGCCGCCTCGGCCCACTGCGTCTTGAGGTGCTCGGTGGGGGCCACGACCGTGAGCTGGTTGACGGTGCGGCGGTGCAGCAGCTCGGCCGCCAGCCGCAGCGCGAAGGTGGTCTTGCCCGCCCCGGGAGTCGCGGCGGCCAGAAAGTCGCGCGGCTCGTCGCGGAAGTACTGCTCCAGCGCCTCGGCCTGCCAGGCGCGCAGCCGACCGGAGGTGCCCCAGGGGGCGCGCTGCGGGAAGGCCGGCGAGAGGTGCTCGGCCGCATAGGTGCCGACGGGCCGGCCGGGCGGCTGGAGGGGACCGGTCTGCGTCATCGCCCGCGCGCGAGGAGTCGGGCGCGGGCTGCGGGAGGGATGTCGCTTCCGGGCATGCGCACGAGGCTACCGCCCCGCCGGATCGGCCGCGCGCCGGACGCGCGCCGGATCCGGCGGATGGCACGATCGAAGCATCGTTCGAAACCAGGAGAGGAGCGCGGAGCACGGTGGAGCGGGACCGCGGGCGCGAGCAGGCCGGGACGCAGCAGGAGCGGAATCGGGACGGGAACCACCCCTGGGGCAGGTACGTGGCGATCGGCGACTCGTTCACGGAGGGGGTGGGCGATCCGGAGCCGAGCGCCCCGGGCGGGCTGCGGGGCTGGGCCGACCGGGTCGCCGAGGCGCTCGCGGAGGGGCGGTCCGACTTCGCCTACGCGAACCTGGCGGTGCGCGGCAAGCTGCTGGACCAGATCGCGGCCGAACAGGCCGATCGGGCGCTGGAGCTGCGCCCGGATCTGGTGACGGTCTCGGCCGGCGGCAACGATCTGATCCGGCCGGGCGCGGACCCGGACGCGGTGGCCGCACGCTTCGAGCGGCTGATCGAGCGGCTGCGGCGGGACGATGCGACCGTGGTGGTGTTCACCGGCGTCGACACGCGCTTCCAGAAGGTGTTCTCGACCATGCGCGGGCGCATCGCGATCTACAACGAGAACGTGCGCGGAGTGGCGGCCGTCCACGACTGCATCGTGGCCGACCAGTGGGCGCTGCGGGCGATCCAGGACCCCAAGATGTGGGCGGAGGACCGCCTGCACCTCAACGCCCTGGGGCACCACGAGGTGGCGCGGATGGTGCTCGACGCGCTGAACGTGCCCAACGGCCTGCGGCCGATGCGACCGGAGCCCGCCCGGCCCGACCGCTGGCGGGAGGCGCGGGCGCAGGACGTGGTGTGGGCGCGCGAGCACCTCGTGCCGTGGGTGCTGCGCCGCATCCGCCACGTCTCCTCCGGCGATCGCGTGACGGCCAAGCGCCCGGTGCCGGAGCCGTTCTTCCCGGTCCGCGAGGCGGAGCCGGGCCGGAGCGGCTCTGATCAGCGACACACGGCGTAGAAGGCGACCGCCGAGGCCGCCGCGACGTTGAGCGAGTCCACGCCGTCGCGCATCGGGATCGTGACGCGGGCGTCCAGGGCGCGCCCGGCCGCTGCGCTCAGCCCGTGCCCCTCGGTGCCGAAGACGAGCGCGAGCCTCGGCAGCTCCCGGGCCGCGAAGCCGTCGAGGGGCTCGGCCCCCTCCCCCAGGGTCATGCCGGCGATCAGGAATCCCGCCTCCCGCAGCAGCTCGAGCCCCTCCGGCCACGGGTCCAGGCGGGCCCAGGGGAGCTGGAAGACGGCGCCCATGCCGACCTTGACGGCGCGGCGGTACAGCGGATCGGCGCAGCGCGGGGTGACGAGCACGGCGTCCACGCCCAGCGCGGCCGCCGACCGGAAGACCGCCCCCACGTTCGTGTGGTCGACCAGGTCCTCCAGCACGGCGATGCGGGCCCGTTCGGGCAGCTCCGCCAGCAGCCGTCGCGCCTCCGGCAGCACCGGACGGTGCATGGCGGCCAGCGCCCCGCGGTGCACCCGGAAGCCGGTGACGGAGGCGAGCAGTTCGGGGCTCGCGAGGTATACGGGCGTGTCCGGATGCTCCCGCAGCAGCGGTTCGATACCGGGCAGCCAGCGCTCCTCCAGCAGCACGGAGCGGGGCCGGTGCCCGGCCTGCAGGGCCCGGGCGATGACCTTGGCGGACTCGGCCAGGTACAGGCCCTCGGCCGGCTCCAGGCGGCGGCGCAGCTCGAGGTCGGTGAGCCCCGCGTAGTCGCGCAGCGCCGGATCCCGCGCCGAGTCGACGGGCAGCAGCCGCATGTCCTCAGCCGTCCCGTCCCCGCTCGGCGCAGCGGCGGTCGGCGTGCACCTCGCGGCACGTGGCGAGCAGGGACTCGGCGGCCGCCCGCCAGGTGAAGCCGCGGGCCTGGGCGAGCCCGGCCTCCTGGGCGTCCCGCCGCTGCGCCGGATCGGCCAGCGCTCGCGCCGCGGCGGCCAGGGCGGCGGGGTCCTCGGCCGGGAAGTAGCGGCCGGCCGGCCCGCACACCTCCCGGAAGATGGGCAGATCGCTGCAGAGCACCGGGCAGCCGGCGGCCATCGCCTCGATGAGCGGCAGCCCGAAGCCCTCGTTGCGGGAGGCGGTGACCAGGGCGGTCGCGCCGTGCAGCAGTTCCAGGTAGCGTTCGTCGCTCACGCCGCGATGGGCGACGATCGCGCCCGGGGGGGCGAGCCGTTCCAGCCGGGCGAGCCGGGCGTCGTCGATGCGGGAGCACAGCTGCAGGGTCCAGCCGGGCAGCTCGTGCATGGCCGCGGCCGCGGTCTCCACGTTCTTGTAGGGCATGAAGGAGCCCATGTAGACGAGGTTCGGCCGCTCCGGCGGCCCCGGCGGCCGCTGCCCGGCGGGCAGCCGGAAGCGCTCGTCGGGCGCGTTGCCGACCACTCGCACCGGCCGCGGGGCGATCCGGTGGCGGCGCATGAGCTCGCGGGTGGTGGCCGAGATCGTCGCCACCCGGTCGGCGCCGCGCAGCAGCAGCCGCTGGGGGGTGTAGCTCAGGTGGTACAGGCGCCACAGCAGCCGGAGGGCGGGCGAGAACTCGCCGGGCGGGGTGCGCTCGCTGTAGTAGATCAGGTCGTGGATCGTGAGCACGAGCCCGTAGCGGCGCCCGATCGACCCCATGGTCTGCATGGGGCTGAACACCACGTCGGGCCGCAGGCGGTTCAGCTGCCGGGCGATGAACGGCTCCCGAGCACTGGTCGGGGCGCTCGCGAAGACGTGGGGCAGATCCGGCAGCATCCGCAGTTGCCGGGGGTCGTGGACGATCATCGTGACGGGGTGCAGCTCGGCCAGGGCCCGCACGAGCTCGGTGGAGTAGCGGGAGATGCCGTCGTGCCGCTCGCTGCGCACGTAGCGGCAGTCGAAGAACAGGCGCATGGGCTCCCCCTCGCCGGCGGACCCGGCCGGGACGCGCCGCGCGGCGTCGCCGGTCCCCTCTCGCTCCGCACCCTGCGGACGGGTCTCGCCGGTCCAGCCGGCGATCTCCTCGCGCAGCACGCGGGCGATCGCGAGGGGCTTCTCGTAGTGGGCGAGATGCCCCACACCGCCGAGCAGGTGGAGCCTCGCGTGCGGCAGCGCCCGGCGCAGATCGCACTGGCTGCGCGGCGGGGCGATCGCGTCCCGCTCTCCCGCGACGAGCACGGTGCCGGCCGGGAAGTCGGCCGCGTGGGCCCGCACGCTGTCCGAGAGGGAGGCGGCGAAGGCCTCCAGGAGCGTCCGCCGGTCCGCGAAGCCGGAGAAGTGCGCCTCATGCTCGGCGTGGATCCAGCGGCGCAGCGGCCGGTGCCGGGTGACGGCCAGCAGGGCGCTCATGATCCGCGTGACCGTGCGGCTGCGCAGAAGCCGCGTGCCCAGCGGCTCCGGCAGCAGCGCTCCGATCCGGTAGTAGCATCGGGCGAGCTGCGCACCCAGCCGGTTCGCACTGCTCGTGGCGGGCGCCGCGATGGGGTTGACGAGCACGATGCGACGCGGGGTGAGCGCCCGCACATCGCGGGCCACCACGAGCGAGCCGAAGGAGTGCCCGAGCACGATCGCGGTCCCGGCCGGGTCCACGCGCTCCAGGAAGGCCGCGAGCCACGCCGCGTAGGCGTCCAGGCCGTGCCCGGCGGGATTGGGCGCCGAATCGCCGAATCCGGGCAGATCGGGGGCGATGAAGCGCAGCTCGGGCATGGCCGCGACCAGGGGCAGCAGGCCGCGGTGGCTGCCCCGGAAGCCGTGCACGAGCACGACCGTCCGCCCCGAGGGGTCCCCCGCGTACTCCCGCCAGCTGGTGGACACGCCCCCCACCGGCTCGGTCCTGCGGATCGTCGCCCGGTTCCGGAGGGCCTCGTCGGGGGTGTTGTGAATGCGCATCGTGCAAGAGTGTACGGAAGCGCGGCCGCATCGGACCCGATGCGCCGCGGCGGCGACGACCCGGAGGCGGATGGACATGGCGTGGAGCGAGCGGATCGCGGTCTTCGACCTGGAGACGACCGGGGTGGACCCGAGCAGCAGCCGCATCGTGACCGCCTTCGTCGGGCTGCTGGACGGGACGGGCGAGCTGGAGCGGGGCACGGACTGGCTGGCCGATCCGGGGGTGGAGATCCCGGAGCGGGCGGCGGCCGTGCACGGCATCACCACCGAGATCGCCCGCGCCGAGGGGCGGCCGGCCGCGGAGGTGGTCGCGGCCGTGCAGGCGGCGATCGCCTGGATCGTCCGGCACGGCGTGCCGCTGGTCGTGTACAACGCGCCGTACGACCTGAGCCTGCTGGCCGCCGAGTGCCGCAGGCACCGGCTGGAGCCGCCCGCGATCGGCGAGCAGGTCGTGGACCCGCTGGTGATCGACCGGGCGATGGACCGCTTCCGGCGCGGCAAGCGCACACTGGGCGACACGGCCGCGGTGTACGGGGTGGAGCTCATGGACGCCCACACGGCCGGCGACGACGCCGTGGCCGCCGGCCGCATCGCGCTCGCGCTCGCGCAGCGTTATCCGCAGGAGGTCGGCCAGGCCCCGCTGGCCGAGCTGCACCGCCGCCAGATCGCCTGGGCGCGCGAGCAGGCCGAGGACTTCGAGGCGTACATGCGCCGCCAGCGGGATCCCTCGTTCACCGCCGAGCGGGGCTGGCCGCTGCGCGAGTGAACGCGCGATCGGGGGCGGCGTCCGGGGGACGCCGCCCCCGATGGGACGGTCTCGTCGGGCTTGCGGGAGCCCGATGCCGATAGAGGCCCGGCTCAGGCCTTCTTGCCGAACTTGGCGTAGCGGTTCTTGAACTTCTCGACCCGGCCGGCCGAGTCCATGATGCGCTGCTTGCCCGTGTAGAAGGGGTGCGAGGCGCTGGAGATCTCGACGTCGATGACGGGGTAGACGTTGCCGTCCTCCCACTCGATCGTCTTCTCGCTCGTGATGGTCGAACGGGTGAGGAACTTCTCGCCCGAGGCCAGGTCGTTGAACACGACGGGGGCGTAGGCGGGGTGCGTGTCAGCCTTCATGGGGTAAACGGTCCTTGATCGGTGATCGTCTGCGGTCGCGGCAAGGCGCTGCGGTCGCGGGAAGACGACCGGTGGTGGAGCCCTTGCAGGCCGAACACCGACGATACCACGCGACGGAGCTCCCGCCCCGCAACCGGGCCTCAGGCGGCCCGGGCGCTGTAGCGGCCGTCCTGACGGCTCAGCCGCAGCGGCAGGCCGAAGGTCTCGCTCAGCAGCGTCTCGTCGAGGCTCTCCGCGACCGGGCCGGCGGCGACCGCGCGGCCCCCTCGCAGCAGCAGCGCGTGCGTGATCCCCGGCGGGATCTCCTCCACGTGGTGGGTGACCATGACCAGCGTCGGGGCGTCCGGATCGGCGGCGTACTCGCTCAGGGCGGCCAGCAGCAGCTCCCTGGCGCCCAGGTCCAGGGAGGCGCTCGGCTCGTCCAGCAGCAGCAGCTCCGGATCGGTCATGACGGCGCGGGCGATCTGCACGCGCTTGCGTTCGCCGTCGGAGAGGGTGCCGATCGGGCGCTCGGCCAGTTCCGCCAGGCCCCACTCCTGCAGCACCCGGTCGGCCTGGGCCTGGTCGGAGGCCTCGTACTGCTCCCGCCACCTGCCGGTCACGCCGTAGGCGGCGGTCAGCACCGCGTCCCGCACCCGCTCGCCGGCGGGGATGCGCCCGGCCAGCGAGCCGGCCGCGTAGCCGATGCGCGGCCGCAGCTCGAACACGTCGCTGCCGCCCAGCCGCTCCCCCAGCACCTCCACCGAACCGCCGGTGGGGTGCAGCAGGGTGGCAGCGAGGTTCAGGACGGTGGACTTGCCCGCCCCGTTCGGTCCCAGCACCGCCCAGCGCTCCCCCTCCCGGACCGTCCAGTCCAGCCCGTCCAGGACGGGCCTCCGATCGCGGAGGACGGAGGCATCGCGGAAGCGCAGCACGACGGTCATGCAGCAAGGCTACCCGGGCCCGTCCCGGACCGGGCTGCGCCGCGCCCGGCCCCGGGCCGCCCGGCTAGCCCTGGAGCACCCGGCGGTAGAGGGCGAGGGTCTCGTCGGCGATGCGGCGCCAGCTGAACTCCCGCTCGGCCCGCTCGCGCCCGGCCCGCCCGTAGGCGGCCGCCCGCTCCGGATCGGCCAGCACCTCGTTCAGCGTGCCCGCCAGATCCGCCACGAAGCGCTCGGGGTCCAGCGGCGTGCCGCTGCCGTCGCCGAGCTGGTCGATCGGCACCAGCCGGCCGGTCACTCCGTCGGCCACCACCTCCGGGATGCCGCCGGTGGCGGTGCCCACCACGGCCGTGCCGCAGGCCATCGCCTCCAGGTTCACGATGCCGAGCGGTTCGTACACGGAGGGGCAGACGAAGACGGTCGCGAGGCTCAGCAGGGCCGCCAGGCGCGGCTGGGGCAGGTGCTCGGCGATGAACACGACTCCGTCCCGCTCGTCCCGCAGCTCCCGCACCAGCCCGTCCACTTCGGCCCCGATCTCGGGGGTGTCCGGGGCGCCCGCGCACAGTACGAGCTGCACGTCCGGCTCGAGCCCGCGGGCGGCGCGCAGCAGATAGGGCAGGCCCTTCTGCCTCGTGATCCGGCCCACGAAGATCACGCTGCGCCGATCCGGGTCCACGCCGTGCTCGCGGGCGATCTCCCGGTTCGGATCCGGCCGCCACACCTCCAGGTCGATGCCGTTGTAGACGACCTCCACCCGCTCGGGGTCCAGGGCCGGATAGGAGCGCAGCACGTCCTCGCGCATGCCGTTGCTGACGGCCACGATCCGGTCGGCGTGCTCGTAGGCGGTCTTCTCGATCCAGCTGGACAGGCGGTAGCCGCCGCCCAGCTGCTCGGCCTTCCAGGGACGCATGGGCTCCAGGGAGTGGGCCGTGATCACGTGCGGGAGGTCGTGCAGGACCTTGGCGAGGTGACCGGCGGCGTTCGCGTACCAGGTGTGGGAGTGGACGAGGTCGGCGCCGGCCGTGTCTGCGGCGATCCGCAGATCGGTGCCCAGGAAGCCGAGCGCGGGGTTCGCGTCCCGCAGCTCGGACGGCACCTCGTAGGCGGTCGTGCCCGGCTCCTGGCGGGGCTCGCCGAAGCAGCGGACCTGGACCTCGATGTCCCGCCGCATGGCCCGCACGAGCTCGGTGACGTGGACGCCGGCGCCCCCGTAGACGGCCGGCGGGTACTCGCGGGTGATGATGTCCGTGCGCATGGCCCCAACGCTAGCCGAGCCCGTCGTGACGGGGAACTCCGCAGGCGCTTGAAATCCGTTCGACCGGCCAGGGAGCCGAGCCCGTCGCGACGGGGAACTCCCGGCGACGCGCTGGCCGGGGGCACGGCCAGCGCCTATGCTGGCCGCATGGCCCCGAGAAAGATCTTCGGCATCGTCCTGGCAGGCGGTGAGGGCAAGCGGCTCATGCCGCTGACGGCGGACCGCGCGAAGCCGGCGGTGCCCTTCGCCGGACAGTACCGGCTCATCGACTTCGCCCTCTCGAACCTCATCAACTCCGGACTGCGGCAGGTGGTGGTCCTCACCCAGTACAAGTCGCACTCGCTGGACCGGCACATCTCGCACACCTGGAACTTCTCCGCCCTGCTGCGCTCCTACGTGGCCTCCGTGCCGGCCCAGCAGCGCCTCGGCAAACAGTGGTTCGCCGGCTCCGCGGACGCCATCCGGCAGAGCCTCAACCTCATCAGCGACGAGAAGCCCGACATCGTGGTCGTGGTCGGCGCCGATCACGTGTACCGCATGGACTTCTCCCAGATGATCGAGGCGCACATCGCCTCCGGCCTGGGCGCGACCGTCGCGGCGATCCGCCAGCCGCTGGAGCTGTCCGACCAGTTCGGGGTCATCCAGGTCGACGAGCGGGACCCCGGCCGCATCGCCGAGTTCCTGGAGAAGCCGGCCTCCGCCCGCGGCCTGCCGGACGCCCCGGGCGAGATCCTCGCCTCCATGGGCAACTACGTCTTCGACGCGGAGAAGCTCGTCGAGGCCGTGATCCGGGACGGCGAGACCGAAGGATCGGCGCACGACATGGGCGGGGACATCATCCCCGGCTTCGTGGCCCAGAATGACTGCGGGGTCTACGACCTGAGCCGCAACGAGGTGCCGGGCGCCACGCCCAGGGACCGCTACTACTGGCGGGACGTCGGGACGCTGGACTCGTTCTACGACGCGCACATGGACCTCATCTCCACCCTGCCGATCTTCAACCTCTACAACGAGGCGTGGCCCATCTACTCCCAGCAGGTCAACTCCCCGCCCGCGAAGTTCGTCCGCGACGGCCGCGGCTCGACCGGGACCATGATCGACTCGATCATCTCGCTCGGCTCGGTCATCTCCGGCGCGCACATCGAGCGCTCGGTGCTGGGCGCCTGGAACCACGTGGAGTCCGGGGCGGCGGTCGTGGACTCGATCCTCTTCGACCGGGTGAACGTGCAGCCGGGCGCGGTCGTGCGCCGCGCGATCCTGGACAAGGGGGTCGTGGTCCGGCCCGGCGCCTCGGTGGGGGTCGACCGGGAGCACGATCTGCGCCGCGGCTTCACCGTCACCGACTCGGGCATCACCGTCGTGCAGAAGCACGCCGTCGTCGAACCGTGAGCCCCTCCGCCCGCTTCCTCGTCGTCCTGGACGTGGACTCCACGCTGATCGAGCAGGAGGTCATCGAGCTCATCGCGGCCGTCGCGGGCGTGGAGGAGGAGGTCGCGCGCATCACCGAGCGGGCCATGCGCGGGGAGCTGGACTTCTCCGCCTCGCTGCGCAGCCGCGTCGCGCTGCTGCGCGATGTGCCTCTGTCGGAACTCGCCGCGATCGGCGAGCGTCTGCGGCTCACCGCCGGGGCGCAGGAGCTGATCGACGCGGTGCACGCCGCGGACGGCCGCATCGCCGCGGTCTCCGGGGGCTTCCACGAGGTGCTCGACCCGCTGGCCGAGCGGATCGGCCTGGACCGCTGGCGGGCCAATCGCTTGGAGGTCCGCGAGGGACTGCTCACGGGGGCGCTGCGCGGACCGGTGATCGGGCGCACCGCGAAGCTGGAGACCTTGCGGGAGTGGACCGAAGCGGAGGGTCTGCCGATCCAGCGCACCGTCGCGATCGGGGACGGGGCGAACGACCTGGGCATGATGAGCGCCGCGGGCCTGTCGGTCGCCTTCGCGGCCAAGCCCATCGTGCGCGCCCAGGCCTCGGTGTCCATGCCCGAACGGGATCTGCGTCAAGTGCTGCCGCTGCTGGGCCTGGCCTGAGGGCCTCGGAGCCGCAAGGTGCCCCTGCTCCGCTTGCTCGCGGCACGGGAGGAGCTGCCCTCGCTCGTGGAAGCCGTCTTCCGGGTGGAGGCGTTCCGGGTCTTCGAGGCCTTCTCGGCACCCGAGGAGCCGCTGCGCCGATTCGAGAGCCCCGGCGAGATCCCCTTGCCCGCGAAGGGGGTGCATCTGGCCCTGCATCCGGTCGACGCGGGCCCGGAGCCGCTGATCAGGCGCATCGAATTGCGCGGCCCGTCGGCCCGGGTGCGCTGGAGCTGCGAGGGCTGGGGGCTCGTCTTCCTGCACCTCGTGCCCTCGGCCACAGGCGGCGGGCGGCTGCTGGCGGGCACCGTGAATCACAACAGCGAGCGGCGCGCCCTCCGCTGGGCTCCCCACTACCCCGAGTACGGCGACCCCGCCAGCTGGGACTGGCGGGTGGTGACCCGGGCCTCCCGTCGGCTGAACGGGGCCATCGAGCGGCTTTCGGCGCACCGTGACGCGCGCGGAGCGGTGCTCCCGGCCGCCGCCGCGATCCTGGCGGGAACACCGCGGCCGGGCTGAACGGACGGTCAGGTCCCCGGGCCGCGGCCGATCAGCCGCCCCAGCCCGCGGCGCAGCCGCAGCGCGGGCGGATCGGCCCGACGCAGCACCCCGTCCCGCATCCGATAGACCGCAGTGCAGTACGGCACCAACCGTTCGTCATGGGTCACCATGACGATCGCCTTGCGCCGCCGACCCGCCTGCTCGGCCAGCAGCGAGGCGACGGCGAAGGCGCGCTCGCTGTCCAGACTCGCGGTCGGCTCGTCGGCCAGCACGACCGCCGGATCCGGGTAGAGCGCGCGGGCGATCGCCACCCGCTGCTGCTCGCCGCCGGACAGATCGCTCGGGTGGGCGTGGCGCAGCCGAGCGATGTCCAGCTCTTCGAAGAGCCGGTCCCGCCGGGCCCGGTCCACCGGCCGCCGGACCGATCGGGCGTACAGCTCGATCTGCTCCTCGACGTTCAGGAAGGGGACCAGGTTCGCGGATTGGAGCACGAAGCCCACCTCGTCGAGGCGGATGCGCGCCCGTTGCGCCTCGCTGAGGCCGGACAGCTCCCGGCCGCCGATGCGGACCGTGCCGCCGCTGGGCTCCTGCAGGCCGCCCATGATCGCCAGCAGAGTGCTCTTGCCCGAGCCGGAGGGTCCGAGGATCGCGATCAGCTCCCCGGGCCGGGCCTCGAAGTCGAGGGGCCGCAGGGCGTGCAGCGTCCGGCCGCCCTGTCGGAAGTCCTTGCTCACGCCTTCCAGCCGCACGGCGGCCTCGGCTCGCGCCCCGTTCATCGGATCGCCCGCATCGGATCGGTCTTCGCGACCGCACGGACCGAGAAGAGCGAGGAGGCGCCGATCGTGGCCGCGAAGCAGGCGAGGATGCCGAGCAGCAGCACCGGCTGGACCGAGAAGGGCACCCGGCCGGCCAGCGCGAAGCCGGTTGCAAGCGCCGCGCCGAGCCCCAGCGCGCAGCCGATCGCGGCCAGCAGCACCGATTGCACCGCGATCGAGCGGCCGATGTAGCCGCTCGGGACGCCCTGAGCCTTCATGACCCCGATGACGTCCCGCTTCTGCAGCGTCAGGATGTAGACGAAGATGCCGAGCACGAAGGCCGCGATGCCGATGAGGAAGCCGATCATGAGCGCGAAGGTCGCGATCTGGGCTGTATACCCGGGCAGGGTCGCGATGTACTCGTCCATGCTCAAGACCGTGCGCTCCTCGTCAGCGGGCATCTCGCCGCGGAAGACCACTGCGTTCGCGCTCCGTTCGTCCAGCCGTGCGCCGAGCGTGGCCTCCTGGTGGGCGACCGCGGCCTCCCGAACCGTGTAGACGACCGGCGCGGTCTGGAAGGTCTGGCCCCGGACCATGCCGACGACCGTGTAGACCGTGTCGTCGCCGGTCAGGCGCAGCCGGTCGCCGAGCTCCACGCCGAAGCGGGTGAGGCGCTCGTCCACCACGACGTCCCGGGGACGGGAGCCGTCCAGACCGCTACCGAGCTCCGCCTGCGGGGCGATGAATCCGTCCGGGTCCACCCCGAACAGCGCCGCATCGGCCTGCTCGCCGTCATCCAGCTCGACCGAGGTGAGCGAGGAGACGAGCGGCGCCCCCTGCACCCCCTCGGGGATCTGCTGGGCATCGGCGTCCAGCCGGGATCGCTGCAGGTTCTGCCCCGCGTCGGCGGCGAGCAGCACCCCGTCCGCCTGCCAGGCGTCCAGGGCAGTGCGGTAGCTGCTGGCGAGGCCGTAGGCGAGCGAAGTGAGGAAGAAGGCGAGGTAGGCCAGCGCGGCCACCACGCCGATGATCAGGGAGAAGCGCCCCGGATCGCGGCGCACCTCCCGCCAGGCGAGGAACATGGTCACGAGTCTAGGCCGTGTTGCGAAAGCGGTTCGCAGGGCGTGCGGCGTGGTTTGAGTGCCATGCGAGGGGTTCCGGGCTCGGTGCGGCGCAGTGTGCACGCCTTCCGGACCGGCCGTGCGCACCGCGCCGGCCTCGGATGCTCGCCGTCTCGGGCTTCTACGGGCTCGGAGCTCAGGGGGATGGGGCCGGTCGGCCCTCTTTCGGTCGCCATGCCCAGAGAATCGCCGACTTGCGAACATTAGTTCTCATTTTCCGCGTTGAATGTCGTAGGCGTCGGGTAGGATTCCTCCGGGTCCTTCCTGTGTCTTTTCGTTTTCTCGACTCGGGGGTCATCCTGGTGGTCTTCTCGGGGCGTGTGTGGCCCGTGGTTCCGGTCGACAGGGCACCTCCGGTACTCAGGGAATGCCCAGGGTGGAATGTGCTGTCGGGCTTGTGGTGTCGTACCTTTTGGGATATGCTGGTGGCGTCCTTCCAGGGGTATCGGGGAAGTATAGGCTCCTGGAGGGATGGGAAGACGGGAACCGGTCGGTCGATGTGTGTCTGGTGGTTCTCGGTGTGTTTCACTTTGTGTTTGTGGATTGGGGTGATCGGTGATGGTGAAGGTGGTGGGGCGGGCGCGTTGCTCGCGCGGCACGACCGACACCCCGGGGGTGTCGGGG
>JAUNLB010000151.1:0-4328 GCA_030532485.1 Pseudoclavibacter sp.
ACCAGGCCCCGCACCCCCTCCGCCCCGGCGGCCGCCAGCAGGGCCAGGCCGCCGCGGACCTTGAAGGCCCCGGTCGGCAGCACCTGCTCGTGCTTCAGGACGACGGTGCAGCCGAGTCGCGCGTCCAGCAGCGGCGCGCTCCAGGACGGGGTGGGGTCGAGCACGCCGCGGATCGCCTCGGCCGCCCGCAGCACCCCCTCGAAGCTCACTCGGGGATCGGGCATGGGACGAGTCTGCCGCGCGCGCGCTCATCGGTCCAATGGATGTTTTCGTCAGAGTCCATCGATTCGGTCGATAGGATGCGGGGGTGATCGACACCGAGCGGTTGCGCGTGCTCGTCGTCTTCGCCGAGCTCGGCACCCTGACGGCGACGGCCGAGCGGCTGCACTGCACGCAGCCGACGGTCTCGCACCACCTGCAGCGTCTGCAGGCCGAGACCGGCTCGGTGCTCGTCGCCCAGGCCGGCCGCCGCCTGCGCCTCACCCGGGAGGGGCGCCTGCTGGCCGAGCGGGGCGCCGCGATCCTCGCCGCCCTGGAGCGGGCCGAGCGGGAGCTGCGGGCCATGACCTCGCTGGAGGCGGGGCTCGTGCGCCTGGCCGCCTTCCCCTCCGCGGTGCCGACGATCGTGCCGGAGCTGCTCGCCGGCGTCGCCGCCCGGGCGCCCGGACTGGCGGTGGAGATCCTGGACGCCGAGCCGCCGGAGGCGGCCGGGATGCTGCGCGACGGGGAGGCGGACCTCGCGCTCGCCTTCACCTACCCCGGCGGCGACGGGGAGGCGGATCTGCACCGCACGCGGCTCGGCCGGGACCGGCTGCTCCTCGTGGAGGCGGCGGGCAGGAGCCGGGAACCCGGGCCGCGGACACCGCTGCGCAGCGCCGAACTGGCGGCCTGGCGGGACCGGAACTGGCTGGCCGGCTGCGAACGCTGCCGGGCTCATCTGCTGGCCGCCTGCAAGGATGCGGGCTTCGCTCCGAGGATCGGCTACCGCAGCGACGACGTGCTCGCAGTGCAGGCGCTCGTCGCGACCGGCCAGGGGGTGACGATCCTGCCCGGGCTGGCCCTGCGCGCCCACCGGGGCGGCGGCCTGCGGACGCGCCCGCTGCACGGTCGGCACCGGACGGTGGAGCTGTGGGCGGCGACCGCGCCCGCCACCCCCGCGGTGCGGCTCGTCCACGAGCAGGCCGCCCGGGCCGCCGCGGAGGCCATCGCCGCGGCGGCCCGGGACTGACTCGATCCGCCGAGCCGGGCCGCTACTCCGCTCCCCGCCCCTTCGCGCCCTGCTCGGCGACGGCCGCGGCGCCCGCGGCGGCCGCCTGCGGGTCCAGGTACTCGCCCGGGCCAAGCGGCTTCAGGCTCTGCGGGTCGAGCCGGTAGACGAGCGGGATGCCCGTGGGGATGTTGACCGCGGCGATCTCGTCGTCCCCGATCCCCTCCAGGTGCTTGACGAGCGCGCGCAGCGAGTTGCCGTGCGCCGCGATCATGACCGTGCGCCCGGCGCGGACCTCGTCCAGGATCTCGCCCTCCCAGTAGGGCAGCAGACGCTCGAGCACGTCCTTGAGGCACTCCGTGTCGGGGATCGGCTCGCCCGCGTAGCGGGGGTCCCCGGCCTGGGAGAACTCGCTGCCCGGCTCGATCGCCGGCGGCGGCACATCGTAGCTGCGTCGCCAGAGCATGAACTGCTCCTCGCCGAACTCGTCGCGCACCTGGGCCTTGTCCTTGCCCTGGAGAGCGCCGTAGTGGCGCTCGTTGAGCCGCCAGTGCCGCTTCACGTCGATCCAGCCGAGCCCGGCCTCCTTGAGCGCGATGTTCGCCGTGTCGATCGCACGGGTGAGCCGCGAGGTGTAGAGCAGATCCGGGGCGATCCCCGCCTCGCGGAGCAGCTCGCCGGCCCGACGGGCCTCGCCGCGCCCCTTCTCGGTCAGCTCGACGTCGACCCAGCCGGTGAAGAGGTTCTTCTCGTTCCATTCGCTCTGGCCATGACGGACCAGGATGAGCGTGTGCGCGTCAGTCATGCCCACAGCGTATCCCGCGCATCCGCGACCGGCCGGGATCCCTCGCTGGCCGGGGCGGCACCGGAGGGCGAGGAGGTATGGCAGGCTCGACGGGTGCCGCTCGGACATGCCACGCGCGGGACCACGGGGACGAACCGGCTGCGGCGGGTCGACCGGTGGATCGCCGCCCAGCCGGCGCTGCGCACTCGGGCGGCGCCGCTCGTCGTCGACCTCGGTTTCGGATCGAGCGGCACGACCGTCTTCGAGCTGCACGAACGGCTCGCCCCCGTCCGGCCGCGGCTGCGGGTGGTGGGCCTGGAGATCGACCCGGAGCGGGTCCGCGCGGCCCGCCGCCAGCTCGCCGGGCGGGACGCGGGGCTGCGCTCGGCGGTCGCCTTCGAGCGCGGCGGCTTCGATCTGCGCGTGCCGGCCCGGGACGGCTCGAGCGGGCCGCCGCTGACCGCCGAGGAGGCGCCCGTGATCGTGCGCGCCTTCAACGTGCTGCGGCAGTACGAGGAGGACGAGGTGGCCGCGGCCTGGCGGACGATGCGCGAACGGCTCGCACCGGGCGGGCTGCTGGTGGAGGGCACCTGCGACGAGCTCGGCCGGGTGTGCACGTGGTTCGGGCTGCCCGCCCCGCTCCCGGGCACGGAGCCGCTGACGGGGGCGAGCTTCACGATCTCGCTGCGCCTGAGCGGTCTGGACACCCCGCTGGTGGCCGCCGAGCGGCTGCCGAAGGCGCTGATCCACCGCAATGTGCCGGGCGAGCCGGTGCACGCGCTGCTGCGGGCGCTCGACGAGGCCTGGCGCCGCGAGGCGCCGCGGGCCCCCTTCGGCCCGCGGCAGCGCTTCATCGCCGCCGCGACGCGCCTGCGCGAGGCCGGCTGGCCGCTGCGCGACGGTCCGCGCCGCTGGCGACTGGGCGAGCTGACCCTGGACGCCGCCGGGCTCGCCGTGTGAAGCGACCCGCCGCTCAGCGCACCCGCGGCAGCATGCGTCGGGCCCGCTCGGGCGGCACGCCCGCCGCGGACAGCAGGTCCACCAGCAGCGGCCGGCACTGCATGACGAGCATGGTCTCGCCGATCCGCCCGGTGTGCGCCAGCACCTCCGGGTCCAGCTTCACCGCCGCCATGGTGAGCGTCTGCTTCGCCCGGTCCCGCATCCGCGGATCGTCCATCCCCAGACGCAGCTCCTTCAGCCCCGACTCGATGAGCCCCATCACGTCGGCCAGCTCCTCGCGGGAGCGGCCGTCGCCGACGAAGGACCAGATGCGACGGGCGACGATCCGCAGATTGCGGGTGATCAGGTCCATCGCGCCCCACAGCTCGATCATCCCGGCCACGTCCTGCCGGTGCCCGCGCAGCCACGGCGAGAGCCGCGCGATCGAGCGGGCCGAGTCCAGGGACTCCGCCCAGCGGTCCAGGTTCCGCTGCGTGCCGCGCAGCTCCTCCAGCGCGGCCCTCGCCTCTTCGGTGTCCCCCTTGCGGAGCGCTTCGACCGTGTGGGTGAGCGCCGATTCGAGCGTGTCGAACAGCCGCTCGGCCTCCTCGCGCGCCAGGCGCCTCGCGTTCCTGGGCACGAGCGCGGTCGCCAGGATCGCCGTCGTCCCGCCGACCAGGGCGTCCAGGATGCGGCTGCCCTCGGCCGCGCCGTTGAGCGGGATGAGCATGACCAGGGAGCACTGCACGCTCGCGGCGACCGCGAAGCCGGGGCTCGCCACCACCAGCCGGGCGGCCGCCATGACGGTCGCCAGCACGATCGCCAGCTGCCACCAGCCCCGTCCCACCAGCAGCAGCGCCAGATTCGCGAACAGGACCCCGAAGACGATGCCGGAGGCCGTCTCCAGCACGCTCCGGGGACGCGCGTCGCGGGCGAAGCCGAGGCTCGTGATGCACACCGTCACCGCGAGGAACGGGACCTCGTGGCCGAGTCCCCAGCGGCACAGCGCGTAGGCGGCCATGACCGCCGCCACGATCTGGCCGATCGCGGGGGCGGAGGCCGCGAGCCGGCGCAGCGCGCCGGGCAGATCGAGACCGGCGCGGCGCAGCGGGAGCAGGAGCCGCGGACGGGCCACAGCTCAGCGACCGTCCGGGGCCGTCCCGGGGCGCGGCAGTCTGGGCGGGCGCCTCAGGCCCGCCGCCCGTCCCGCGTCGGGGGCGACGATCGCGGTCTGCGCGCAGTGCAGCGGTCGGCCGTCGACCTCGCAGGCGAGCACCGCCTCCGGGTCCAGGCCGCGCTTGACGATCGCCAGCGCGATCGGGCCGTCCTCGTGATGCTGGGCGACGCTCGTGATCCGGCCCGCCATCCGGCCGGCCCCCTCGCCCGCCGGGGACAGCT
>JAUNLB010000151.1:4338-6066 GCA_030532485.1 Pseudoclavibacter sp.
CTCGGGCAGCGCCGCCAGCGAGCCGTCCAGGTCCAGGCGCACCAGCCGCCGCGGCGGGTGGCCGAGGTTGTGGACCTTCGCGACGGTCTCCTGACCCCGATAGCAGCCCTTGTCCAGGTGCACGGAGCTGCGCAGCAGATCCAGTTCGTGCGGGATCGTGCGCGCATCGAGCTCGCGCGCGGCACGCGGACGCCAGGCGGCCACGCGCAGCGCCTCCAGGGCGTCCTGGCCGCTGGCCGCCACCAGGCCCTCCCGGACCCGGCCGGCGAGCCGCTCCAGCGCGTCCCGCTCCAGCAGGTGCAGCTCCAGCCGCCACTCGTGGCCGGGGTGCTCGGCGGCCGCCCCCGCCCAGTAGCCGACCCCGCCGGGCGCGATCCCCGGCCAGGGGTCCCGCCACACCAGCGGCACGCCCGCGGGGGCGGCCGCCTCGATGAGCGCCGCGGTCTGCGGGGTCGCGCCGAGCGTGGCGACCACCCCGTAGTCGGCGCTCGCGTCCTCCACCCGCACGTCCCGCAGGAAGCGCATGCGGTCCAGCCAGGCCCGCAGGGGCTCCAGCCGCGCGCGCTCGACGATCAGCCAGCTGCTGCGGCCGTCGTCGAGCACGCCGATCATGTGCTCGACGCGCCCCTGGACGTCCAGCAGCAGGGTCTCGGCGGACCGTCCCGGCTCGAGGTCCCGCACCCGCTGGCTGGTGAGGGAGTCCAGCCAGTCCAGCCGGTCCGCGCCGTCCAGCCGCAGCACGCCCAGATGCCCCTGGTCGACGACCGCCCGGCCCGCGGCCAGCGGCCGCTGCTCGGCCACGAACACGCCGTAGTGGGCGACCGTGCCCAGATCGGCGCCGTCGGCGGCCACGGCGCCCGGCAGCTCCAGGAAGGGCGTGCCGCTCATTCGACCCTGGCCAGCCGGCCGGAGGCGTGGGTGGCCAGCGGCCGCCCGAGCGCCGCGATGTCCCACGCCCACATCAGCTCGCCGCCGACCAGCCCGTACATGCGGGCGGAGGCGGTGTGCTCCCTCGCCCCGGGAGGGCGGACCACCGCGTCGCTCGCCAGGTCGATGCGCGGCCCGCGCACGCTGCCCAGATAGAGCTCGGCGACCCCCGTGGCGTGCACGATCGTCGCCTGGATGTCGAAACCGCCGTGGTCGGCGCGCAGCCGCTCCACCGCCTCGGCCCCGTCGAGGCCGCCGGGCCGGCTCGGCGGCAGGCAGCCGGGTCCGACGTCGCCGTCGTCCTGGGGCCGGTCGAGCCGCCAGACGCCCGTCTCCGTCGTCAGGGCGCGCGGCTCGGGCCCGTCCTCCTCGCCCTCCCTCGGCCCCTCGACCGACGTCAGTTCCAGGGAGGCCGAATAGTTCAAGTACGGCAGCCCGTCGTGGCGGAAGGAGACGGTCTGCCGGAAGGCGTGACGGCGAAGGCCGCCGCCGGTCTCGTACTCGATCATCCCCTCGCCCCGCCAGAGCCCCAGCAGCCACGAGAGCGGCACGAGCTCGGGCGGCAGCCCGACGGGGATCTCGATCACGCCCGGCTCAGCTCTGGCCCTTGAAGAGCCGGTAGACGACGACCCCGGAGATCCAGGTGATCGCCGCGATCGCGATCACGAGGAGGCCCGTGAAGGTGAGCTCGATGAGCAACTGCTGGTTCATGCCCCCAGTCTACCGGCGCGGCCGCGCCCGGACCATGCGCCTCGGGCCCGGTGCCTCAGGGGCTTCGCGCCTCAGGACGTCGCGCCTCAG
>JAUNLB010000152.1 GCA_030532485.1 Pseudoclavibacter sp.
GAGCCCGGCGGCCGGGAGCCCGGCGGCCCGCGCATCTTCCTGGGCTGAGCCGCGGCAGCAAGTAGAGTGGAGGCTCCCGCGCCCTCGCGCCCGCCCCCTCCGAAAGGACCTCCCAGCGTGAGCCTCATCGTGCAGAAATACGGCGGTTCCTCCGTCGCGGACGCCGAGAGCATCAAGCGGGTCGCCAAGCGCATCGTCGACACCAGGAAGGCGGGCAACGACGTGGTCGTGGCCGTCTCGGCGATGGGCGACACGACCGACGACCTCATCGACCTCGCCCACGAGATCTCGCCCATCCCCGATCCGCGCGAGTTCGACATGCTCGTCACCACCGGCGAGCGCGTCTCCATGGCCCTGCTGGCCATGGCGATCAAGTCGATGGGCTTCGACGCCCGCAGCTACACCGGCAGCCAGGCGGGCATGATCACCGACCGGCACCACGGCGACGCGCGCATCGTGGACGTGACCCCCGTGCGGGTGCGGGAGGCGCTGGACGAGGGGGCCATCGCGATCGTCGCCGGCTTCCAGGGCTTCAACCGGGACACCCGGGACATCACGACCCTCGGCCGCGGCGGCTCGGACACGACCGCCGTCGCCCTGGCCGCCGCCCTGGGCGCGGAGGTGTGCGAGATCTTCACCGACGTCGACGGCGTGTTCAGCGCCGATCCGCGCATCGTGCCGCGCGCGCGCAAGCTCGACGCGATCCCCAGCGACGACATGCTGGAGCTCGCGGCCAGCGGCGCCAAGGTGCTGCACATCCGGGCCGTCGAGTACGCCCGCAGGCAGGGCGTCACGCTGCACGTGCGCTCCTCCTTCTCGAACCGGGAGGGCACGATCGTCTACAACCCCGACCGGGCGGAGGAGCTGCAAGTGGAAGAGCCGATGATCGCGGGCGTCGCCCACGACCTGAGCCAGGCGAAGATCACCGTCGCGGGCGTGCCGGACGTGCCCGGCAAGGCCGCCGAGATCTTCACGATCGTGGCCGGCCAGGGCGCCAATATCGACATGATCGTGCAGAACGTCTCGGTCGTCGCGACGGGCCGCACGGACATCTCCTTCACCCTGCCGAAGGCGGACGCCGCCCGGGTCCTGCAGGCCCTGCAGGCGGCGGCCGGCGAGATCGGCTACGAGCAGCTGCGCCACGACGACCAGATCGGCAAGATCTCGCTCGTCGGCTCGGGCATGCGCACCGGGATCGGCGTGTCCGCCCAGCTGTTCCGGGCGTTGCGGGACGCGGGCATCAACATCGACATGATCTCCACCTCCGAGATCCGCATCTCGATCCTCACCCGGGCCGATCTGGTGACCGAGGCGACCCGGGTGATCCACACGGCCTTCGGCCTGGACGCGGAGGACGAGGCGGTCGTCTACGCCGGCACCGGCCGGTGAGCCGATGAGCGGCTCGGGGCGTCCCCGGCTGCGGCGGCTTGTCCCGCGCCTCGTCCGGCTCGACGACGGCCGCCGGCTCCGGGTCTTCGAGACGGGGCCCGCGGACGGTCCGCGCATCGTGCTGGAGGCGGGGGTCGGGGCCACCGCCCACAGCTGGGCGGCGGTCGTGGGCCCGCTGGCCGGGCGCGCCCGCGTCTGCGCCTACGACCGCGCCGGCTACGGCGGCAGCGATCCCGCCCCCGGCCGCCGGGACCCGGCGCGGCTCGCCGCGGATCTCGTCGAGCTGATCGATCTGCTCCGGGCGCAGGACCCGCTTCCCGGCCGGCCGCTGGTGCTGGTCGGGCACAGCTTGGGCGGGCTGATCGTGCGGGGCGCGGCCGCCGGGCTCGGGCAGGCGGGGCGGCCGCCGACCGGGATCGTGCTGGTGGACCCGAGCGACGAGCGCTGCGACGCCTTCTTCGCTCCGCTCGCGAGGCTGGCCGATTCGGCGACGGCGCTGCTGCTGCCGGCGCTCGCGGCGATGCGCGCCGCACCGCCGGAGCCGGGCGGGATCCCGGTCCGGACCCTCTCCGGCGTGCACGCCCCGCCGGGCCTGCGCCGCATGCGGGCGCAGCTGCGGGCGGCGCACCGGGCCTCGGCCGCGGCCTGCGCCGACGGGGCCGTGATCGACGCGGAGCGCTCCGGGCACGTGGTGCCGTTCACCGAGCCCCGGCTGGTGGCCGAGACCGCCCTCGCATTGGCCGCTGCGGGAGGGGCCGGGGGCTGAGAGGCAGCCCTCCTCCGGACGAGCCTGCACGTTCCACTCGGGTCGCGGCGGTGGCCGGCCCCGCGACAGATGCTCCCCGGCATGCCCCGGCTCCGTTCCGGGAGGGGTGTTCGCGGATCCGGGTCAGCGCTCGTCGCGGTCGTAGAACGGAGAGCCCCCTATCGCTTCCGAAGACGAGGCCCACAGTGCCGCGCGCCGTGTTTCGCCTCCCGCGCGATCTCGTGCCCGAGTACGTTCACGTGCCCGGTCGACGGCGGGAACACGGCGGGCAGGATGCGGCAAAGGGTGGCCGTGTCCGCACCGTCCGGGCCGAGCAGGCCGTGTGCCTCGCCCCGGGGTACCGGGCACCGACCGCTGGGAGGTCTGGAGCGCCGTCCGCTTCCCTGTGCCGCGCCGGGTGCACCCTGCGCTCGAGTCCATGGACGTCGACAGACGGCGGCGGGTCCATCGCCCAGGCGTAGTCTTGCACCGTGGGTGCGCTGGTGACGAGGGTGAAGCGGAGCATCGAGCTCTGGGTGGTCGCGCGCGGCGGCGAGGTGCTGCTGCTGCACGTGGGCGATGCCGAGGTGCCCTTCTGGCAGCCCGTCACGGGAGGCATCCGCGACGGTGAGGGTGCGCGCGAGGCCGCCGTGCGCGAACTGGGCGAGGAGACGGGGCTCCGGATCGACCCGGCGTCGCTCTCGCGGGTGGCCGAGGGCGTCCGGGTTCGCATCGACGACGGTCTGGAGATCGACAAGACCCTCTTCACCGTGCAGCATCCGAGGGCTTCGATCACGATCGACCCCGCCGAGCACGACGACAGTGCATGGGTGCCCGTGGACGGGGTGGCGGCAATGCTGTACTGGCGGAGCAACCGCGACACCTGGCGATTGATCCGCGGCGCGACGGGCCTCTAGCGACGATCTCGCGCTCGACGTTCTCGGAGGGCGGCGATGGTCGCTGCGAGGCCGGGGAAGGCAGGGTCGGCGGGTCGCTCGGGGCGAGTGTCGGGGCTCGCCGGGCGAGTGGCGTCGTACTCGCGTCGGCTGGCGCGGCGCAGGGCGCGGAGGAAGGCGGGGATGCCGAAGGTGGGAGCGGCCACGGCCAGCACGAGACTGCCGACGTTCAGGACGTTGTCGGTCCACGCACCGGCGAAGTTCGTGTCATAGCGGTGCCAGGGGTTCCACCCGTTCCGGGCCGCGTGCCGAGGCGGGAAGCTTGGGCGCGTCCGGATTCGGAGCGCTGGTGTTGATTAGACCTCGTCGCGGTCGTAGAACTGGGGGAGCAGGCCGAGACGTCGGCGGGTGTGGTCGCGTTCGAGTTGGTCGTTGAGTGCGGCCAGTGCGGTGGCGTCCTGTTCGCTGCGGGCTAGGAAGAACAGGCCTCCGGCGTATTCCTCGACATCGGTCACCGGATATCCCGCGACCGCCTCGGGCGACAGGCCACGGATCCAGGAGATCTGACTGACCAGCTGGGTGGCGCGGATGTTCACAGTCCGGGCTTGATGAATTGCATCACCGAACTCTCTACGTTCTCCGATGATTGCATCCGGTTGGAGATGTCGAGCAATGGAACGGACGAGCGCGACAGCGGTGGAGGAAGTGATGTGATGGAGGATGAAGTCGACGACTTGTTGATTTGGCATGTCGGCACCTCGTGAAAGGCGGAGGCTGCCGAGGCGCTTGTGATTAGGGTAGTTGCCTTCTGAAGAATAGGAGCTGACCATGAACCCTTGGGACAGGATGGGTGATCCGTCCGGGTAGAATGCGCCGGTGACCTTCTTGGTTCTGATGAGTGATGAGAGGCTTTTCTGCGTGGTGATCTTGTGTGATCCGAACGCCCAGCCTGCTGCCGCGAGCTCAGGGTCTGACTCGGCAAGATCGGCCAGTACTGATACCAGACTCTTCGCATAACGCTCAGTGGGTTTGGCGGGGTCAAACCAGACTGCGGAGATTGCGTATCTTTGAGGGTCTTCCTTCATGCTTCCCTTTCCTTGATTCTGCCTAGGCAGCCTTATCTTAAGGGGTCCAGTATATCTCAACCTCCCTCAGGTGGGCGGGGAGTTCTTCTCGGATGTGGTTGGCGAACTCTTCTTCTTGGAAGTGCCATTCGAGTTTCGCGCCGGGCGGGAGGACTCGAAGCTGGCGGTCCATCTGGTCGTACATGCCCGTGGTGATTTCGTCGAGTTTGCCTTCGCCTGCCCAGGGTTCGAGGAAGAAGTTGTAGTGTGCTTTGGCTTCGAGGAAGATTTCTTGGGGTGTGCCGTCGGGGTGTTGGCGCCAGAGGTGGCCGTCGAAGTGGACGCCGTCTTGTTTGTATTCGAGGGTGCGGTGGAGGAGGTCGTCGCCGGTGAGGGGGATGCCGGAGGCGGGGTCGGGGGCGTCGGGTTTGGGGATGCCGATGCCGCCGACGCCGGTGACGCGCTCTTGGTGGTCGAGGCTGTTGCTGCTGGCCCCGGCCCGGTTCACGATGGACCAGTGGCCGGTGCCGCCGTCGTTGCTGCCGACCGGGGGGTACTGGGTGGTGGGGAAGCCGGGATCCTTGGGCGGGGTCCCATCGGGCATGATGGCGGGTGGGAGGGTTCCGTCGGGGTAGAGGGTCAGGTCGGGCTGCCCTGGCGGAGTGAGGACCGGAACGCCGCGGCTCGGTGTTCAGACCTCGTCGCGGTCGTAGAACTGGGGGAGCAGACCGAGACGTCGGCGGGTGTGCTCGCGCTCGAGCTGATCGTTGAGCGCGGCCAGGCGGGCAGCGTCCTGCTCGCTGCGGGCCAGGAAGAACAAGCCCCCGGCATACTCTTCGACATCGGTCACCGGATATCCCGCGACCGCCTCAGGCGACAGACCGCGAATCCAGGAGATCTGACCGACCAGCTGCGTGGCACGGATGTTCACGGTTTGAGCGCGGCGAAGTGCTCGACCGAACTCGCGAGTATCCGCACCGACCACATCCGGTTGGAGGTGCCGAGCAATGGAACGGACGAGCGTCACCGCGGTAGAGAAGGTGATGTGGTGGAGAATGAAGTCGATACTTTGCTGTGCGGGCAGGTCATCGGCCCGTCTGAAACTGAAGAAGCCGAGGTCTTTTTGCTTGGGGTCTATGTAGGGGATTCCGGGTGAGCTGACCATAAATCGCTGATTCAAGATCGGAGAGCCATCGGAATAGGTGGCGCCGGTGACTTTTCGGGTTTCGATGAGTTCCGCGAGGCTTTCCGACGTGGTGACCTTGCGTTCTCCGTGGGACCAGCCTCCAGCTGCGATCTCAGGGTCAGCATCAGCCAACTCTCGGAGTACAGTGACCATCCCCCCCGTGTAGGTCTCTGGAGGGCGATCGGGGTTGAACCAGGCCGCAGAGAGAGCATACTGTTGGAGTTTGTCTTTCATGCTTGCGTCCATGTTTTTACCTCTCATTACGGGGTCCAGTATACCTCAACGTCTTGGAGCTCACGAGGGAGGGAGTTGCGGATGTGGTTGGCGAATTCTTCTTCTTGGAAGTGCCATTCGAGTTTCGCGCCGGGTGGGAGGACTCGAAGTTGGCGGTCCATCTGGTCGTGCATGTCGGTGACGATTTCGTCGAGTTTGCCCTTGCCTGCCCAGGGTTTGAGGAAGAAGTTGTAGTGTGCTTTGGCTTCGAGGAAGATTTCTTGGGGTGTGCCGTCGGGGTGTTGGCGCCAGAGGTGGCCGTCGAAGTGGACGCCGTTTTGGTTGTATTCGAGGGTGCGGTGGAGGAGGTCGTTGCCGGTGAGGGGGATGCCGCTGGCGGGGTCGGGGGCGTCGGGTTTGGGGATGCCGATGCCACCGACGCCGGTGACGCCTTCCTGGTAGTCGAGGCTGTTGCTGCTGGCCCCGGCCCGGTTCACGATGGACCAGTGGCCGGTGCCGCCGTCGTTGCTGCCGACCGGGGGGTATTGGGTGGTGGGG
>JAUNLB010000153.1 GCA_030532485.1 Pseudoclavibacter sp.
CCTCGTGGCCGCAGCCCTCGCCGTGCTCGTGCTCGGCGACCGTGTGCTCCGCGCGGATCTCGTCCTTGATGCTCATGATGCAGGGTTCCTCTCGTCGGGTGCAGCGCCCGCCGGATCGGCCGGAGGGGGCTCCTGGACGTGCTCGAGGGCGTCGCCGATGATGTGCGAGACGTGCACATCGGCCAGTCGGTAGCTCACCTCGTGACCTCTGCGCTCGCCCGCGACCAGACCGCTCTGACGCAGCGTCCGCAGATGCTGCGAGACGAGGGGCTGGGAGAGCCCCGTCGCCGCCACCAGGGCGCTCACGGTCTGCGGCTCCTCACCGAGCAGGTGCAGCAGCTGGAGCCTCGACTCGTTGCCGAGCACCTTGAACAGCTGCGCCGCGCGGCTCAGACCCGTCTCCTCTTGCACGAGACCATCCCATCACATGTATAAGAAAATTGCAATATAACTATATTATTGAGAGTGGTTGTCGGCATCGCCCTCCGCGCCGTGCAGGTGCATGCGCGCACCGGATTCGTCGAAGATGCTGATCGCTTCGGCCGGCGCCTCCCCCTCGGCGCAGACGGCGTGCGGGATCCGGGTGTCGAACTCCGCCGCCTCGCCCCGCTCCAGCACGAGCACCCGCTCCCCCAGCCGCAGCCGCAGCCGGCCGGAGAGCACGTAGAGCCACTCGAAACCGTCGTGGACGCGCGGATCCGGCGGCTCGGCCACGGGCGGATAGCGGATCTTCACGCTGTGGATCGGCGCCCCCTCCAGCGTGAGCGGAGCGATGACCATGCCGTCGCGGCGCATCAGCGGGCGCCGCACACGCGGATCCGGCGGTTCGGGCGGCAGCAGATCGTCGATGCGCACGCCGAGCCTGCGGGTGATCGGCAGCAGGAGCTCCAGCGTCGCCCGCCGCTTGCCCGACTCCAGGCGGGAGAGCGTGCTCGCCGAGACCCCGGAACGCGAGGCGAGCTCCGCCAGGGTCCAACCGCGCGCCCGCCGGGCCGATCGCAGGCGAGGGCCGAACTGGGCCAGGACTTCCTCCACGCGGCGCCTCCTTGCCGGAATGGCAAACGTCTTTGCTTTCAGCCGAGGATAGCGGCAAGCTGCTCCGCACCCTCGGCGAACGTCGGAGGGCCGGCAGGAACACCCTCGGAAAACGTCGGAGGACCGGCAGAAAACAGAACGGAGCGGACACATGGACACGGAACGGGACGAGGCGGATCCGCGGCGGCGCAGGGCGCAGCCTCGCCCCGCGGGCCCGGAGCAGATCGACTGCGAGGCCGCGATCGTCGGCGCGGGCGGGGCGGGCCTCGCCGCGGCCCTGCTGCTGGCCCGGGCCCGCAGGAGCGTCGTGGTCGTCGACGACGGACGACCGCGCAACGCCCCCTCGGCGCAGCTGCGCGGCTTCCTCGGCAGGGACCGCGACGCGCCGGCCGAACTCCTGCGGGCCGGTCGAGAAGAGGTCCGGGGCTACGGCGCTCGGCTCCTCGACGCCCGCGTGGAACGCCTGGACGAGCAGCGGGTCCTGCACCTGCGAGACGGACGACGCGTGCGCGCGGAGCGGGTGCTGCTGGCGAGCGGTCTGCACGACGAACTGCCGGAGGTGCCGGGCGCGGCGGAGCGCTGGGGGCGCGACGTCCTGCACTGCCCCTACTGCCATGCCCGGGAGGCGGGGCCCGGCCCCTTCGTCGTGCTCGGCACCCACCCGGGGGCCGTCCACCAGAGCCTGCTGCTGCGGCAGTGGAGCGACGATGTCACCCTGCTGGGCGAACCTCCCCGCAGCGGCCCCGAGCAGTTCGCGATGCTCGCCGCCGCGGGCGTCCGCCTCCAAACGGGCCGAGCCGAAGGCGTCGTCGTGGAGGCGGACGCCGTCACGGCGGTCCGCACCGGCTCGGGCGTGCTGCCCTGCCGAGCGGTGTTCGTCTTCCCGGTGCCGCGGCCCCGCGACGGCTTCACCGCGCAACTGGGACTCGAACGCGACGAGGCGGGTTTCCCCGTCACCGATGCGACCGGCCGCACCTCGCTGCCCTGGCTGTACGCGGCCGGCAACGCCGCCAACCCCCGGCTGCCGGCGTTGGCGGCCGCGGGCGACGGCCAGCGCACAGCCTTCGCCATGCACAACGCCTGGGTAGCCGAACAGGCCGCGACGCTCGCGAGGGGCGCGCGGTGAGCGCCCCGGAAGCGCTCCCACCCGGGCGGCCGGACGTGCTCGCACCGCCCGGCGAGGTCCCCGACTGGCGGCTCGCACTGGTGTGGGAGGCGGCCTGGACGAGCGGCCTATTGGACGGGCTGCCGGGCACGCCCGAGCGGATCGCCCGCCGCATCGGCCTGGAGGCCTCGGCCGTCCGCGCGATCGTCTCGATGCTCACGGCATGGCAGGTGCTCGAAGCCGACGCCGGGGGCCGCGCGGCGCCGGGCCCGCGTTTCCCCGGTCCGGCGCGCGCCCGCGAACTCGCCGGGCACGGGCACTGGATCCGGATGTGGGCGGCCCGCCTCCGGCCCCGGCTGCACGACCCGACGGCGCTCGGCGCGCCGCCGGAGCCGATCCCGGCCGCCGAGCGCCTGCGCCGCCTGGCCGCCGCCCGGGCCGACACGGTCGAGCCGGTCGTCGAGGCGTGCCTGCGGGCGGCGCCGGAGCGCCCGCGCGTCCTGGACCTGGGCGGCGGGCACGGCGAACACAGCCTCGCCTTCGCGGCGCGGGGCCTGGCGACGAGCATGCAGGACCTCCCCGGAGTCGTCGGCCCCCTGCGCTCGGACTCGCGCTTCCGCTCCGTCGAGCTGATCGCCGCGGACGCTCGCGAGCACATCGCGGAGGGCCCCTTCGAGCTGATCCTCTGCGCGAATCTGGCGAATCTGTTCCGTCCGGCCACGGCGGCGCGGCTCGTGCGCCGGGCCTGCGCCCGGCTCGCTCCCGGCGGGGCGATCGTCCTCGTCGCCCCCATGCGGGACCGCGGGCCGGCCGGCGCCGTCTTCGAGGTGCAGATGCTCGTGACGGGACCGGCCGGCGCCGCCGCCCATGCCGCGACAGAGCAGCTGGCCTGGCTGGAGGCCGCCGGCTGCACCGGGCTGCGCGTCGAGGAGCTTTCCGGCACGCCGATGAGCCTGGTCGCGGGCCGCGCGCCGGGCCCGGAGTGAACCGCGAGCTTGCGTCGCGGCGCGGGACGCGGAATCATCGGCGCATGCCCGGACACCACCCGCCGCACGAAGAGCGCGAAGCCCCGCAGCCGTCGCCCGAGCGGTTCTGGGAGGAGCGCTACGCGGGCCGCGAACGGCTCTGGTCGGGCCGGCCCAACGCCCACCTGGTCCGGCTCGCCGCTCCTCTGACGCCGGGCAGCGCGCTCGATCTCGGCTGCGGAGAGGGGGCCGACGTCATCTGGCTCGCCCGCCGCGGCTGGCGGGCGACGGGCCTGGACATCTCCCCGACCGCCGTGCGCCGAGCGGCTCGGGCGGCCGAGGCCGCGGGCCTGTCGGCGGACCGGGCCGACTTCCGGGTCGCCGATCTGAGCCGCTGGCGCCCCGAAGAGCGGTACGGGCTGGTCGCCGCGAGCTTCCTGCACTCGCCCGTCGAGCTGCCCCGCGAGAGCATCCTCCGCGCGGCCGCCGAGGCGGTCGCGCCCGGCGGACGCCTGCTGCTCGTCTCCCACGCGGCGCCGCCGCCGTGGATGGACCTCCCGGAGGGCCACGGGCATCGCTTCCCCGGCGTCGAGGAGCAGCTGGCCGTCATCGCGCCGGAACCGGGAGTCTGGGAGCGGCAGCTCGCCGAGGTGCGAGAACGCGAGACGCGCGATCCGGAGGGTCGGCCCGCCGTGCTGCTCGACGCCGTCCTCCTGCTGCGTCGGCGTCCCGATCCGGCGCCGGACCCGGAGGGGCGGGAGGGGGCAGGCGAGCCGGAGCCGGGGATCGCGTAGGCTGCCGGGGTGAGCGCGGCGCCCGGCCGCGAGGAAGGCCCGCATGACCGAATCCGCGCACCCGCACGCCCCGGCCCGGCCCGTACAGCGCCCCGCGGGGCCCGCCGCCAGGCCGCTCCGGCTCCTGCCCGTCGATGCCGCACGCGGCTTCCTGATCGGCACGGCGGAGCTCGTCCCCGGCGTCTCCGGCGGCACCGTCGCCCTCGTGACGGGGGTCTACGAGGAGCTCATCGACGCCGCCCACCACGCGGTGAGCGCCGTCAAGACCCTCCTGCTCGGCCCCGACCGGCTGCGGGGCGCCGCACGGGAGCTGCGGCGCACCGACTGGCGCCTGCTCGTGCCGGTCGTGATCGGCATGGCCGCGGCCGTGCTGGGTCTGGCCGGGGTCATGAGCTCCTTCGTCACCGACCACCCGGAGGCCGCCAGGGGCCTGTTCTTCGGCCTGGTGGCGGCGAGCGTCGTCGTCCCGCTGCGCATGCTGCCGCCCCGTCGGGCTCCCGCCTCCGGCGCGACCGCGGGGATCGAGCTCGTCGTGTTCCTCGCCGCGATCGGGCTGGCCGTACTGCTGACGAGCATCGCCGGCGGCCGCAGCGTCGAAGACCCCCCGCTGCCGATCGTCGCACTGGCCGCGGCCGTCGCCGTCTGCGCCCTCGTGGTGCCCGGCGTGTCCGGCTCCTTCTTCCTGCTCGCGGTCGGCCTGTACACCGCGACGCTCGACGCCGTGCACGAGCGCGACCTCGCCTACATGGGCGTCTTCGCGCTCGGGGCGATCGCGGGCCTCGCCTCCTTCGTGAAGCTGCTGCACCACCTGCTGCACCGGCACCGCCGCCTCACGCTCCTGGTGATGACCGGGCTCATGATCGGCTCGCTGCGGGCCCTGTGGCCCTGGCAGTCCGAGGGCGCGGCCGACGGCAAGGGCTCCGGCGGGCTGCTGCCGCCGGGCGAGCCGTGGCTCGTGCCGGTGCTGCTCGCCCTGCTCGGCGCGGCCGCGGTGCTCGTGCTCGTCGCGGTCGAGCATCGCGTGCAGCGTCGCGCCGCCGAGAGCTGACACGCCCGGGGAGGCGAAAACTCCACCCACAGGACTAGTCGGAATACGCAATGATTTCGGGAGATCCATGTGGGCAACCTCATAAATGAGGGCGTCCACCGATGTGGAAGGCCCCTCGATGCGCACGACTCCGATCCCGCCGCGTTTCCCCGCCTCGCTCGCCCAGCTCGAGGACCCCGGGCTCTGCCCGCTCTGCTTCGCCCCCGAATCCGGCGCCGCGGCGTGCGCCCGGTGCGGCTACCCCTTCGAGGACGGGCGCGGCCCGGAGATCCTGCGCCTCGGCCGCATCGCCGCCGAGGCGCTGCGCGAACGGGGCCTGCTCGCGGCCGCCGTCCGGGAGGAGGCGCTCGCGCGGGCCCGCCGGGCCGCCCGGGAGGAGCCCCTCCAGACTCCCCCGGCCGCCGAGACGCCCCTCGAAGCGGCGGCGCCCGCCGCCGCACAGCAGACCCCTGAGGCCCCTGCCGTCCCGCAGGCCCCCCGGCGCGACCCGGACGAGGACGCCGTCCCGCGGACCGTCCCCGGCCGGGAATCGGCACAGCCCGCCGGCCCCGCCCGTTTCCTGACCGGGCGGGGCCGCTCCGGCGTGCAGATCCTCCTGCTCGTCCTCGGCGTGACCCTGCTCGGCGTCTCGGCCACCGTCTTCCTGACTATCGCCTGGTTCGTGTTCGGCATCGGGATGCGCAGCGCGATCACGGCGCTCGCGACCCTCGGCACGATCGCGGCCGCCTCCTGGCTGCTGCGCCTGCGTCTGCGCAGCACCGCGGAGGGCCTGGCGGGCCTCGGCTGCCTGCTCGTGCTGCTCGACGCCTGGGCCGTGCGGGCGCTCGGACTGGCGGGGGCCGAGCGGATCGAAGCCGCCCTGTACTGGGGCGCGGCGCTGCTGGCCGCCACCACCGTGCTGGAGACCTGGTCCCGGCTGGCCGCGCTGCGGGTGCCCGCGATCACGGCTTCGGTCCTGTTCGTGCCGGCCGTGGGCCTGCTCGCGGCGGGCACGACGGGCGCGGCGGTCAGCGAGGCCTCCCGCTTCCTCATCGGCTGCACGGGGGCGGCGATCGGCGCACTCGCCCACGGCCTGCTGCG
>JAUNLB010000154.1 GCA_030532485.1 Pseudoclavibacter sp.
CGGCAACCCCAGACCCGAACACACACCGGAGCTCCCACCCCCGCCGAAACCGGACCCAGAACCCGACCCGGAACCGGAACCGGACCCCGACCTCGACGAACCACCCTTCTGAGCAGCATGACGCAAACAACACCGCCGGAAACATGGTCCGATGCGGCGACATCAGGCGCCCCGATCGGGACGGCTAGCGCAGGATGACGGTGCGGGCGCCGTGCAGGAAGACCCGGTCCTCGCAGTGCATGCGCACCGCGTCGGTGAGCGCCGCGACCTCCGCGTCCCGGCCGATCGCCACCAGGTCCTCCGGCTCCGCCGCGTGGTCGACGGGGATCACCCGCTGGGCGATGATGGGCCCCTCGTCCAGGTGCTCGTCCACGTAGTGGGCCGTCGCCCCCACGAGCTTCACGCCCCGCTCCCAGGCCTGGTGGTAGGGCTTGGCGCCCTTGAAGCTGGGCAGGAAGGAGTGGTGGATGTTGATGCAGCGGCCCGCGAGCCGCGCCGACAGCTCGTCCGAGAGGACCTGCATGTAGCGGGCCAGCACGATCAGCTCGGCGTCGAAGCGGTTTGCGAGCTCCAGCAGCCTCGCCTCCGCCTCCGGCTTGCTCTCCGGGGTCACCGGCACGTGGAAGTACGGCACCGAGTGCCAGCCGACCAGGCCCTGGTGGTCCAGATGGTTGGAGACCACCGCCACCACCTCGATCGGCAGCTCCCCGGAACGGGCCCGGTACAGCAGATCGTTCAGGCAGTGCCCGAAGCGGGAGACCATGATGAGCACCCGGGTGCGCCGGGACGCCTCCCGCAGGCGCCAGCGCATGCCGATCCGTCCCGAAAGCTCCGCCAGGCCCGCCTCCAGCGCCGCCCGGTCGACCCCCTCGGCGGCCGGCGCCACCTGCAGGCGCATGAAGAAGCGCCCCCGGCGCCGGTCGTCGAACTGGCGGCTCTCCACGATGTCGCAGCCGCGCTCCAGGAGCAGCCCGGAGACCGCGTGCACGATCCCCGGCTGCTCGTCGCAGTCGAGGCTGAGCACGAGCTCCTCCTGCACCGGCCCCCTCGGGCCCGAAACGGACTCCACCGTTCGGCTCCTTCCCCTTCTCACCACTCGTCCATCCCGGCGAGCCGGGTCAGCATTCGATGACGTTCACCGCCAGTCCGCCGCGCGAGGTCTCCTTGTACTTGATCTTCATGTCCCGGCCGGTGTCCCGCATGGTCTTGATCGCCTGATCGAGCGTGACCTTGTGCGAGCCGTCGGTCTGCATCGCCAGCCGGGCCGCGTTGATCGCCTTCACCGAGGCGATCGCGTTGCGCTCGATGCAGGGGATCTGCACGAGTCCGCCGACCGGGTCGCAGGTCAGGCCCAGATTGTGCTCGATGCCGATCTCGGCGGCGTTCTCGATCTGCTCGGGCGTGCCGCCCAGAACGGCGCACAACCCCCCGGCCGCCATCGAGCAGGCCGAGCCCACCTCGCCCTGGCAGCCGACCTCCGCCCCGGAGATGGAGGCGTTCTCCTTGAACAGGATGCCGATCGCGCCCGCCGTGAGCAGGAAGTCGACGATCCCGGCCTCGTCCCCGCCGCAGAACTCGACGTAGTAGGACAGCACGGCCGGCACGATGCCGGCCGCCCCGTTCGTGGGAGCTGTGACGATCCGGCCGCCGGAGGCGTTCTCCTCGTTGACCGCGAGCGCGAAGAGGTTCACCCAGTCCACGCCCCGCATGGGGTCGTCGGCCGCCTGCGCGGCGCCCTCCCGCAGCCGGGCGCGCAGCGCCGGGGCCCGGCGGGGCACCCGCAGCCGGCCCGGCAGGACCGGTTCGCTGCGCGTGCAGCCCCGCTCGATGCACTCCCGCATGACCCGCCAGATCTCCAGCAGCGCGGCGCGGGTCTCGGCCTCCGGCCGCCAGGCGGACTCGTTGGCGAGCATGAGCTGCGCCACCCCGAGCCCGGACTCGCGGCAGCGCTCCAGCAGCTCCGCCCCCGTCGAGAAGCGGTGGGGCAGCTCGGTGCGGTCCGGCACGATCCGGTCCGCCCCGGCGGCCTCGTCGTCCACCACGAAACCGCCGCCGACCGAGTAGTAGGTGCGCAGCTCCAGCCGCTCGCCGTCCTCGTCGAAGGCCTCGAAGGTCATGCCGTTGGGGTGGGCGGGCAGGGCCTTGCGTCGGTGCAGCACGAGGTCCTCGTCCCAGTCGAACGGCACCGTCCGCCCGCCGGCCAGGACGAGCCGGCCCCGCTCGCGCACGCGGTCCACCAGCCCGGGGGCGGCGTCCGTGTCGACCTCCTCCGGGGTCTCGCCGCTCAGGCCGAGCACGACCGCCCGGTCGGAGCCGTGGCCGTGCCCGGTCGCTCCGAGCGAGCCGTAGAGCTCCGCCCGCACCCGCGCCGTGCGCTCCAGAAGGCCCCGCTCGGCCAGGCCGAGGGCGAAGAGCCGGGCCGCACGCATGGGGCCGACCGTGTGGGAGGAGGAGGGCCCGATGCCGACCGAGAACAGGTCCAGCACGCTCAGCGCCACGACCGTCCCCCCTCCGCCGAAGTCTCCGCCGAAGTGCGGGGGGCTGCGCCCGCGGGGCCGACTGCTGGTCGCCTTGCTGCTCGCACTGGTCCTCCTCGACTCGCCCGGGCCCGTCCCCGGCCGTCACGCATGGCCGAACTCGCGCATGCCGTCCAGGAGCCAGTCCGCGGCGGACTGCGCGAAACTCGCTCGCGGCAGGATACGCCATGTCTGCTCGCCGCTCCGCCACAGCAGCACGGGGAAGGCGCCCAGGAGCGCGGAGACCGCCGTGCCCGGCGGGAAGGCCCGGTCGTGCAGATCGATTGGGCAGGACTTGGCCAGCACCTCGCGGGCCTCCGGTCCCGTCAGCTCCAGGATCGTGCGGTTGGCCGAGAGGTCGACGGCCTGACCGGGGTCCTCGCCGACCGCCTCCACGAGGGCGGACAACAGCGCCGCCCGCTCGGCCGGGGCCTGTTCGGGCGCGACGACGAGCAGCTCGTCCGGGCCGATCCACAGCACCGCCGCGCCGTCGCCCGCCGGGTCCCCGCCGAGCGCTCCGCAGCGTTCGGGCAGTTGCGTCCCCAGCGCCCGGCCGCAGCGCTCCGCCGCGGCCGAGCCGGGCTGGACCCGCAGGCCGATCATGGTGTGGAACGGCAGCTCCCGCAGCCGGACCCGGGCGACCGAGCCGGCCGCCATCCGCTCGGCCGCCTGCGCGGCGGGGCTGCGCCGCAGTCCCGTCGGCTCCGGCGGGATCTCCCGGCGCCGCGTCGGCTGCGGCTCGGGCGCCTCGTCGCCGTCCCGGCGCGCGCCGTCCGGGTCGTAGACGACCGGGTCGACGACCTCGACCTCCGCGCTCGTGCCCTGGAAGCTCGCCCGCAGCCGTCCGCCGATGCGGGCCCGCCCGTCCAGGACCAGGGCCAGGGCGAAGGTGCGCCCGAGCGCCTCGCTGCGGTAGCTGGAGGTGACGTGGCCGAGCATCGGCACCGGCGGCGCGGCCGTGGCCGGGTCCACCCCCGCCTCGACGATCTGGGCGCCCTCGGGCAGGCGCAGCCCGCGGTCGAGCGGCAGCAGCGCCACGAGCTCCTTGCGGGGCGTCCGGTGGCTGGGGCGGTCGAAGGAGCGGCGGCCGACGAAGTCCTTGGTCTTGGAGACCACCCACTCCATGCCCAGGTCCTGCGGTGCGACGGTGCCGTCCGTGTCCTGCCCCACGATGGGGAACGCCTTCTCGGCCCGCAGCACGTGCATCGTCTCGGTTCCGTAGGGGGTGATGCCGAACTCGGCGCCCGCCTCGGCGACCTGCTCCCACACGCTCGCCCCGTACCAGGTGTCCACATTGATCTCGAAGGCCAGTTCGCCGGAGAAGCTGATGCGGCACACCCGGGCCGGGACGCCGGAGGCCAGCACCGTCTGCCGGAACTCCATGAAGCCCCAGGCCTCGCGGCCCACGTCCTCGCCCGGCAGCAGCTTCGCGAGCACGTCCCGCGAGCGCGGGCCGACCACGGCGATCGTCGCGAACTGCTCGGTGGCGCTCGTGCACACCACGTCCAGCTCCGGCCACTCCGTCTGCAGCCACTCCTCCAGCCACTCCAGCACGCGCGCGGCTCCGCCGGTGGTGGTGGTCATGAAGTAGCGGTCCTCGGCCAGCCGCAGGGTGACCCCGTCGTCGAAGACCATGCCGTCCGGGGTGCACATGACCCCGTAGCGGGCCTTGCCCTCGGGCAGCTTCGCGAAGGCGTTCGTGTAGATCCGGTTCAGGAAGACCCCGGCGTCCCGGCCGCGGATCTCGATCTTGCCGAGGGTCGTGGCGTCCATGAAGGCCACGCCCCGACGGGCCGCCCGGCACTCGCGGGCCACCGCCTCGTCCATGGACTCGCCGGGCTGCGGGAAGTACCAGGCGCGCTTCCACTGGCCGACGTCCTCGAACAGGGCGCCGCGGGCGCTCGCCCACTCGTGGCTGGGGGTGCGCCGCACCGGGTCGTACAGCTCGCCGCGGGAGCGGCCGGCGAGGGCCGCGAAGGCGACGGGGGTGTAGGGGGCCCGGTAGCCGGTGGTGCCGACCGCGCCCGGGTCGGCCGCCCCGGTGCCGTCGGCCGCCCCGCCGAGGGCGGCGGCGACGATCGCGACGGCCGTCACCCCGCCGGTGCGGCCCTGCTCGGCGCCCGTGCCGATGGAGGTGTAGCGCTTGACGTGCTCGACCGAGCGCAGCCCCGCACCGGTGGCGCGCAGCACATCGGCGGCGGTGGCGTCGCGGTGCAGGTCCACGAAGGCGCGGTCCAGGCCCTCGCCGTCCGGCGGCAGCACGAGCCACAGCGGCCGGGTCCGGCCCGGCCCGTGGTCGAAGAGCGTCTCCGGGGCGGCCGCGGCCTCCGTACGCGGGGCGGGGAAGCCGCTCTGCTCGGCGGCCTCGAGGCCCGCGCGCCGGCCGGTGGAGAGCGCCTGGGCGGTGGTGCCCGCACCGCACAGGGAGCCCGCGAGCAGCTGGCCCGGCACCGGCTCGACCGGCAGGAAGGCCGCCGCCGCCTCGTCCCAGGCCACCCGGCCCTGCCGCTGGCTGTGCAGGTGCACGGCCGGGGTCCAGCCGCCGGAGACCGCCAGCAGTTCGCACGCTTCGCTGCGCACGGGCTCCGCGGCGCGTCCGGCCTCGTCGAGCCGGGCGATGCGCACGCCCTCCACGCGCCGGGCGCCGAGGGCCTCGACCACGGCGGCGCCCGCCTCGATCCGGACGCCCGCCGCCTCGCAGGCCTCGCGCAGCTCGGCCTCGGCGCCCTGCTCGCGGGCGTCGACGATCGAGACCCGGGCGCCGGTGGCGGCCAGCGCGAGGGCCGTCTCGTAGCCGGCGTCGTTGGTGGTCGCCACCACCGCGCTCCCGGCCGGACGGATCGCGTAGCGCCGGGCGTAGACGCGGGCGGCGGAGGCGAGCATGACGCCCGGCAGGTCGTTGCCGGGGAAGGCGATGGGCCGCTCCAGCGCCCCGGTGGCCAGGACCACGCGCCGCGCGGTGAGGTGCCACAGCCGCTGCCGGGACACCCCCGGGCGGCCGGCGTGCGGGTGGGCGTCGCGCCGCTCCAGGGCGACCAGGGTGTTGCCGTCGTAGCTGCCCAGGAGCGTGGTACGCGTGAGCACGCGGCACTCGGGGGCGCGGTCCAGCGCCGCGCGCGCCGTCTCGAGCCATTCGGCGGCGCTCGCCCCCTCGATGCGCAGATCCGGCGAGGCGGCCAGCAGATCCCCGCCGAGCAGCGGGTCCTGCTCGACCAGCACGACCCTGGCGCCGCCGGCGGCCGCGGCCAGCGCGGCCGCCAGCCCGGCGGGCCCCGCGCCGACCACGACCACCTCGGCGTGCTCGTGCCGTTTGTCGTACTCGGCCTCGTCGCGGCCGGACAGATCCAGCCGGCCGATGCCGCGCAAGAACTCGGCGTCCACCCCCTCGGCGGCCTCCACGGCGGTGGCCGGCAGCATGGTCTCGTCGTGCGCGCCGTTCAGGTGCAGATAGGCGTTGGGCTC
>JAUNLB010000155.1 GCA_030532485.1 Pseudoclavibacter sp.
TCACCTTGACAAGCTTGTCTCCCTTGACCCCAATGAAGGTGACGGTGCCGCCGGTGAAGCGTGCCTCGTCGAAGGTGACGGTGCCGCTGGTGAAGTGTGCTCCGCGGAAATCGAGGAGGGTGCCTTCTGGTACCTGTATCTCTTGGAAGGAAAACTCTCCGTGGTCGAAGACGGCGTTTCGGAGGTTGAAGGTGAACCCGGACCACTTCGGTGGTGTCTCTTCCGAGGGGGATCTGAGGTGGTCGGCGATGATGCTGACGATCGTGGTTCGGACCTCGGTCTCGGCGGCCTGGCTCGGGGATACTTGCGGTTTGCCGTCTTCGTCGTACTCGATGGGCTCCTTCCGGGGCGTGCGGAGGTAGGCGCAGAGCAGATCGATGCAGACCTGCACCTCGCGCCGGGCGGAGGTGCGAGCTTCCGCGTTCGGGTGGGAAATCGAACGTTGCAGCCAATCGTCGGCCAGGGCCGATAGCGCATAGGCGCCAGCGATGCGGATCGCCAAGGAGTCGTGTCCCAACTGTTCCCCGGCGCTCCGGAAGCGATCGCGGAGGGCCGCCACCCGGTCCCGATCGTCCTGGTTGCGGTCCAGCTCGTGCGCCCGCTCGGTGCTCTCCTGCCGCTTGACGGCCATGGCGATACCGATGGCCCCGGCGAAGACCGTCGCGAGCGAGACGGCCGTCGGCGAGACCTGGCGCAACGTTTGGCCATCGGAGAAGTCCGGCCAGGAGCCGTTCCCGTACAACCAGGCGGAAACGGTGAAGGCGACCGTCAGAAGCAGCACCGCGAGCGCGAACCACGCCCCGATGAACAGCCCCAGGCGACGCCTGCGCTTCGCCGAGAGGAAGACGACGAGACAGAAGACGAGGCAGGCGGCGAGGAACAGGCCGCCGAGCAGCCACGGCCACCAGGCGCCGGCCTGCGACGATGCCGCTGCCGCGAGCGTTCCTGCGAGCGTCCGGATGCTCATCTCCTCAGCTTAAGCCGCGTGGCCCTCGGCTTCGGCTGTACCGGGAAGGCCGGCACCGTGCCGGGCGGGTCCGCGCAACGCCCGGGCGGTGGCACCCGGACGGGCGGCGCGATAGTCTCCGGCAGGATCACAGACCACCCCCAGCTCCGCCGCCGGCCGCTCCGGCCCGGCGGCGGACCCGAACGGAGGCACCGTCGATGGCGACCCTCTTCCACTCCGGCACGATCTGGGCCGGGCGCAGGCACGGCGAGCACGACGCGCTGCTCATCGGCGACGGCCGCGTGCTCGCCCTGGGCGATGCGGCCCGCGCGCACCCCGAGGCGGCCGGGGCGGAACGGGTGGACCTGGGCGGCGCCTTCCTCATGCCCTCCTTCGGGGACGGGCACGCGCACCCCATGTTCGGCGGCCTGGAGCAGCAGGGCCCGGCGGTGCGAGCCTGCGGCTCGGTCGAGGAGATCGTCGCCGAGGTGCGCCGCTACGCCCAGGCCCACCCCGAGCTGCCGTGGATCTTCGGCGCCTCCTACGACGGCTCGCTCGCCGAGGAGGGCCTGTTCGACGCCCGCTGGCTGGACGAGGCCGTGCCGGACCGGCCGGTCGTGCTGCGCGCCTGGGACTACCACACGGTCTGGGTGAACAGCGCCGCCCTGCGGGCCGCGGGCATCACCGCCGAGACCCCCGAGCCGGAGCTGGGCGAGATCCCCCGCCGCCCGGACGGCTCGCCGCTCGGCACCCTGCGCGAGTGGGGCGCCGTGGACCTGGTCATGGACGTCGCCCCCCGCCGCAGCGCCGCCGAACGCCTGGGCGCGGTGCGCGCCATGGGCGAGTACTACCTGGCGCGCGGCGTGAGCTGGGTGCAGGACGCCTGGGTCGAACCGGAGACCCTGGACAGCTACCTGGAGGCCGCCGCCGCGGACGCCCTGCCGCTGCGCGTGAACCTCGCCCACTACGCCGACCCGCGCCGCTTCGAGGAGCAGCTGCCGCGCTTCCGCGCCGACCGGGCCCGGGTCGAAGCGGCCGGGCACCGGCTGCTGACCGCGCACACCGTCAAGTTCTTCGCCGACGGGGTCGTCGAGAACGAGACCGGCGCCCTGCTGGAGCCCTACTGCTCGGCCCTGCACAAGCACGGCATGAGCGTGTGGCCCGGGCGGCGGCTGGCCGAGGCGGCCGCCGCGGTCGACGCCGCCGGATTCCAGATCCACATCCACGCGATCGGCGACGCCGCCGTCCGGCAGGCGCTCGACGCGATCGAGTACGCGGCGCAGCGGAACGGTCCGCGCGACCGCCGCCCGGTCGTCGCGCACGCGCAGCTGATCGACCCGGCCGATCTGCCCCGCTTCGCCCGGCTCGGGGTCGTCGCCTGCGCCCAGCCGCTGTGGGCGCAGCTGGACGCGCTCATGACCGTGCTGACCGTGCCGCGGCTGGGCCCCGAGCGCAGCGACCGGCAGTACCCGCTGCGCAGCCTGCTGGACGACGGGGCGACGCTCTCCTTCGGTTCGGACTGGCCGGTCTCCTCGGGCGATCCGCGCAAGGGCCTGGCGATCGCCATGAGCCGCACGACCGTCGAGGGGGAGCCGGCCGGCGGCTGGACCCCGCACGAGATCGTGCCCGCCGAGGCGGCCCTGGACGCCTACACGCGCGCCGTCGCCCACCAGGCCTTCGCCGACGCCGGGCCCGAGCCCTGGGGCGAGCTCGTGCCCGGGGTGAGCGCCGACCTCGTCGTGCTCGAGCACGACCCGCGCGCCCAGGAGCCCCACGCGCTGCGCCGCAACCCGGTGCTCGGCACCTGGCTGCGCGGCGAGCGGGCCTGGCGGCGCTGAACCGCTTCCGCAGGAAGGATCCCCCGATGACCCAGCCCGCCCCGACCGCGCAGCCGCATCTGCGGCGCGTGCTCGGCGTCCCCTCGCTCGTGCTGTTCGGGCTCGTGTACATGGTGCCGCTCACCGTGTTCACGACCTACGGCCTGGTCACCGAGACGACCGGCGGGCGGGTGCCGCTCGCCTACCTGGTGACGCTCTCGGTGATGCTGTTCACCGCCCGCTCCTACGCCCGCATGGCCGCCGCCCACCCCTCGGCCGGTTCCGCCTACGTGTACGCGCAGCGCAGCTTCGGGCCCGAGATCGGCTTCATGGCCGGGTGGTCGCTCATGCTCGACTACCTGTTCCTGCCCATGATCAACTACCTGGTCATCGGCATCTACCTGAACGCGGCGGTGCCGGCGCTGCCGGAATGGCTCGTCGTGCTCGTCGCCATCGCCGTGGTGACGGCGCTCAACCTGGTGGGCATCGTCTCGATCAACCGGGCGAACACGGCGATCATCGCCGTACAGACGGTGTTCCTGCTCGCCTTCCTCGGCTTCGGCCTCGCCTCGTTCTCGGGCGGGGCGGACCCGATCGCGCCGTTCCGGGGCGACGGCTCGGTCCCCGAGCTCTTCCTGCCGGTCATGGCGGGCGCCGCGGTGCTGTGCCTGTCCTTCCTGGGCTTCGACGCGGTCTCCACGCTCGCCGAGGAGGCCCGCGAGCCGCGGCGCACCGTGCCGCGGGCGATCATGACCGTGACGCTCGCGGCGGGGATCGTGTTCATCGCCCTGTCCTGGCTCTCGCAGGCCGCCTACCCGGCGACGAGCTTCCAGGACGTGGACGCGGCGGCCGTGGAGGTCATGGCGCACATCGGCGGGCAGTTCCTGGCGGCCTTCTTCACCGCCGCCTACCTGGCCGGCGCCTTCGGCTCGGCGCTCACCTCGCAGGCCTCGGCCGCCCGCATCCTCTACGCCATGGGCCGGGACGGGGTGCTGCCGAGCCGCGTCTTCGGCCGGCTGCACGAGCGCTTCCGCTCCCCGTGGACGGCGACGCTCGCCGTGTCGGCGGTCTCGCTGATCGCGCTGTTCGCGGATTTGGGGACGGTCGTGTCCATGGTCAGCTTCGGTGCGCTCATCGCCTTCAGCTTCGTGAACCTCGCGGTGGTCAAGCACTACTGGGTGGACGTCGGCGAACGGGGTATCGCGGGCGCGCTGCGCAATCTGCTGCTGCCGGGCATCGGCTTCGCGCTCACCGTGTGGCTGTGGACATCCCTGAGCGGGACCACCTTCCTGATCGGCCTGGGGTGGATGGCGCTCGGCTTCGTGCTGCTGCTGATCGTCACCCGCGGCTTCCGCCGCCGGGCGCCCATGCTGGAGCTGCAGGAGGAGTGAGGGCCGGAGGGTCGGGCGCGGAGACCGGGCGGCGGCGGGTTCAGCGGCCGGCGGCCTCGCGGCGCTCCCGCTCGATCTCGGCCGCCAGCCCCACCAGCCGGTCGATGTCCCGCCAGTACTCGTCGCGCGCACGCAGATGCCGCAGGGTGCGGGGCACCACCAGGCGGCGGGTCGCGAGCCAGGCGAGGCGGCCGGGCGGGTTCCAGCGCGTGTCCAGCGCCGGATCGAACACGGGCAGCGCGACCGCGGCCGCGCAGAGCAGGTAGGCGACCATCCACCAGGCCGGCAGTGGCGCGCACAGCACCCCCGTCGCCAGCAGCACGAGGGCCAGGCACTGGGACAGGCCCTTGGACAGCTGGGTGGAGATGTCCCGGCAGCGCACCGGGTGCGAGACGTGCATCTCGCGCAGCACCGCGAAGCCCAGCGCGAGGAACAGCAGCCCGGCGACGGCGGAGGCGAGCTCGGCGGCCGTCAGCGGCCCAGGCTCCAGCCCGGCCGAGGCGGCCAGCAGCGCCGCCTGGCAGCCGGCGAGCAGCAGCACCGGCACCGCCGCGGCGAGGATGCGCCCGGCCGGCCCGCCCGCGGCCCCGGCCTCCTCCGCGGCCGCGAGCACCGCGACCCGCCTGCCGTCGCGCTCGACGGGCACCCGCCACCGCCGCGCCCACAGCTCCCGATCGTCCTGCTCCTCCCGGAAGCGTCCCCCGTCGGCGGTCTCCTGCCGCAGCGCGGCCGCCTGCTGGGCGGGGTGGCGCGCGTCCAGGTGCGCGATGAACATGAGCGCGATCGCGATCATGAGCATGAAGACCATCGCGGCGATCTCCTCGTTCGCGTCCGGCGCCGCCGCCGTCGCGGCGGGGAAGCGGAGACGGCAGACGGTGCCGATCACAGAGTGGCCCAGGATCGTGTTGACCGTCATCGCGAAGGTGAAGATCGCGAGCGTCGCGGTGGCCCGCACCTGGCGGGGATGCTGACGCAGCAGCTGCATGCTGCGGGAGCGGGAGCCCAGCGGCGTGATCGCCAGCAGCAGCACCCCGACCGCGAGCGAGGAGAACACCGTCAGGTAGTCGGTCACGTGGAAGGTGCGCAGCAGTTCCGCGGCCCCCGTGCACTGTTCCGGCCGGTTCAGCCGCTGGGCGAAGGCGGGCAGGTCCACGCCGAGGAAGGCGACCCCGACCCCCAGCAGCGTGCCCAGCCCGAAGCTCCAGGCGGGACGGTCGTCGTGCGTGAGCCGCTCGACGAGGGCGTTGCGTTCGGCGATGCGCCGCTCCCGCGCCTCGCGCTCGCCGTCGTGCTGCATGCCATCACGCTAACAGCGGTGCCCCGGCTCAACGGAAGGCATCGATGCCGTCCACGAAGAGGACGCCGCAGAGGAAGGTGGTGAACAGGAGCCCGAAGAACGCGATCACAAGGCTCGGCAGCAGGGCGCGCAGGCCCGTCGACCGCCGTGGCCGCAGGAGCAGGGGGAGCAGCTCCGGTGCGCCGCCCGTCGCTTGCCGTCTCCAATCGCGCAGCAGCATTCCGGCGAGGGGCCAGACGGAGAGCCAGAGGCAGGGCGCGGCGAAGAAGACGATCATGCCGAGCCTGGGGACCAGGCCCTGCGAGAGCGCCGCGGCAAAGGCCAGGAATACCGTGGTGGCGAGGCAGAACGCCACCGTTTCCGCGAAGAAGCTCCGGTTCAGCTCCGGCCGGTACGGACGGGCGGTGTCCGGGGCCCGGCTGTTCCCGGGGCCGGTGAGGAATCGCAGGATGCCGCG
>JAUNLB010000156.1 GCA_030532485.1 Pseudoclavibacter sp.
TCGACACCGACCCCGATGACGACCACGATCGAATCTGGGGCTACAACTACGCCCTCACCGGCAACAGCGACCACCTCAAACTCACCTTCCACCTCAACGCCAGCTCCCTCTTCGTCTCCACCAAAATGCCCAGCTCCCGAGCCACCGTCGACCTGCGTTCCCTGCAAAGCGGCTATCCTATTTCGCCGGTGGCGGACGCGGTCCTGGCGGCGGGGGTCGAGGCGTGGGAGCCACTCTGTGCGGATGTGACTCTTTCGGACCTCAATAACGCCTCGCGCGCATTCAATCAGGAAACCGGCCGAAAGGTTCCGTTCTGGAGCATCAGTGCCGGCTATCGCATCTGGCTGGCCGACGAGGTCGGCCCGGTCCAGTCCCTGGCCCGTGGGGTGATGGCGGCCCGTCTGGACGGTGGCACGCTCCTGGCCGCGCCCGATCACTGGCCCGCCCGTCGGGTGGTCGAGGCCATGCGGGCCACCCTCGACGCCAACAACCTCCACCAGCTCCCCCACACCCCCGGCCGCTACCAAGGCCTAGCCCCGGACTAACAGCTAACAAGTACGCGAATCACATACGGAGACGCCCAGATGAACATCGGCCACAGACACACGTCCCTGCAACAATCACACGAGCTCATCTTGCAGTTCGACTGGGCAAGAATGGCCGAACCCATCGAGTGGATCGTTAACTCTCTCGATACCTTCACCAAGCGGATGAGCGCGGAATGGGATTTCACCGGGTGGTTCTCTCCACTCGGCCCCTGGGAAGGAAAGTCTCGTGAGCACAAGGAAGTCGAAGTCCGGTATCTGAACGACATCGACCCGCAACGCACCCGAGCCGAAGGTCACGCCTTCACTCTCACCGGACGCACCGAACACCTCACGCTGACCGTCCACCTCGCCGCCAGCCTCCTCTTCGTGCCCGATGATCTGCCCCGCGCGGGTGCCCGCATCGTGTTGCGTACCACGCGGGGAGAGTCGCCCGTCTCGGCCCGGGTGGGCGACGCAGCTCTCACCGCCGGCGTCGTAGCGTGGGAGCCGCTGGAGGCGAGTCTCGTCACCTCATCGCTGATCGACGCCTCTCACACGTTCAACCGGCAGACGAGCCGAAGGGTGCCGGGGTGGGGGATCAGCATCGGGCACCGCCTCTGGCTCGCAGACGAAGCCGGACCCGTCAAGAAAACGGCCCGAGGCATAACCGCGACCCCCTTGGCCGGCGGCACCTTACTCTCCGCGTCCGACCGCTGGTCGGCACATCGAGTCGTCAAGGCCATGCACACCACCCTCGAGGCCAACGGCCTCCATCAGCTCCCCCACACCCCCGGCCGCTACGAGGGGCCGCCGCCGGACTGGAAGCAGGAGCAGGAAGTCTTCGACTACCACTCCCAGATCACCGGACTGCTTCCGGACCCGCAGGGCCGTATTGCGAAGTGGATGCAACACCACCCGGACACCGGCGGCTACGTCCCTTTCGGCAGCAAGGTTCTCCGCGGCGAGGACGAGGTGTTCCTCGAACCCAAGCACGGATATCGGTTCCTCTACCACAACTACGACAACACGTCCAAAGCATGGGCGAATCATCTCGTCGCACAGGCCGAACGCCAGCAGGAGGCTCTCCCGAGAGGCGCCACCCTGGAGTGGCACGTCTCCACCCCGGAAGGAGCCGCCGCAATCTATACCCTGCTCGACGAAGCTTTCGACGAGCTGCGCATCAACGTCATCTACACTCCGGAGATTCCCGAATGAAGAAGAAAAAGAACGCAGCCGCAGAGGAGCCCCTGCAAGACGCACGCACGGTCATCCTACACGTCAAGTGGGCACGAATGGCCGAACCGATCGGGTGGATGATCGACTCCGTCGACACGTTCACCGAGAAGCTCACCCGGAGCTCGTGGGAGTTCACCGGCTGGAGCGTCGACGGATTCGGTCCCTGGCGCGAGAAGGACCGCAGACAGAAAGCGACCGATATTCGACGCTTCACCAGCATGGATCCGGGGCACAACCGAGCCGAAGGCTATCGTTTCGCCCTCACAGGACGAAGCGAGGAGCACACGCTCACCCTCCATCTCAGCGCAGGGTCCCTCTACGTACCCACGAGAGGGCCCCGCTCACGAGCACGCATCACGCTGCACTCCCACCAGGCCACCCGAAGGGTCCCGAGCCACATGTGCGACTGGATACTGGAGGAGAGCATCGGCATATGGAATCCACTGGAGGTGAACGTCACCACGCGCGCGCTGAACGTCGCCTCACGTGAATTCGACGAGCAGACGGGACGCATACCTCCTGACTGGAGCATCGGAATCGGACACCGCATCTGGCTCGCCGACGAGGTCGGTCCCGCCGACTCGGAGGTCAAAGGCGTGGGTTCACGCCCTCTGGCGGGCGGCACCCTGTTCTTCACAGCCCACCACTGGCCCTCGTCTCGCGTCGTCGAAGCCATGCGGGCCGCCCTCGACGCCAACAACCTCCACCAGCTCCCCCACACCCCCGGCCGCTACCAGGGCCCACCCCCGGACTAAGCAAACCGGCGAGACGCCCGCCCCTGTTTCCGCCCGTTGTTCGCGTTTCCGCCCGCTGCAGCGGGCGGAAACGCGAACAACGGGCGGAACGACCGTGCGGGGCCGGCGCGCGCTGTGCACGCCGGCCCCGCGGGTCCCCGCTCACTCGCGCGGCGTGTTCACCGCCGCGAGCGAGGAGGAGCCCACCGCGAGCACGGCCCCGGCGATCGAGAGCACGTGGCCCGCGACGTCCGCCGTGAGAAAGCCGATCGTGACCAGCAGGGGCACGACTGCCACCACCAGGCGGTACAGGTACAACCGGACCCGATGGGAAGCGATGAGCCGGCCCGGCAGGGCGAACGCCCCGTGCAGAGGGTCGTCGCACTCGGGCCCGGCCCGGTCGGCCTGCTCCGGGGGCCCGTCGAGTGATGTCATGCGATGCTCCACTTCTTACTTCTTTCTTCGATCCGTCTCTTCCGAAGAGCGTCCGGAGACGCGCGGGCGCGCGGGCGATCCGTTCGGCCAGCGCCTCCGCGTCGTCGAAGCCGGCCTTCACCAGCTCGCCGCGCACCGCGTCCCGCACGGCGGGCTGCTGCTGCTCACGCCAGCGGTGCACGTCCAGCCGGGACAGCACCGGCAGAGCGCTGACGCCGATGGCGTGGCCGATGTTCCGGACCTTGTCCAGCAGCTCCAGCTGCTGCTCCTCACTGAGGGACATGAAGATTCCTTTCTCGTTTCGGGTGTCGTCCGGGGCCCGGGCGGCCCCGAGGATCTCGCGCGCGTCCCGCACGACGCGATCCAGGTCGATGCCGCCGGGACAGGCGGTCGGATACGAGGCGCCGTGGCGCTCGTACAGCTCCCGGTGCCCGATCACGTGCTCGCGATCGAGCCGGAACGCCGGGAAGCTCGCGGCCATCCAGGCCGCGATACGGGCGAGGGAGCGGGCGGAGGCGGCGGAGACCGGCCAGCCGGAGGCGTCGCCGAGCCCCGAGTTGATCGTCTCCACCGTGATCGCGCGCGCGTCCCACTCGGCCGAGGCCGAGGTGTGGGGCCGGGCCTCCACCGGGGCGACCGAGACGATCTCGTCCCCGTCCACCACGAAGGTCGCCGACAGCCCGCCGCGCTCGCCGCGACGCATCATGCCCAGCACCTTCTCCAACGAGCCGGAGGCCGCGTGGTGGACGATGAAACTGTCGATCTCCGCTCCGTCCCGCGAGGAGTAGGAGGCGGCCCGGTCCACCCGCGTGACCAGCTCCCGCAGGCCCGCCTCGCCGCCGATCACGAGCCGTCCTTCCGCACGTGCGGCCAGTAGGCGCCCGGCCGCGGCGAGAAGTCGACCGCGGGCCGTCCCCAGTCGACCGGCGCCCACTCGGTGCGGTCCCAGGGGAAGTCCGACACGTCGAAGGCGCGCTCCGGGTCCTCGGGCGAGATCGTGCGCGCGATCAGCCCGCCGTCCTCCCAGGGGTCCTCTCCGGTGAGCGCCGCGAGCTCGTAGCCGGACTCGGCGTTGAAGGCGTGCGCCCAGGCGTTCGTGTCGGTGCCCACCAGCCCGTAGCGCTGCCCGGCGCGGATCAGCATCCGGGTCAGGGGGTTGTACGGCCGGCCCGTGCGGGGATCGCGCTGCGGGTCCACCCCCGCCGACACGCGCGCCCACTGGCCGTGCGTCGGCGAGTGGGGCGCCTGATCGGCCGGCGCCTTGCCGTCGCTCATCTTCGCCGGCCAGGAGGGGCTCAGACCCCGGGCGAAGTTCGCCGTGGTGAAGGCGAGCGCGTGCTCGATCCCGCCCCGCAGCACCTCGGCGATGCCGATGAACCCCAGGGCGTTGTGCATGCCGCACACCGCGTTGCTGCCGCGCACCAACTGGGTCGCCCAGTTCGTCCGGGCCAGCTCCCGCAGCCCCGGCGAGGTCACCGAGAACCCGCCGTTGCGGGCCCGCCAGCGGCCGGGCCCGTCCGGGGTGACGTAGAACCACTCCCGGATGATCCCCGTGTAGGTGTCGGCGATCGCGAGCCCCCGGTCCTGGTTGCGCGCCGGCTCGACGTGCTCGGGCCAGGGGATCTCCCCGTCCAGGAAGGCGGCCTTCTCCTGATCGCTCGCGCCCCAGGCGACCGCCGTGCGCATGACGGCGCGCGGACAGCGGGCGTCCGAGGAGTCGACGATGTACAGCGGGATCGGGTGGGTGCCGTAGACGCTGCGGTTCAGCGAGGTGCGCACCCCGAAAGCGTCGGGGTTCCACGGGGTCGGCGAGTTCTCCCACATCCACCGCGCCATCCGCTTCGAATTGCGGGCCAGCGGCATGGCCGGCCCGCGCACCTCGCGCTGCCAGACGGTGCCCTCGCCCAGGTAGTGCGGGTGGAAGGCGGAGTGCAGCGTCGCGCCCGGCCAACGATCCTGAGCGAGGGGCCGCCCGTCGGGCCGGAGGACCTCGGCCAGGGCGAAGCGATCGGGGTCGCGCCTGCGCAGGTAGACGCTCATGCCGCGCCTCCCGCGAGCAAGCGCAGACCGCCGATGCGGAAGCCGGGGTCGTTGTTGGGCGCGGGGACGACCAGCTGGATGCCGTTGCCCCACGCCTCCGGGTCCTCGGAGCGGTCCCAGGCGGCGGTGTCGCCCCGGGGGGTGGTGACGGTGACGAGCTTGCCCGTGCGGGCGAAGCGCCAGGTGCCGATCAGGCCGTCCCGCTTGCTGTACCAGATCTTCGCCTCCGGCTGCACCGCCGCGTTCCCGTAGCGGTCGAAGACCAGGGAGACCCGGTGCCCGCCGCGCTGGCGGAAGGGGTCGCCGACCAGAGGGTCCGCGCCCATCCGCACCTCGAAGGACAGGGCCCGGTTCGCCGCCGGCAGCGAGGTGACCTCCAGCTCCATCGTGACATCGGGGGTGCCGGCGTCGAAGAGGAGCGAGCTGGCCGAGCCGCCGGACTGGGCGCCCACGCTCCCCCGCCCGTCGCGGACGAGAGAGGGCTCGCCGCCGTTCGCGTACCAGCGGACGGGACGCAGGCCGGTCAGCGAGAACTCGGCGCCTTCCCGGCGGCCGCCGCCCACGAGCCGGGCGCTCTTGGGCACGTGCCAGCCGGCCGGGCCGTCGAAGGTCTCGGCGGCGATCAGCTCGCCCGCTTCGGCGGAGCCGAGCAGCACCCGCCACTGCGAGGCCCCGACGATCCGGTAGCCGGCGAGCGCTTCGGCCCGCACCGTGACGGGGCGCTCCCCGCTGCCGGGGACGCGGTACCGGCCCCGCGCCTCCACCTCGTCGACGAGCCAGCGCACGCCGACCAGCGGCGCGCACTCCACGGTCGCCGCCCGCACGTCGATCGCGGGCGGGGTGGCGAGGACCGGGATGGGCTTGTCGAGGCTGCGGTCCCGGACCCACAGCACGGGCA
>JAUNLB010000157.1:0-1848 GCA_030532485.1 Pseudoclavibacter sp.
CCCGCTCGCCCGGTCCACCTCGGCGCCGCCTCCCCCGCTCGTCCTGCTCGTGCTCCTCATGCCTCCAGCCTCGACGGGCGGGAACGATGCGTCCAGGACATGTTCCTCATGGCAGGGATGAAACGAAGCGATGCGATCCGCAGTGGCCGAGCGGGAACCGAGCGAGGGATGCATCGACAGGCGTAGCTGAAAAGACACCGGGAATCCCTTGAGGGTGAATAGTTGCGTCGATAACCTCTTTCCGAACCGCCCCCGACCGAGCCCCCAGACATCCGGACGGTCCCGAATCCGCTCAACGACAGGAGCAATCGTGATCCACCGTCGACTCACCCGTGCGGGTGCCGTCTGCGCCGCCGCCGCGCTCTCCCTGGCCGTGTGCCAGGGCGCGGTCGCGAGCGAACCGGACGGCAGACCCGCCGCCGAGGCCCGAGAGACGAACGCGCACAACCCCTTCGACGCCCTCTACCCGGCGGACTTCTCCCTGAGCCCGCTGTCGGCCGACCCCATCGCGCCCGCCGAGCGGCCCGCCCGCGCCCAGGGCCTGGACGACGCCTTCATCGACCCCGCCTACGGCACCCGCATCTACCGGGCCACCGACGGCTCCGAAGGCCAGGGCGAGCGCATGCGGCACAACTACTCGCGCCGCCAGGCCTTCAACGCCGACGCCTCCCGCTACATCGCCTGGGACGACCGCGGCTACTGGTACCTCTACGACGGCGCGAGCTTCCAGCAGATCAAGCTGCTGAAGGGGCTCGCCGGGGACTGCGAGCCGATCTGGCACGCGAGCGACCCGAACGTGCTCTACTTCACCGCCCGGGACGGCGGCAGCACCTGGTGGTCCTACGATGTGCGCAACGACAAGACCGAGGTGCTCTTCGACTTCGCGGGCAAGACGCCCTGGCCGCAGGCCACCTCCTTCTGGACCGGGAAGGAGGGCACCGCGAGCGCCGACGGCCGCTACCTGGCCCTCATGGCGACCAGCTACGACGCCGCCACCCAGCAGAAGAAGATCTACGGCATGCTGACCTTCGACCTTCAGGAGCAGCGCATCGTCGGCACCCTGGACGCGAAGGACTTCCCCGTCCCGCACGCCTACCCGGACCACATCAGCATCTCGCCCAGCGGCGAGTACGTCGTGCCCTCCTGGCTGCACGGGCAGGGCGGCACCCGCGCCTACCCGCGCGACTTCAGCAGCTCCGTCGAGCTCGCCACCGGCTCCGAGCACTCCGACCTCGTCTTCGGTCCCGAGGGGCAGGACTACTACGTCTACGCGGACTACGGCAGCGGCAAGCTCGTCGCCGTCGACATCGCGAGCCGGCAGCGCATCGAGCTGCGCAGCCTCTACCCGGCCGGAGGCGAGGCCTACGCCCTGCACATCAGCGGCCAGGCCTTCGACAAGCCGGGCTGGGCGGTCGTGTCCACCTACGCCGACAGCGCGGACTACGCGCAGACCAGCCCCGCCCCGCAGCTGCGGGCCGAGTACCGGAAGGTGTGGCTGGTCGAGCTCAAGCCCGGCGGCCGCGTCCTGAACGTCGCGCACGTCCGCGCCCAGGAGAACCCGAGCACGGAGGAGGCGTACTTCCTGGAGCCGCACGCGAGCGCCTCGCGCGATCTGAGCCGGATCATCTTCACGAGCAACTTCGGCTCCGGCCCCGCCCAGAGCTACATCGTCGGCCTGCCCTCCTGGGCCGTCGAGTAGCCGGAGCGCACCGCACCGCCCGGTGCCGCCGCTCCCGCCGCGACCGCGGCCGGGACGGCGGCGCCGGGCGGGCCGCGGTCGCCCCCCGCCCCGCCCCCGCCCCGGGCCGGGCCGCGGCGCCGGGGCGGGGTCGGGGCCGGGCCCCGCCG
>JAUNLB010000157.1:1858-5793 GCA_030532485.1 Pseudoclavibacter sp.
CCGCGGCGGGGAGGGCGGCGCCGGGCGGATCTCGTCTCAGGCCCCGGCGGCGGGGGCGGGGATCCGGCGCAGCACCGCGTCGATGATGCGGTGCCCGGCCCGGTCCCGCAGGGTCATGAGGCTCTCGGGGTGGAACTGCACCGCGAAGATCGGCTTGTCGCGGTGCTGGATCGCCATCGGGACGCCGTCCTGGTCGCTGGCCACCAGGATCAGCTCCTCGTGGGGGAAGCGGTTCGGGTCGAGGAAGAGGGAGTGGTAGCGGCCGGTGACGAACTCGACGGGCAGCTCGTCCAGGAAGCCCTCGGCCACCACCCGCACCCGCCGCTCCTGGCCGTGCAGGGGGTGCTCCAGACGCGCCAGGCGGCCGCCGAAGAACTCGCCGATCGCCTGCTGGCCGAGGCACACGCCGAACACCGGCAGCCCGCGGGCCTCGGCCTCGGCCAGAATCTCGCCGTCCCGGAAGTCCGCGGGCGCCCCGGGCCCCGGGGACATCACCAGCAGGGTGGGCTCGAAGGCGTCCAGCTCGTCCCGCAGGAGCTGCGCGTCGATGCCGCCGCGCGGCACCCGCACCGTGCGCACCTCGGCGCCCGTCTCGCGCATGTAGCCGGCGAGCATCTGCACGAAGGAGTCCTCGTGGTCCAGGAACAGGATGCGGTGCCCCCTCCCGGCGTCGGGGCCCGGGGACCCGGCCGGCTCGTCCCGGCCCTCGCCGCCGGAGGTGTGCTCGATCGCCTCCAGCAGCACCGAGGCCTTCATCTCGGTCTCCCGCTCCTCGGCCTCCGGGTCCGAGTCGATGAGCAGCGTGCCCCCGGCCCGCACCTCGGCCACACCGTCCCGGATCGTGGCGGTGCGGATCGTGAGCCCCGTGTTCACGTCGCCGTTGGCGAGCAGCACCCCCAGTGCGCCGCCGTACCAGCCGCGAGGAGAGCGCTCGTGCTCGTCGATGAAGCGCATCGCCCAGATCTTCGGCGCCCCGGTGACGGTCACCGCCCACATGTGGGTCGCGAAGGCGTCGAGGCCGTCGAAGCCGGCCCGCAGCCGCCCCTCCACGTGGTCGACGGTGTGGATGACCCGCGAGTACAGCTCCACCTGCCGGCGGCCGATGATCCGCACCGAGCCGGGCTCGCACACCCGCGACTTGTCGTTGCGGTCCACGTCCGTGCACATGGTCAGTTCGGCGCGGTCCTTGTCGCTGTTGAGCAGCTCCAGGATCCGGTCGGCGTCCTCGATCGCGTCCGCGCCGCGGCGGATCGTGCCGGAGATCGGCACCGTCTCCACCCGGGAGCCCTGCACCCGGACGAACATCTCCGGGCTCGCCGAGACGAGGAACTCGCCGTCGCCCAGGTTCATGAAGGCGCCGTAGGGGGCCGGGTTGACGCGCTTGAGGTGCGCGAACAGGGCCGCGGGGCCGGAGCGCAGCGGCCGACGGAAGGCCTGGCCGGGCACCGTCTCGAACAGCTCGCCGCGCTCGAAGGAGCCCCGGGCCCGGCGCACCAGCTCGGCGTACTCGCCCGGCTCGTGGTCCCGCCACCCGGCCGCGTCCGGCGCGGGCGGGCGGAAGGGCGCGGCCGCGGGGGTGCGGGCGATCCCGGCCGTGCGCTCGCCGGCGAAGGCGAAGTCGTAGTCGTAGCGGTGCGCATCGCCCCGCTGCCGGTCCACCGCGAGCACCGAGTCGGGCAGGTACACCACCAGGTCCCGCCGCTGCGCCTCCGGCTCCCGCAGCGCCTCGATCTGCCGGACCAGGTCGTAGCCGAAGGCGCCGTACAGGCCCAGGTGGGGCGGGTCGTCCGGCAGGGCGGCGATGAGGGCCCGCAGGACCGAGAAGCTCGAGCGGCGGCGGGTGCGCTGCTCCTCCGGCAGCGGCTCGTCCCGCTGGGAGGCGATGCGGATCTCCGCTTCGGGCTCCGGGGCGCCGGGCACGTCCCGGACGCTCACCCCGTCCAGCGCCGCCAGCGCCGCCCGGAAGGCGGCGAAGGGCACCCGGCCCCGCTCGCCGAGGGCCCGCAGGCGCAGCCCGAAGCCCGAGCCCTCCAGCACGAGCGGCGGATCGACGAAGCCGATGTCCCAGCGGGTGTAGCGGCCCGGGTACTCGACCCCCGAGGAGAGCACGACGCCCCGGCGCGCGTCGAGCGCGGCCTGGATCTCGTCCATCTCGGCGGGATCGGCGTCACGGACGGAGACGGTGACCTCGAGCACGGTGTCCTTTCGGCGCGGGCGGGGCGCCGCATCCCGGCGCGCCTCCAGGCTACCGCCGGCGAGCGGCGCCGAGGACGGTCACAGCAGCGCCGCGAGCCTCTCGGCCGTCCGCCTGGCCGATCCGGGGTTCTGTCCGGTGACGAGCCGGCCGTCGACGACGACGTGGGGGACGAACGGGAGCCTCGCCTTCTCGTAGAGCGCCCCGCGCCGGCGCATCTCCTCCTCCGCGTTGTAGGGGACGAACCGGGCCACGCGGGCCAGGACCTCCTCCTGCCAGGCGAAGCCGGTCAGGCGCCGGCCCGAGACGAGGAGCGAGCCGTCCGAGAGCTTCGTGTCGAGCAGGCCGCAGTAGCCGTGGCAGACGGAGGAGACGATCTTGTCCTGCTCCCACATCTCGCGGGTGATGCGCTGGAGGCCTTCGCTGGCGGGGAAGTCGTACATCACGGCGTGGCCGCCGGTGAAGAAGACCGCGTCGTAGTCGGCCGCATCGACCTGGTCGGGGCGGAGCGTGTCCTGCAGCAGCGCCATCCTGGCCGGGTTCCGGTGCCACGCCCTGGCGGCCCGGTCGTAGTTGGGGAATACCAGGGAGCGCGGTTCCAGCGGGGACGCGCCGCCCAGCGGGCTCACGAGGGCCTGCTGGAAGCCGCGCTCCTCGAACACCTCCCAGGCGTGGGCGAGCTCGGACAGCCACAGGCCCGTGGGGTGGGCGGGGTCGTCGTAGTGGCCGACGTTGGTGACGACGTGGAGGATTCGCCTGGTCATGGGGACTCCCTCATTCCTTGTCCGAGGCGACCCCGCGCCGCCTGCGCGATGCGCCCTACAGGCCGCGGGCGATGACCGCCGCGACCCGGCGCCAGGCGTCCAGCGTCTCGCCGCGGAGGCCGCCGATGTGCAGCTCCCCGCCGCCCACGAACTCGTGGTCGTAGGGCACCTCCACCACGTCCCGCGTGATCTGCGAGAAGTGCTCCCGCAGCCGCTGCTGCAGGTTCCGGTCCTCCTTGGCCGAGGGGCTGGAGAGCACCGTCACGGCGTTCGCGAGCTTGTCCGAGAAGCCGCGCTCGGCCAAGCCGTCCGCCAACCACGCGGCCGAGGCGGCCGTGTCCTCGCGGGCGGTGGAGACGATCACCAGCTGGTCGGCGATCTCCAGCGCCGCCTCCCAGTTGCTGGCCCGCATGTTGTTGCCCGTGTCGATCACGATGACCCGGTAGAAGCGGCTGAGCGTGCGGTACAGGCGCGAGAAGGCCTCGTCGTCGATGATCGCGGCGCTGGCCGCGTCGTCGTCCGAGGCGAGCACGTCGAAGTTCGCCTCGCCCTGGTTGCGCACGAAGCGGTCCACGTCCGCGATCGTGGCGCCGCCGGAGATCTCGAAGTGCGAGAGCTGGTGCAGCAGGTCCACGGCGGTCCGGTCGTGGTCGCCGCGGTGGGAGCGCCAGCCGAGGGTGCCGCGGGTCTCGTTGTTGTCCCAGGCGAGGGTGTAGCCGCCGCGGTGCATGCCGAACATGGCCGCGATCATGAGGGTCGCGGTCGTCTTGTGGGCGCCGCCCTTCGGGTTCATGACCACGATCGAGCGGTGCCCCTCGAAGGTGCGGCGGATCGCGGCGATCTCCTCGCGTTTGACCATCTCCCGGGCGCTGGGCTTGAAGCGCAGCAGCCCCCCGGTGCTGCGGCGCAGCGAACCGCGCCAGCCCTCCTCCGCGGGCGCCTCGGCGCGCTGCGGCTTGTCGGCCAGGAAGTCGTCG
>JAUNLB010000158.1:0-1949 GCA_030532485.1 Pseudoclavibacter sp.
CGGCGGGCAGGCCGCCTTCGACGCCCTGGTCACGGCCTTCTACGAGCGGGTGCGGTGCGATCCGCTGCTGTGGCCGATGTACCCGCAGGAGGACCTGTCCGGCGCGATCCGGCGCCTGTCGCTGTTCCTCGCGCAGTTCTTCGGCGGCCCGGGCGCCTACTCCGAAGAGCGCGGACACCCGCGGCTGCGACTTCGGCACCGACCGTTCCGCATCGACCGCGAGGCGCGCGAGCACTGGCTGGCACACATGCGCGAGGCGCTCGAGGAGGTCTCGGCCGCAGGGACCCTGAGCCTCTCGCCCGCGAACCGCGCGAGCATGCTGGACTACTTCGACCGCGCCTCCCTGGCGCTGATCAACACGCCCTGATCGACACGCCCCACGCCCGAGGAGCCCCGACTCGGCCCGGCGGCGCCGCGAGGACCCGGTGCTGCAGGAGCATGTGCCGACCGGGCCGCCGGATACGCCCCGGATACGCCCAGCCACAGCTCCGCGGGCAAAACGAGCGCGCGGGCCGGCAGCAGGCGGGGCCGCAGCCGTCCCCCTCCGGGTCGCGCTGGACAACCCGGACGTCCGTCCACAGGGTGCGGCAGTGCTGTCGGCCGTCACCGGCGGCATCGCGGTCCCCCGCTGCGCGGAGGGCGCCACCCGCATGGACGCGGCGCGGGCGAGGCGGCTGCTGGAGCTCGCCCTGCGCCCCCTGCAGGCGCGCGGACGCGCCGCGCCGTAGGCTCGTGCCATGCGCATGAACGTCGAGTCCTTCAACCTGGACCACCGCCTGGTCGCGGCCCCCTACGTCCGGATCGCCGAGCGCAAGCGGCTGCCCGGCGGCGACGAACTGATCAAGTACGACATCCGCTTCGCCCAGCCGAACGTCGAGCACCTGGAGATGCCCGTCGTCCACTCCATCGAGCATCTGATCGCGGAACTGATGCGCGAGCACACGGACCGGCTCGTGGACTTCTCGCCCATGGGCTGCCAGACCGGCTTCTACGCCATCACCCTGGGGCTGGAGCCGGCGGAGTTCCTCCCCCTGCTGGAGCGCAGCCTCGACGAGGTGCTGGCGGCCGAGGAGGTGCCGGCCGCGAACGAGGTGCAGTGCGGCTGGGGGGCGAGCCACAGCCTGACGGGCGCCAAGCGGGCCGTGCGCGCCTTCCTCGACGCCCGCGAAGCGTGGGGCACGGTCTTCGCGACGGACGGCGCTGCGGAGCCCGCCGATGCCTGAGCCGCGGGACCCGGCGCCCGACGACGGCGAGGCGCCCGTGCTGGTCCTGTGCGCCATGGACGAGGAGGCGGCCGCCTTCCTGCCCGCCGACAGCGCGCAGGCCCCGACGCCCCTCCCCTGCCCGCTCGCCGGCGTCGAGGCGCACCGCACCCGGCTGTCCGGACGAGCCGTCGTCGTGGTGCGCAGCGGCATCGGGCTCGCCTCGGCGGCCGCCGCTGCGAGCTGGGCGATCTGCGCCCTCCGGCCGCGCCTCGTCGTCTCCGCCGGAACGGCCGGCGGGCTGGACCGGCAGATCGAGGCCGGCGACGTGGCGATCGGCGAGTCCTACAGCTACGGCGCGGCCGATGCGAGCGAGTTCGGCTACGTGCGCGGGCAGGTCCCCGGTCAACCGCCGCGCTTCACCGCCGACCCGGGACTGCTGGCCGCCGCGCGCGCCGCCCGGGCCCCCGCCGCGAGCGCCCTGCGCTTCGGCCGGATCCTCTCCAGCGACGCCTTCGTGACCGCCCGCAACGTCGCCGACACCCGCGAGGCCTTCCCCGACGCGGTCGCGACCGACATGGAGTCCTGCGCGATCGCGCAGACCGCGCGGGCCTTCGGGATCGGCTTCCTCTCGGTGCGCGGGATCTCGGACCTGTGCGGGCCGGAGGCCGGGCGCGATTTCCACGTCGCCCTCGACGTCGCGGCCGCGCGCAGCCGCGAGACGGTGGAGGCGGTGCTGGCCGCCCT
>JAUNLB010000158.1:2049-5752 GCA_030532485.1 Pseudoclavibacter sp.
CTAGACCACGCCCTGGGCGAGCATCGCGTTGACCACCTTGGAGAAGCCCTCGATGTTGGCGCCCAGCGCGTAGTCGTCGGGCGCCCCGTACTCCTCGGCGCGACGACGGCAGCGCTCGTGGATGTCCACCATGATCTCGGTCAGGCGCCGCTCCGTGTACTCGAAGGTCCAGGAGTCGCGGGAGGCGTTCTGCTGCATCTCCAGCGCGCTCGTGGCCACACCGCCGGCATTGGCCGCCTTCGCCGGGCCGAAGAGGGTGCCCGCCTCGCGGAACACCGCGATCGCCTCGGGGGTGCAGGGCATGTTCGCCCCCTCCGCGACGGCGAGCACGCCGTTCGCGACCAGTTGCCGCGCCGAGTCGGCCTCCAACTCGTTCTGCGTCGCGCAGGGCAGGGCCACGTCCACCGGCAGATGCCACACCGCCCCGCGGCCCGTCCGCAGCTCGGCCCGGCCGCCGACGCGCTCCGCGTAGTCGCCGATGCGGCCGCGCTCCTCCAGCTTGATCGTCTTGAGCAGCTCCAGATCGACGCCCTCCGGGTCGTAGACCGTCCCGGAGGAATCCGAGGCGCTCACCACGACCGCCCCCAGCTCCTGCAGCTTCTCGATCGCGTAGATCGCGACGTTGCCGGAGCCGGACACCGAGACCCGCTTGCCCTCGAAGTCCTCGCCGCGCGTGCGCAGCATCTCCCGCGCGAACAGCACCGTGCCGTAGCCGGTCGCCTCCGGCCGCACGAGCGAGCCGCCCCAGGTCATGCCCTTGCCGGTCAGCACGCCCGCCTCGAAGCGGTTCGTCAGCCGCTTGTACTGGCCGAAGAGGTAGCCGATCTCGCGCGCCCCCACGCCGATGTCGCCGGCCGGGACGTCGGTGTGCTCGCCGATGTGCCGGGACAGCTCGGTCATGAACGACTGGCAGAAGGCCATGATCTCGCGCTCGCTGCGCTCGTGCGGATCGAAGTCGCTGCCGCCCTTGCCGCCGCCGATCGGCATGCCCGTGAGCGAGTTCTTGAAGATCTGCTCGAATCCGAGGAACTTGACGATGCCCAAGTTCACCGATGGATGGAAGCGCAGCCCGCCCTTGTAGGGGCCGAGGGCGGAGTTGAACTCGACGCGGAATCCACGATTGATCTGCACCCGGCCCTCGTCGTCCACCCACGGGACGCGGAAGATGATCTGCCGCTCCGGCTCGCACAGCCGGCGGATGATGGCGAGATCGAAGTATTCGGGGTGCTTGCGGAGCACGGGGTCGAGCGAGTCCAGCACTTCGGCGACAGCCTGGTGGAACTCGGGTTCTCCGGCGTTGCGGGCGAAGATGTCTCGCTTGATTGCCTCGATACTGCGGTCCATGGTCATCCACGGTAGCGGCTCCGCATCCGCTGCGACAGGGAGGCCGCCCGACGGCGCTCAGGCCCGGCGACGCTGCAGCACGTGGCCGCGCCGCGTGCTCAGCCGCAGCCAGCCGGGCGCCTCGGCGAGGCTCGCGAAGGCCCCCCGACGCGCCGCGGCCCCGGGCGCGAGGAAGCCGAGGGCGTCGGCCGCGAAGGCCGTGCCCGCCACCGGAGGGACCGGCGCGCCCGCCTCCTCCGGGTCGGTGGGCTCGACCCCGGCCAGCGGGGCCGTCCAGGTCTCGGTGCGCGCCCGCTGGGCGATGAGGGTGCCGACCCCCCGGGGGGCGGCCGCCGCGATCCGGGCGATCCCCGCCTCGGCGGCCGCCGCGAGCGCCGCCTCGGAGACCCGCCCGCTCGGCCGCCACCCGGATCGGGGCGGGCTGACCGCCGCCCAGCCGGCCAGCGGCCGCTCGGGCGGCACGGGCAGCTCGGGCGCCTCGCCGCCCGCGGCCCGGGCGAGCCGGTCCAGCACCGCCCGCAGGGGCACCACGGCGTCCAGTCCCGGATCCTGCTCGCACTCGGCCGGCACGGCCCGCATGCCCAGCACGAGGGGCGAGTCGTCCAGGAGCGTCGCCGGGCGCAGCACCGGCACCCAGACGGCGAGCACGCCGGCGTGAACCTGGAGGCGGGCCTCGGCCTCCTCGATGCGCGCCGCCCGGCCCAGCAGGGTCGCGAGATCCCGCAGCGCACGCGGCTCTGTGAAGCGGATCCGGATCTGCATCGCTCCTAAACTAGCCGCATGAGCGACGAGCAGCCCACGCCGCAGCCGGCCGTCTCGCCCGTCGAGTGGGGACGGGGCCACGCCCCGAGCGAGCCCTCGCTCGGCGAGATCGAGGACATGCCGCCGCTGGAGGCGTTCCTGCGGACCCTGAACCTGACCGACACGGGCGCGAGGACCCGCGAGGACATCTTCACCGGCCCGAGCCAGTGGATGCCGCACGGCCGCGTCTTCGGCGGGCAGGTGATGGCCCAGTCCATCGTCGCCGCGATGCGCACGGTCGAGGCGGACCGTCCGGTGCACTCCATGCACGGCTACTTCCTGCGTCCCGGCGACATCCACCAGCCCATCACCTTCTCGGTGGACCGCATCCACGACGGCAACTCGTTCACCACCCGACGCGTGCAGGCCTACCAGCACGGCATGCCCATCTGGTCCATGATCTCCTCCTTCCAGACCAGCGACGAGGGGCTGGAGCACGCCGTGCGGATGCCGGAGGGGATGCCGGACCCGGAGAGCCTGCCGAGCGAGGCCGACATCGTGGCCGAGGCCGGCGAATCGCTCGCGAACTACTGGGTCCACCGCCGTCCCTTCGCCATGCGGCACGTGGAGGGTCCCATCTACGTGCGCCCGGGCGAGGAGCGCACCCCGGTGCAGGCGGTGTGGATCAAGGCGATCGGCACCATGCCGGACGACCCCGTGCTGCACCGGGCCGCGATCGCCTACGTGAGCGACTACACGATCCTGGAGCCGATCCTGCGTCGGCACGGCATCGTCTGGGTGGAGCCCGGCCTGCGGGTCGCCTCGCTGGACCACGGGGTGTGGTGGCACCGCTTCGCCCGGGCGGACGAGTGGCTGCTGTATCTGGCCCAGTCCCCGAACGCCTCGGGCGGGCGGGGCCTGACCCTCGGCCACTTCTTCACCCGGGACGGCGAGCTGGTGGCCACCGTCTCCCAGGAGGGGATGGTGCGCCTCAAGCGCGCCGGCGCCTGAGGCTCCGGCGCGCACGAACCCGGCCGGCGGGGCTCCCGAGCCTCACTCGCGCCCGCGGAAGCGGGGCGGCTCCTCCAGATAGGGCTGCCAGGCCGCCCGTTCCCTCGCATCGATGCGGCGGGGCCTGCCCGTCTCGGCCCGGACGAACACCATGCTGGAACGCGCCCGCAGGTAGCAGACGCGCTCGGCCCTCCGGTCCGCCGTCCCCGGCCCGGAGACCTCGTAGCAGACATCGGCGCTGGCCCCGCCCAGGCGGCTGAACCACAGCTGCACCTCGACCGGGTCGACCGTGTAGGGGATGGGGTGCAGGTACTCGATCTCGTGGCCGCCGATGAGGGTGTGGGTGGCCGAGGCGCGCCCGCCCTCGACCACGGCCAGCGGCCGGGGCTCCTCGCCGTCGAGCCCGGGCCCCGCCCAGAAGGCCCGCACGCGCGCCTCCTCCAGGATCGTGAGGATCCGGGCGTTGTTGACGTGGTCGTAGGCGTCCAGATCGCTCCAGCGCAGATGGACGGGCACGTGGACTCGCACGGTTCTTCCTCCTCGTTCGCGGGCTGCGCGGGTTCGTTCGCGGGCTGCTAGGCGATAAAATAATATTTTATATTATATT
>JAUNLB010000159.1 GCA_030532485.1 Pseudoclavibacter sp.
TCCGGCCGGCCCGGTCCGTCCGGCGCCGCCGCGCCGCCCGTTCCGCCTGTGTCGTTCGTTCCGCCTGTGCCGTCCGGTCCATCCGGTCCGCCTATTGCCTCGGACCCGTCCGTTCCGGGCAGGACGATCGGCTGGCCGACCTCGATGCGGTCGGGGTCCTCGATGCCGGAGGCGAGCGCGATCTCCGGATACCGCTCCCCGTCCCCCAGGTGCCGTTCGGCGATGCCCCACAGGGTGTCGCCCTCCCGGACTTCGACGGGCGGGGCGGCGCCCCGCCCCTCCGATCCGGGGGAGCCGAGAAGCTGCGCGGGCAGGGCCTGCGCCGACGCCGGGCCCAGGGCGAGGGCGCCTGCGACCGCGCCCACCAGCAGCGAGGCGCAGGCCCGCCCCGGCCGCATGATCCCGAGTCGCACCGCTCGGCGTCCGCGCAGCCGGTCCGCCAGCTCCAGGAGCAGCGAGCAGGCGAAGTAGCCCCAGGCGATCCAGGCGACGAGCGGGACCACGACGCCCATGAGCACCCGGCCGCCCGGGTCCGGGCGCAGCAGCCGGCCCGGCAGCCCGGCCAGCTCCTGCGGCAGCGGCGGCCCGGCGATCGCCAGCAGGGCGATCGGCACGCCGAAGACCAGCAGCGCGAGGCCGAGCGCCGCGCCCAGGCCGCTCAGGATGCGTGGCACGGTCCGCCTCCTTCCGTCGCCGGGCGTCCTCCGGGGAACCGCTCGCCGGGGGCCCGCCCGCTCCGGACGGTCCGCCCACTCCGAGTAAGGTCCGCCGACGGGGGCGGATCGGACAGCCCCTCAGGCGATCCACAGGAAGCGCATCCCGGTTCCCGGTGCGGATCGTCCGGGCTCTGGGCGCTCGCGCGCAGGCGAGGCGCCCCCTCCAGGCCCGGCAGGCCCAGATCGCCCACGGACAGCGCGCAGACGATCTCCACCCGCACGACGTCCGAACCGCCGGGGCCGGCCTGTCCCGAAACCTCCGCCTCCACCGTCCGGCAGGGATAGCCGGACTGCTCCATGGCCAGTCCCGCGGCCTGCTCCGCGCGTCGCCTCGCCTCCGTCCCGGAGCCGGCGAGCGTCGCCTCCCGCGCCGCGACGGCCGCCGCCGATTCCAGCGCGTTGGCCGCGAGCGCGAGCCGGCCGCCGGCCGCGAGCAAGCCGATCACGAGCAGCAGCACGGGGGCGAAGAGCACCAGTTCGACGGCCTGCGAGCCGCGTTCGCCGGCTCGCGGCCGCGTCAGCCCTCCCATCGCTCCGCGGGCCCCTCGACCCGGCGGACGACGTCGACGGGCGCGCCCGGCAGCAGGCCGCTCGCGGTGCCGGCGACCGTGACCCGGATGACGCCGCCTCGTCGCTGCACGCTCACCGACACCGCTTGCAGCGCGTCGCCGGCGGCCGCGACGGTGCGCTCGGCGGCCCGCTGCCCGGCCGCCTCGTCGCCGTCCGCCAGGCGGGCGGCCTCGTAGGCGGCCTGGGCGGCGGTCTGGGCGACGTTGCCCGCGTGCAGGAGCAGGGCGCCCTGCACGAGCCCGAGGAACAGCAGCAGGGTCGCGGGCAGGACGAGCACGGCCTGGGCCGCGGCGGCGCCGCGTTCGCCGGCGGCGGGATCCCTCCCCCGCATCGCTCAGCCCGGCAGTTTGGCGATCTGGGCGTCCACGAAGCCCCGGATGGCCATCAGGACGGCGCCGCCGATGATGAGCGCGCCGACGACGATGAGGATCCACTCGGTGGTCTCGGCGCCGCGCTCGTCCCGTTCCCGCAGCCGCGTCCAGCGGTGCAGGCAGTGCTCGACGATCCGGTTGGGGTGCATGTCTGTCTCCTCGGTGTTGTGGTGGTCCCCCTGCTCGGTGTGCGGCGCGGCGCGGGCCCCGCCCGGCCGCCGCACGGGGCGGTCCGCGTCCGCCGCTCATGCCGTGAGCCCCAGGACGAGCGGGGTCATGACGATCCCGACGAAGACGAAGGCGAGGGCCGTCAGCGGCAGGGTCATGCGCTCGCTGGCCCGGTTGGCCCGCGCGTGCTCGTCGCCGAGCAGCCGGATGCGCAGGCTGCGGCCGCGGCCGCGCAGCGTCTCGTACACCGCGGCGCCCTCCTCGCCGGAGAGCCGGATGATCTTGGCCACATCGGCCAGTTCGGGCACCCCGATCCGCTCGGAGAGCCCGGTCAGGGCGGTCCAGGGGGTCGTGCCGGCCAGCCGGGCGCGGGCGAGCTGCTCTCGGACCCGAGCGAACAGCCAGGAGGTGCCGATCCCGGCGGCCGTCTCCAGGGCCTGGGCCGCGGGGGCGCCGCGGCGGCGTTCGGCCGCGACGAGCTCCAGGTACAGGGCGACGGCTCGGGCGGCCTCCTCCCGGGCGCCTCGGGCCTCGCGCCGCAGCCTCCGATCCGGCAGGAACCAGAGCAGCACCGCCAGTCCGAGGGCCAGGCCGGCCGGCGGGGCGGCGGGCAGCAGCCCGGTCGCCGCGCCGAGCACGCCCAGCAGCAGCGGGGCGAGCAGCCCGCCGAGGGCGAGCACGGCCTTGTCCCGGTAGAACGCGGCCGGGCTGCGGCCGAGCAGCTCCAGATCCCGCTCGACGCCGGCCCCGGACGGCGGCGCGGGGGCGCGGCGGTGCAGCCAGTCGCCGAGCCGCAGCAGGGGGGAGCCGCCCCGCGGGCGCGGCGCGGCGGCGCCGGGGGCGCCCAGCCGGTCCAGGGCGGCCCGCAGATGGGGCCGGGCGGGCAGCAGCGCCGCGGCCAGCACGAGGAACCCGAGCGCGGCGAGCGCTCCGGGCAGAGCGGGGAGGGGCATCAGGCGCTCCTCGTCTCGGGTCCCAGGCTGCGGGCGGGCGCCGGCATCGCGGTGATCCGCCGCAGCCACAGGAGCGTCAGCACGTACAGGGCGAGCCAGCCGGTCAGCAGCAGCTGGCCTGCGGGCTCCCGGTAGGGGGCCACGAACTCCCCCGCGAAGGGCAGCCCGCACAGCAGGAGCAGGGTGAGCACCGTGATGATGCGCACGTTCAGCCCGGGCTTGGCGCGGTCGGCGAGGATGCGCCTGCGCATCCGCAGCTCCTCGGCCAGGCTCTCGGCCAGGTCGTCCAGCGCCCGGGCCAGGCCCGGCCCCCGCATCCGCTCGGCCAGCAGCAGGTGCATGACCACCAGGTCCGCGCTCGGATCGGCCAGTTCCTCGGCGAAGGCGCGCAGTGCCGCGTGGGTCCGCCAGCCGGCCCCGAGCCTGGCCACGAGCGCGCCGAGCTGGGGTCGCAGGGCCTCCGGTGCGCTGGCGAGCCCGGCCGCGAGGGTCTGCTCCAGGCCCGCCCCGGCGACCGTGAGTCCGGCCAGGCCCCGGGTCCAGGACTCCAGCGCGTCCAGGCGTTCGATGCGTCGGGGGGCGTCGTCGCCCGCGAGCAGCAGCGGCAGGCCGAGGGCCGCCAGCGGCACGCCGAGGAGGAACACCAGCCAGCCGGAGGCGGCCCACAGCGCGAGGCCGGCCGCCAGGCCGACGAGGGCGACGAGGCGGCCGCCCCGGCCGAGCCGCGGCAGTCGCGGGCGTCGGCGGGGCCGGGCCGGCCGGGGCGGGACCGCCGACGGTTCCGCGGGCAGCCAGCCGGCGAGCGCGAGCAGCGCGCCTGCGGTCGCGAGGCAGGCGAGCAGGGCGAGCAGCGCGTTCATGCGCGCCGCCCCGCCCCGTCGGCGCGCAGCGCGGCCGGGTCCAGGCCGTGCCGCGCCAGCCGCTCCAGCAGCCCGCGGCTGGGCGGCGCGTGCGGTTCGGCCGGACCGTCCGGGGTGCGGGCGCGGAACAGGTCCGCGGCGATCGGCCGCAGCGCTCCGTCCGTGCCGGCCTCCCCGGGCTGGATCTCGGCGATGCGCGTGACCCGTCGCCGCAGGCGGCCGTGCCCGTCCCGGGTCTTGACGATCTGCACGATCAGGCCGATGTGCTGCGCGATCTGCCGGTAGGCGTAGGCCTCGCTCGTGCCGAGGGCCTTGAGGCACAGGCCCGCCAGCCGCTCGATCGCATCCGAGGGGGAGTTCGCGTGCAGGGTCGAGATGGAACCGACCCCCGCCTGCATGGCCTGGAACATGGCGTCCACCTCCCCGCCGCGCACCTCGCCGACGATGATGCGCTCGGCGTTCAGCCGCAGCGCCTCCTCCAGCAGGTCCACGAGCGTCACCTCGCCGGGCCGCCGGCCGCCGGCGCCGGTCTCGCCCTGCCCGGGGCGGTACTGCAGCGGGGTCACGATCAGGTGCCGATCGCCCATCCGGTCCAGGTGCAGTTCGCGCTCCTTCTCGATCGTGACGATCTCCTCCTCGGGCGGGATGCAGCCGGCCAGCGCCCGAACGAGGGTCGTCTTGCCCGAGCCGGGGGCGCCGGAGACGACGATGCTCACCCCGGCCCGGACCGCGGCGGCCAGGAAGGCGGCGGCCCGCGCGCCGAGGGTGTCGCGCTCGCGCACCAGCTCCGGCAGGCCGATGTCCACGAAGCGGTGCACGCGGATCACGACCTTCGGTCGCGGCGAGACGGGCGGGTGCACCGCGGCGAGCCGTGCGTTGCCCGGCAGGTCCATGTCCAGGATCGGGTCGGAGGGGGTGAAGCTGCGGCCGTCCTCGCCGCCCCGTCGGGCGAGGAAGGCGATGTCGGCGATCAGGTCCGCGTCCGAGTCGGCGACGGGGGCGCCGCGTCGGCGGGTGCCGTCCGCCCGGGAGATCCACACGTTGTCGCAGCCGTAGATGTCGATGTTCTCGACCTCCGGGTCGTCGAGCAGGGGCTGCAGACGGCCCAGGCGGAACAGGGCGTCGAAGACGGCCTCCGCGATCCGCTCCCGCATGGCGGGAGACCAGGCCGCCCGCTGGCCGCCGGAGCGCAGGCGGCTCTCGGCGTGCTCCGCCACGAGCTCGGCGATGTGGCTGCGAGCGATCCGCCGCCGCTGCTCCTCGTCCATGCCGGGGTCGGCGTGCAGCGCCTCGGCCAGCAGCGTGGAGACGGCCGCCCGCAGCTGCGCGACGGTCTCCCACTCCGGCTGTTCGACCGGCTCCGCTCGCGCCCGCCGGCCGCTCGGGCCCGTTCCGCTCGGGGCGAGCGCCCATCCCGGCAGGGCGGCCGGGTCGGCGTCCGCGCTCGCGGCCCGCGCCGTCTGCACCGGGTTCGGCGCCGGGCGGCGGCCGGGGCCCGTGCCGCCCGCCAGTGCCCGCAGTCCCTCGGGCACCGCGGCCGGATCGGCGGCGGCCGTGAACAGCGGCAGCCCCGTCAGCCTTCGGGCGGTCTCGGGCTCCGCCCCGGCCCGCCCGTTCCCCGTCTCCTCGCGCATGGTCCCCGTCCCCTCGCTCATCTCGTCCCTCCTCCGGTCCCGGCGGCGTCCAGTGCCGCCGCGTGCGCCTCCCCGCCCAGCAGCTCGTGCCGCTCCGCCAGGGCCTGCCGGATCGCGCAGGCGGTCCGATCGACCGCCGCCCGATGGCGATCCCGCTCCCGGCGTCCCGGGGGTCGTGCGCCGTGGGAGTGGACGGCCGCGGCCCCCGGCGCCCAGGGGATCCGGCCGACGACCGGGGCGCCGGCCGCGGCCGCGATCTCGCGGTCGGCGTAGTTGTCCCGGGCCCGTTCGACCGCGAGCAGCCGAAGCTGCTGCCCCCGGCCGGTCCGGGCCAGGGCGCCGCGGCACTCGTCCAGCACCGTCGTGCCGGGCACGACCGGGGACAGGAGCGCGGCGACGTCCGGCAGCGTCGCCCCGGTGGTCAGCAGCACGAGGTCGGCCCGGGCGAACAGCGGATGCTCCGCC
>JAUNLB010000160.1 GCA_030532485.1 Pseudoclavibacter sp.
GCGACGCGGCTCGACGGGCGCGACGCGGCTCGGCGGACACGGAAGGAGCGGCGTCATGCCGGGAGCACTGCGCACGATCGGCATCGAGCCCGGGCGCCGGGCGGCCATGGACCGGGGCGATGCCGATCCGCGGACCCTCGTCGAGAGCCTCGCGGTCGACCACGCGGCGCTGCTGAGCCGGGTGCTGCCCGGGCTCGGCGACGCCACCCTGGCCCGCCTGGAGGAGGCGGGGCGGCTGACGGCCGTGGCCCGGTTCCGGGCGACGGCCGAGGCGCTGCTGGCCGGCGCGGGCAGCGGCGCCTACGCGGTGTGCGCGGCCCATCCCGCCGATACGGCCCGGGCGATCGCGGTCTTCCTGCGGGTCGAACTGCACCGCCGCTCCGGTGCGCCCATCGGCGCGCTGCTGCCGGATCTGCGGGGCTTCGCGGCGGACCGGGGCGTCAGCGTCCGGGAGTGGGCCTGGCTGGCGGCCCGGCCCGTGCTGGCCGTCGAGCTCCGGGAGGCGCTCGACGAACTGGAGCCGTGGACGGCGATGCCCGAGGCCCCGCTGCGCCGCTTCCCGCTGGCGGCGCTGCGGCCGCGCGCCAGGTGGTCCCGCAGCATCCCCGAGCTCCTGGAGCGTCCCGGGCTCATGCGCCCCCACCTGGACGGGCTGCGCCTGGACCCCGCCCCGCGGGTGCGCCGGGCGCTCGCCGAGTGGATCCGGGAGGCTGCGCGCAGCGATCCGGCGTGGGCGCGCGGGCTCGCCGAGCGCTGGCTGGAGCAGGACCCGGACGCCCCCGCGCTGCGGGCGGTGCTGCGCCGGGCGCTGGGCGGACTGCCGGGGGAGCCGGCCGGCTGAGCCGCTCAGCCGGCCGTCGCGTCCCCGGCGGCGGGCCAGCGCAGCAGGCCGATGCTCGGCCGGACGAGCTGCCGCTGGCCGCCGGAGTGGACCATGTGCCCGTCCTCGACCGTCAGCTGGCTCTCGTGCCGCCGCAGGGCGGCCAGCTGCCGCGGCAGCCAGGGTTCGAGCGCCAGCCGGAACGCCTCGCCCGGCCAGGCTTCGAGGCGCTCGCGGGCGGCCCGCTCGGCCCGCTCCGGGTCCTGCTCCGCGTCGATCCCGCCGGGCAGCACGATCCCGTAGCCGGGCACGCCCAGCTCCTCGGCGACGGCGCGGGCCGCCAGGTGGCAGCGCACGTGGTCCGGGTGGCCGTAGCCGCCCTCCTCGTCGTCGCCGACGATCGCGTCCGGCCGGACCCGTTCGCACAGGGCGCGCAGATCCGCGACGACCTCCGCCGCCGGGGCGCTCGTGAGCGCCTCGGGCCCCGCCTGTTCGCCGGGGCCCGCGAGGCCCGGACGGATCCAGCGCATGCCGGAGTCGGTGTAGCGCCGCGGCGCCAGCCCCGCCGCCCGGGCGGGCGGGGAGCCCAGGAACACGTGCTCGACCGGCCCCAGCTCGGCCAGGGCCCGGTGCAGCTCCCCCTCTCGGTGGGCGGCGAAGGCCCCGGTGCCGGCCAGTCGCCCGTGCGGGCCCGGCACGGCCTCGCCGAGCTCGCCCCGGGTGGCCGTCACGAGCACCGTCCGCCGGCCCGAGTCTGCGAGGGCGGCCAGCAGCGCGCCGGTGGAGATCGTCTCGTCGTCCGGGTGCGCGTGCACGAGCAGCACGGTGCGGCAGTCCGCCAGCGGCGTGCCCGCGAACGGCCCGTCCCCCGCCTTCACGCCGGCTCTCCCGTGGCGACGCGGCTGCCCCGCTCGGCGCGCAGGGCCTCTTCGTAGATGTCCAGCAGCCGCCGCCCCACCAGCGGCCAGGCGAAGCGCTCCGCGTGCGCGCGGGCCGCCTTGCGCATGGCGCAGCGGCGGTCCGAGTCGCGCAGCAGCAGCTCGATGTGCTCGGCCCACTCGGCCGGATCCCAGCCGGGCACCAGGACGCCGGACACCCCGTCCACGACGGCCTCCGCCAGCCCGCCGGCGTCGGCGGCGGCGACGGTCGGCACCCCGCTCGCGGCGGCCTCGATCGCGACGAGCCCGAAGGTCTCCGAGTAGGAGGGCGCCAGCACGAGCCGGGCCTCCCGCAGCCAGAGCGCGAGCCGCTCCCGCTCCTGCGCGCCGATGAACGAGACCGGCGGGGGCACGGGCCCGCCGGCCGCTCGCTCCGCCTCCTCGTGCAGGCGCGCCGCCCGCTGCTCCAGCTCGGCCCGGTAGCCCGCGAAGTCGATCGAGTCCTCGCCGGCGATCACGAGCCTGGGCCGCAGCCCCGCCGGCAGCAGGCCGATGGCGTCGATCGCCACGTCGATGCCCTTGAGCGGCTGCAGGCGGGCGGCGAGGAAGGCGTAGCCGATGTCGTCGCCCGGGCACGGCGGCGCGGGCTCCAGGGGGCGGAACAGCTCCGTGTCCACCCCGGGGGGCAGGACGCGCACCCGCGCCGGATCGGCGCCGCAGCGCTCGATCGCGGTGCGGGCCTCCGCCTCGCTGACCGTCACCAGCAGCTCCGCCTCGCGGGCCATGCGGGCCTCGCCCGCGACGCGCAGCGCGTCCTCGGGCGGCTCGCCGTCGGCGAGGGGGGAGCCGGGCGGGGCCGCGATCGAGTGGTAGCTCATGAGCAGCGGCACGTCCCAGGCCCGGGCGGCGGGCAGCGCGGCGACGCCCGACATCCAGTGGTGCGCGTGCACGAGCTCGAAGGGCTCCAGACGCAGCAGGGCCTCGCCGAACGCCTCCGTGAGCACCCCCTGCTCGGACTTCGCGAGCGGTCGCGGCGGGCCCGCGTCCACCAGGCGCAGGCGCAGGCCGTCCCCCGCCTCCCGCAGTTCCGGGGCGTCGGGATCGGCACGGCGGGTGAGGACCTCGACCTCGTGCCCCGCCTCGGCCAGCTGTCGGGCGTGGTGCCGTACCACCACGTTCATGCCGCCGGCGTCGCCCCAGCCGGGCGGGTCGAAGGGATCGGTGTGCAGCGACACCAGGGCGATGCGCATGAACGGGTTCTCCAGTCCGAGCGGCCCCGGCCGAGGGCACGGCGGGGTCCGGGAACAGTCTATTGCGACGCGCCGTCGGCGCAGCGGCCCCGGCCGAGGGCGCGGCGGGGCCCGGCAGCCGGGTCGCGATGCGCCGCAAGCAGCGGGTCCGGCTCCTCCTGCAGACTGATTCCGGGGTCGGCGGGGGACCGTGCGCAGCGGGGCATGGCAGCATGGACGGACGGAGCGGATCCGGCCGCGTGCGGCGGCCGGGCGGAGAGTCGGACGGAAAGCAAGGATAGGGGTGCGCATGTCGGTGCTGCGACGGGCGCTCGCGGCCGGGACGCTGCTCCTGGGCGCGGCGCTTGCTGCGGGGACGCTCCCGTCGGCCGCTCCCGCGCAGGCGGCTGCGCCGCCCGCCGCCCCCCACCCCCGCCTCGCCCAATCGGTCGTCGACGGCACCTGGTTCAACGAGCTCTTCGGGATCCCCGAGATCCACGCCCGGGGGATCACGGGCGAGGGGGTGACCGTCGCGGTGCTCGACACCCCCGTGAACCCGGAGGTGCCGGACCTGCGCGGAGCGAAGCTCGAGCCGCGCACGGAACAGCTGTGCGACAACGGCTACGACGGCCTCTCCACGGACTCGGAGGCCGAGCACGGCACGAACATGATCGAGGTGATCGCCGGCCGCGGCGGAGGCTCGGACGGAGAGCCTGGCGTGCCGGGGGTCGCCCCGGACGCCCGGGTGCTGCACTACGCCGTGCTGAGCGAGGCCGAGGCGGTCGGCTGCGAGGTCAAGGTCGCCCCCGCCGTCCAGGACGCGGTGGAGAACGGGGCCCGCATCGTCTCCATGTCCTTCGGCTGGGGGGATCTGGCCGACCTCTACAACGGGGTGCGCATCGCCCTGGAGGCGGGGGCCGTCGTCGACATCGCGGTGCAGAACGAGGACGGCGAACGGCTCGACGACACCTCGGCGGCCAACGGGGTGGTCGCGATCGAGAACACCGACTACCTGGGGCTCTCGGACGGCTTCGAGGTGAGCTCCGAGCGGCTGACCGTCGTGGCGCCGGGCGTCAACATCCGCGGCACCGCCCACGCGGGCGGCGCCTGGGACCGGTACGCGCTGAACATCGGCACCTCCCCGGCGACCGCGTGGACCAGCGGGGTGCTCGCGCTGGCCGCCGCCAAGTGGCCCGAGGCCACCGGGAACCAGCTGATCCAGTCCCTGATCCGCAACACCTCGAACGGCTGGGAGGAGCTCAGCCGCACCGACATCGAAGGCTTCGGCCTGGTCTCGCCGCAGAACCTGGTGACCGTGGACCCGACGATCTATCCGGACGCCAATCCGCTCCTGGTCGACCAGGGCGGCGTGGAACCCGGCTGGGCGGAGGTGGCCGGGGACCGGGAGCGCGTGGACTGGGGCTTCGTCGCCGGCACGGCCGACCGGGGCACCTCGGTCCCCGTGGCGGTCCCCACCGTCCGACCCGTGAGCTGGACCGTGGTCAACCGTCACTGGCTCGTGCCGGGGCTGCTGGCGCTCGCGGCCGTGCTGGGGGCGTTCGCGGTCCTGCTGCCGATCCTGTCCCGCCGACGCCCGCCGAGCCCCGTGCCCCGGGGGCCGGGGCGGCCCGGGCCGTTCGCGGTGCCGGGTGCGGGCTTCGCGCCGGGTGCGGGCCCCGGTCCCCTTCCGCCGCCCCTCCACGCTCCGCCCTGGGGACAGGGGCCGCCGTCCGCCGTCGGGCCCTCCGCCCCGCCGGCCTCCGGAGCCTGGGGGCGGCCCGTCCCGCCGCCCGTCCCCGGTTCCGCCCCGGTGCAGCCGGCTCCTCCGGCCCCGCAGCCGCCCGGCGGCGGACCCTCCTGGGGGATCGCCCCGAGCGGGCCGCCCTTCGCCCCCGGCCCTCGGTCGCCGGGCCCGTTCTGAGGAAGCCCACCCTTCGTCCAGCGCCGTCCCGGCCGTCTCGGGCATGCTCGAGGCATGTGGAACGGACGGCGCACGTACACGGCGGCGGAGCTTCGGCGGATCGAGCAGCCGCTGCTGGCGGCGGGGGTGCCGCTCATGCGGCGGGCGGCCGAGGCGCTGGCGGCCCGCGTCTCGGCGCTGCTGCGGGAGCGCGGCACCCCCTCGGGTCCGGTGCTGCTGCTCGTCGGCGGCGGGGACAACGGCGGGGACGCGCTCTACGCGGGCGCCGAGCTGGCCGCCTCCGGCGTCCGGGTGGAGGTGCTGCGCACCGCGTCGAGCGTGCACGAGCGGGCCCTGGCCGCGGCGCTCGAGGCCGGCGCCGCGCTTCTGCCGGAGACGGCGGGGGCGGCGCGGCTCGCGGGCCGGGCGGCGGCGTGCGCCCTCGTGGTGGACGGGGTGCTCGGGCTCGGCGCGGGGGGCACGGCCGCGGGCGGCTCGCCCGCCCTGCGCGGCCGGGCGCGCGAGATCGTCGCCGCCGTCGTGCGGGCGCTGGAGCGGACGCCGGGGCGGCGGCCGACGGTCGTGGCGGTGGACCTGCCCAGCGGCGTCGACCCCGACTCGGGCGAGGTGGCGGAGCCGGCCGCGGTGCTCCCCGCGGATCTGACCGTGACCTTCATCCGGGTCAAGCACGGGCTCGTGCGCGAACCCGGCGCGCGATTCGCCGGCCGGATCGAGCTGGAGACCCTCGGGGTGGACGAGGGG